>NZ_JBEXWC010000003.1:0-467688 GCF_040629635.1 Streptomyces sp. NPDC005898 | reverse complement strand
CGGCGGTGATCCACATGCGTACGGTCATCCGGAGCCGGGGGCCCGGCGCGGCCACGTCCAGGTGGGCGAGGATGTGCTCGGCGGCGGCCCGGCGCCGACCACGGTGAACGCCGCTGTGTGGCGACAGACAGAGAACCCGGGTCCCGTCGGAACTCACCCCGCGTCCGCCGCAATCCCCGTTGGCCTGAACGTCTCTGCCGACTCGAGCCACGGCGCGACTAGACTCGGAATGAATGATCACGGGGAGGCCGCAGTTGTTGCATGTCGCTTTAGTGAACATGCCGTTCGCCGACTGGAATCGTCCGTCATTCGCCCTGGGGCAATTGTCGACTCTCGTACAGCGGGAGTTCGACGGCCGGGCGCGAGCGCACGTGTGCTATCTCAACCAGGACATGGCCGAATTCTTCGGGACACGTCTGTACGAAGACCTCTCCGTGAGCCACGACCACGTGGACACGGGAATCGGGGACTGGTTGTTCCGGCACATCGCCTTTCCCGGCGAGGCCGACACCGCAACCGAATACTTCCAGCGCTATTACCGGGGCGCCCGATGGGCCGACTTCCGTGAGCGGATCCTGTCGGCGCGGGACGGACTGCGGGAGTTCTGCGAGGAGCTGATCGACCGCTACCGGCTCGATCAGGCCGACATCGTGGGGTTCAGTTCGATGTTCGCCCAGCATGTGCCGAGTATCGCCCTGGCGCGGCTGATCAAGGAGCGCAGCCCGCGGACGCTCGTCGTGCTGGGCGGGGCGAACTGCGAGGCGCCCATGGGCGCGGTGGTCGCCGAGCAGGTGCCGGCCGTCGACTTCGTCTTCTCCGGGCCCGCGCTGAACACCTTCGGCGAGTTCCTGCGGTGTGTCCTCGACGAGGACCTGGAGCGCGCCGACGCCGTCCCGGGAATCCTCTCCGAGCGGAACTGCCGAGACCCGCGCTACCGCAAGGCCATCGGCGCGGACCGCGACATAGACGACTTCTTCCTGCCCGACTACGACAGTTTCTTCGAGGCACTGGAAGGCCACCCCGAGCTGCGGCGCACGGGTACCAGCAAACCCATGCTGTTCTTCGAGACGTCCCGCGGCTGCTGGTGGGGGCAGCGTTCGCACTGCACCTTCTGCGGCCTCAACGGCCAAAGCATGGACTTCCGGGCCATGGCGCCGGTCCTGGCGGTCCAGCAGTTCGAGTGGCTGTTCGGCTTCGCGCCCACCTACACCTCGCTCTTCTGCACGGACAATGTCATGCCACGCAATTACCCGCGTGACGTGTTCCCCCGGCTCGACCCGCCGCCGGGGGCCGAGATCTTCTACGAGGTCAAGCTCCCGCTGAGCCGGCAGGACCTGCGCGCCATGACGGACGCGGGCGTCACCGTCGTACAGCCCGGCATCGAGGCGCTGTCCTCCTCGACGCTCAAACTCATGGGCAAGGGCACGACCGCGTTCCAGAACCTCCAATTCCTCAAGAACTGCGAGGAGTTCGGGATCAAGCCCGAGTGGAACCTGCTGATCGGTTTCCCCGGCGAGGGCCCGGAGGTCTACCGCAAGTACGCCGAGGAGCTGCGCGACTTCGTCCACCTGGTGCCGCCGCACGGCGTGTACATGGTGCGCTTCGACCGCTTCAGCCCCTACTTCAAGCGCAGCGACGAGTACGGGCTCGACCTGAAGCCGGTGGACTACTACTCCCTGACGTATCCCTTCGACGAGTCGGCGCTGGCCGACCTCGCGTACTTCTTCGCCGACCAGAACCTGGCGCCGTACATGCTCGACGCGGTCGAGTGGCACGACGAGCTGAGCGGACTGATCGCCCAATGGCGCGCGGCCCGGTCCGGGGAGGACGGGGCGGTCCGCCGCGAGCTGCGGCTGGTCGCCGGTGACGACGGCCGGCTCACGGTCCGGGACTCCCGATCCGGAACTCTCCAGGAACGCCCGGTCGACGCGGCCACCGGTCGGCTGCTGCGCCGGCTGTCCTCACCGGCCAAGCCCGAGCAATTGGCCAAGGACTGGCCGGAGGGCCCCGACGACCTGCGGCGACGCCTGGACGCGCTCACCGAACAGCGGTACCTCTTCACGGAGAACGGCCGGGTGCTGAGCCTGGTGCTGACCGGAGCGGACGGAGAGACCGAGGAGCCGCCCCGGCAGGAGCCCGCCGCGGTCGGCGCCCGGCGGCTGCTGCCGCTGCTGTCGGAGGCACCGCGATGACGGTCGGGGCCACCCCGATGCTCCCGCTGGTCGTCGAGGGGCACGGCGAACCGGCCGGGCCACGGCTGCGCGCCCGGCGCAGGGACCTGCGGGCCGCGCTCCGCGACCGCGGTGCGCTGCTGCTGCGCGGCTTCGACGTGGGCGGCGCCGACGGCTTCGCGGACATCGTCCGCGCGCTCTCCGGCGAGCCACTGCCCTACACCGAGCGCTCCTCCCCGCGCAGCGTGATCAAGGGGAACGTCTACACGTCCACCGACTACCCGCCCGGCGAAGAGATCTTCCTGCACAACGAGAACTCCTACCAGGCGAGTTGGCCACTCACGCTGTACTTCCACTGCGTGCGCCCGCCGCTCACCCGGGGCGCCACCCCGCTGGCCGACACCCGCCGGGTGCTGACGGCCGTCGACGGCGAGGTGCGCCGGGAGTTCGTCCGGCGCGGCTGGACGGTCGTACGCAACTACGGCGACCTGGTCGGCCTGCCGTGGCAGGAGGCCTTTGCCACCGCGGACCGCGCGGAGGTCGAGCGGTACTGCCGGGAGCGGGGCATCGAGGCGACGTGGCTGCCCGGCGGCGGCCTGCGCACCCGGGCGGTCCGCGAGGCCGTGCGCCGGCATCCGGCGACCGGCGAGCCGGTGTGGTTCAACCACGTGACGGTCTTCCACGTCACCACGCTGCCGGAGTCGGTCCGGCGCGGGCTGCTGGAGATGCTGGGCGAGGAGAACCTGCCCAGCCAGACGTACTACGGCGACGGCGAACCGATCCCGGACGACGTCATGGACCATCTCCGGGCCTGTTACCGGGCGGCGTCGACCCGCTTCGACTACCGTGCGGACGACGTCCTGGTGATCGACAACATGCTGGTCTCGCACGGCCGCGAGCCGTTCACGGGGCCCCGCCGGATCGCGGTCGCCATGGCGGAGCCGTACACCCCCGACCGCTAGCCCCAGGACGGAACACCCCCACATGGTCGCGCGTTCGCTCCGGTCCAACCGGGACTTCTCCGTCTTCTGGGTGGTCCAGGCACTGTCCGAGGTCGGCAACGCCTTCTCCCTGGTGGCGCTTCCGCTGCTGGTGCTGCACACCACCGGCTCGGCGGCGCAGATGGGACTGCTGACCGCCGTCGCGGGCGCCACCTCGCTGCTCACCGGCCTGGTGGGCGGCTCCTGGGCCGACCGCTTCGACCGGCGGCGGCTGCTGATGCTCTGCGACGCCGCCCGGCTGGTGCTGTACGGCGCGATCCCGCTCTGCTGGGCCCTGAGCCCGCAGATCTGGCTGCTGTACGTGGTCATGGCGCTGGCCTCGGTCTTCGAGATGCTGTTCAAGATCACGTACGTGACCGCCGTGGCGAACCTCGTCGACAAGGAGCAGATCGTCGCGGCGAACGGCCGGCTGGAGGCGACGAACGCGATCGCGTACATCGCGGGCCCGGCGCTGGCCGGTGTGGTGGCCGGGTTCTTCGGGCCGACGGCCGCCGTCGCCATCAACGCGGGCAGCTTCGGCATCTCCCTCGTGGGCCTGGTGTTCATCAGGCTCAGACCCACCGCGCGGCCACCGGCCGACAGGAGCGAGACCGAGAGCAAGGCGGGCCGGGCCCGGAACGGGCTCGCCGGCTTCCGGACCGGCGCCGCGTTCCTGTGGCACACGCCGGTGCTGCGGGCGCTCACCGTGCTGCTGACCGTCACCACCTTCCTCAGCCTGGGCATGACCGACGTGTTCATCTACCACCTGCGCCACGGGCTGGGCCAGGACGAACGCACGGTGGGCTACGTCCTCGCGCTGGCCGGAATCGGCACCTGCGTGGCCGCCGCCGCGACCGCCCGGCTGCGCCGCTCCTGGGGCTTCGGCCGGTGCTGGCTCGGCGCGCTGAGCCTGTGCTCGGTGTCCGTACTGGTGCTGGGCCGTACCGGGCGGGTGTCCGTGGCGGCCGTGACGATCTGTCTGTACTCCTTCGGCATGGCGCTCGCGGGGGTCTGCTCGATGTCCCTGCGGCAACAGGTCACGCCGGACCATCTGCTCGGCCGGGTCACCTCGGCGTTCTGGACCATCCACGGCAGCCTCGCGCCCCTCGGCGCCGCCCTGCTCACCGCCCTGGTCGGCATGCTGGGGACCCGCGGGCCGCTCACCGCGGTGGCCGTCGTCTTCCTGGCCGTGGTGGTGGCCGCCGCCTTCACCCCCATCCGCCAGCGCCACCCGGAACAGACCGCCGTACCGCCCCGGCGGACGCGGCCCGCCGACACGTCGCCACCACGAGAGGAGAGCCACGGGGATGACACCGAAGCCCGACGATGACGAGCGGCCGTACAAGGTCGTGGTCAACCACGAGGAGCAGTACTCCATCTGGCCCGCCGACCGGGGCAACCCGGCCGGCGGGTCGGACGCGGGCAGGACAGGACCGAAGGCCGACTGCCTCGCGCACATCGCGGACGTGTGGACCGACATGCGCCCCTTGAGCCTGCGCCGCCGTCGCCTGCGGGAAGGCGGACAGGGCGGACAGGACGACCACGACGCACCGTCGGCGGAGGGCGCCGACCGGGCGGGCTGACTCCCCGGCCCCCTCACCGCACCCGCCGTACCGCGAACCAGGGAAGGCCATCGTGCACGACGACCTGGAAACACGACCGCCGGCCGACTCGGCCCAGGCACCCCGGCTGCCGCTCTCCCACGCCCAGGAACGACTCTGGTACCTGGAGCAGATCGCCGCCGGCGCCCCCGTCCACCACGTGTCCGCCGCCACCCTCGTCGAGGGCCCACTCGACGCCGAGCGGATCGCGGCCGCGCTGCGGGACTGCGCCTGCCGCCACGAGCTGCTCCGCAGCACCTTCGACGACCGCGGGGACGGTCCGCGCCGTACCGTCCGCGCCACGGCCGAGGTACCGCTGCGGCGACTGGACATCGGGGGCGCAACAACGCCCGAGTCGCGACTGCGCGGTGTGCTCGCCGAGGAGAGCGCACGGCCCTTCGCCCTCGACCTCGGGCCCGCGCTGCGCGCCACCCTGGTGCGCACCGGCGAGGAGCGGCACGTGCTGCTGCTCACGGCCCACCGCATCGTCGCCGACCGGACCTCGCTCACCGTGCTGGAACGCGAACTGGCGCAGCACTACGCGGCGTTGGGCGAGAAGCGGCAGCAGCTCCCGCCCGCGTCGCCCTCGTACGCGGATCCGACGGCCCTGGAGAGGCAAGCTTCGGACGGAGAAATCTCGTACTGGAAACGGCAGTTGGAGGATTTCGAGCCGCTCGACCTGCCGCTCGACCGGACCAGGCCGAGGACGCCGACCCACCGGGCGACGCTCCGCGAGCTGCTCCTGGACGCCCGGCACACCGAGGCCCTGCGGCGGCTCGCCCACGAGGAGGACATACCCGCGTGGGCGGTCTTGGCAGCCGCCTTCGCCGTGCTGCTGGCGCGCTGGACGGGCCGGCCCGACGTGGCCTTCGCCACCCCCGTGGACCGGCGCCCACCGCAGGTCGCGCGGACGGCGTTCGGGCCGTACGAGGACCTGCTCCTGCTGCGGGCCGATCTGACGGGCCGCCCCTCCTTACGGGAAGCGGTCCGCCGGGTCGCGCGCACCCGGGACGAGGCGGAGCGGCACGCCGCGGTCCCCTTCGGGCGGCTCGTCCAACTCCACGGCCAGGAGCGGGACCTGAGCCGCCATCCGCTCTGCCAGGCGGTGTTCGCCGTGACGGGCGCGCGGCGTACGGGGTTCACCGCGGCGGGGTGCACCACGTCCGCGCTCACCCCGGACGACGCGAGCGTCCCCTATGACCTGCTGTGCACGGTGACCGACGACGAGGAAGGCGCCGACGGGCGGGGTGGCCTCGGGGCCGAGCTGCGCCTCGCGTCCGACCTCTGGCTGCCGGAGTCGGCCGACCGTATGGCGAGCGCCCTGCGCGCCCTGCTCACCGCCCTCGCCGAGAACCCCGACCGGCGGATCGGGGACATCCCGGTGCTGTCGCCCGAGGACCGGGCCCGGCTCGACGCCTGGAACGCGACCGAACGGCCGCTGCCCGAACCGGCCACGGTGGACGGCCTGTTCCGCGCGTGGGCGGACCGCACCCCGCAGGCCCTCGCCCTCACCGAGCGCACCGGCACCTGGACGTACGCCCAGCTGCGGGAGCGGGCCGGCCGCGTCGGCCGGAGTCTGATCGCCGCCGGCGTCACCCAGGACTCCGTCGTCGCCCTGCACATGCGGCGCTCCGCCGACCTGGTCACCGGCATGCTCGGCGTGCTCCTGGCCGGCGGCGCCCCCCTCGTCCTCGACCCGGCCCACCCCGAGGAACGGCTGCGGGGCATGGCCGCCGACGCCGACGTCTCGGCCGTCCTCAGCCGCGCCGAACCCCCCGCCTGGCTGCACGACTTGGGCGTACCCGTCCTGCGGCTCACCGACGCGGAACAGGTCGGCACGGCGCGGCAGCAACTCCCGGCGGCCGACCCGCTCCTACCCGCCCGCTCCCACCCCCTCGGGCTGGCCGCCGTGGTGCACACCTCCGGCTCGACCGGGCGGCCCAAGGCCGTCGGGATACCCCATCGGGCCGTCGTACGGCTGATCACCGTGACCGACTACGTGTCCATCGGCCCCGGCGACGTCCTGCTGCACCTCGGCGACCCGGCCTTCGACATCACCGCCTTCGAGGTGTGGGGGGCGCTGTGCAACGGCGCACGGGTGGAGGTGCTGCCCGGCGACGAGCCCCTCGGACCCGACGAGGTGCTGGCCGCACTGCGCGAGCTGCGGCCCACGATCGTCGCCCTCACCGGCACCCTCTTCAACCGGGTGGCCGACATCGACCCGAGGTCCTTCGGCGGACTGCGCCATCTCTTCGTCGTCGGCGAGGTGATGGACCCCCGCCGCACCCGCGCGGTGCTGCGCGGCGGCGCACCCCCAGCCCATCTGCACAACGGCTACGGCCCGAGCGAGAACGCGACGTTCTCCACGACCCACCTGGTGGACCGGCTCCCCGAGGACGCCCCGAGCGTGCCCATCGGCCCCGCCCTCACCAACACCACGCTGCACGTGCTGGACCCGGAACTGCGCCCCGTGCCGATCGGGGTGACCGGCGAGCTGTACGTGGGCGGACCGGGCGTCGCCCGGGGCTATCTGGGCCGCCCGGGCCACACGGCGGAACGCTTCGTGCCGGATCCGTTCGCCGCCCGGCCCGGTGCGCTGATGTACCGCACCGGCGACCTGGTGCGCAGGCTCCCGGACGGGGCGCTGGACTTCCTCGGCCGGGCCGACCAGCAGGTGAAGATCCGCGGCTACCGCATCGAGCCGGGAGAGGTCGAGGCCGCCCTGCTGGTCCGCGACGACGTGCGCGAATGCGTCGTACGGGCGGTCGACGTCGCCGGGGACCGGCGGCTCGTCGCCTACGTCGTCCCCGCGCCGGGGCGGCGGCCCTCCCCGCCGGAACTGCTGGGCGCGCTGCGGGGCCGGCTGCCGTCGCACATGGTGCCCGGCCATGTCGTCCTGCTCGACGCGCTGCCCACGACACCCAGCGGCAAGATCGACGCGCGGGCGCTGCCGGGTCTCACCGAGGGCGCGGCCGGCCCGCCGGACGCCGGCACGGTGGCGCCGAGGACGGCGACGGAACGCGCCCTGTGGGAGATCTGGGCGGACGCCCTGCGGGTGCGGTCCTTCGGGGTGCACGACAGCTTCTTCCTCGTCGGCGGCCACTCGCTGCTCGCCTCGGTGGTGCGGACCTCGGTCCGCGAACGGCTCGGCGTGACCCTGCCGTTGCGGACCCTGTTCGACGTGCCGACCCTGGCCGGCCTCGCCGTCGAGGTCGAGCGGGCCACCGCCGGAGCGGCGGCCGTACGGCCGAGCGAGGAAGCGGGCGACGGATCGGCACAACTCGACGGCCTGGTGGCCGAACTGGAGCGGCTCGCCGAATCCCGGCGCGCCGAGGGACGAGCGGGGGGAACCGCATGACGCACACGACGAGGACGACCGACGCGACCGAGGCGGAACTGCGGGGCCGGATCGAACGCCTCCCCGCCGGACAGCGGGCCCTGCTGCGCCAACGGCTGTGGCAGAAGGGCGCCCCGACCGGGCTGCCCGCCCTGGACGACGACGGCGAGGCCCCCGCGTCCTTCACCCAGCGCCGGATGGCGTTCCTGTGCGGGCTCGATCCGGACAGCCCGGCCTACCACAGCCCCGTCGTGCACCGCCTCACCGGACCGCTGGACGACACCGCCCTCGAAGCCGCCCTCAATGACCTGCTGCGCCACCACGCGGCCCTGCGCACCGTCCTGCCGGTCCGGGACGGCCGCACCGTGCAGCGGGTCCTGCCGCACCGGCACCGCGCGCTGCCCGTCGTCGACCTGACCGCACTGCCCGCCGCCGAGCGGCAGGCGGAGGCCGAGCGGCTCGCCCGGGTGGACGCCGGGGAGCGGTTCGACCTGGCCGAGGGGCCGCTGGTGCGGTTCCTGCTGCTGCGTGTCGCCGCCGACGACGCGGTCCTTGCGCTCACCTTCCACCACGCGGTCGTCGACGGCTGGTCGCTGGGCGTCCTCCTGAACGACCTCGGCACCGCGTACGGGGCGCGCCTGGAGGGGCGGGAGCCCCGGCTGCCCGTCCACACCGTCCAGTACGCCGAGTACGCCCGCTGGCAGGAGGAGTGGGCCGAGGGCGACGAGGCCGCCGCCCAACTCGACTACTGGGAGCGTCGGCTGACCGGCGCCCCGGACCCGATGCCGCTGCCCGCCGACCGCCCCCGGCCCGAACGTCCCGAAGGGCGCGCCGCTTCCACGGCGTTCACCGTCCCCGCGCCCGTCACCGACGAGCTGCGCAAACTGTCGGCCCGCACCGACAGCACCCTGTTCATGGTGCTGCTCGCCGCGTTCCAGATCGTGCTCGCCCGGTACGGAGGCCACGACGACGTGGTGGTCGGCACCCCCGTCGCCAACCGGCGGTACCGCGGCTTCCACGATCTGGTCGGCTTCTTCGCCAACTCGGTCCCGCTGCGCTCGCGGGTCGCCCCGGAGACGTCCTTCGCGGACTTCCTCACCGAGGTCCGCACCACGTGCCTGGAGGCGTACGAGAACCAGGACGTGCCCCTCGACCTGGTCGCCCGGCGCCTGCACCCGCAGCGCAGCCCCGGCCGGAACCCGGTCTACCAGGTCAACTTCACCCTCCACAACACACCGCTGCGTCCCGTGCGCACTCTGCCGGGCGGGATCGGTCTCACCCCGCTGGACCACCTGGACCACGACGCCGCCCGCTTCGACCTCGACCTGAACATGTGGGAGACCGACGCCGGACTGGAGGGCCGGCTCATCCACGCCACGGACCTGTTCGACACCGCGACCGGCGAGCGGCTCGCCCGGTCGCTGGGCGTCCTGCTCGCCGCCGCGGCCGCCGCCCCCGACACGCCGACCGGTGAACTGCCGCTGCTGACGGCCGAGGAGCACGACCAACTCCTGCGCGAGGGCCGCGGCGCGGCCCCCGCCCGCCCCGAGGACATGCGCGTGGACCGGCTCTTCGCCGCACGGGCGCGCACCGCCCCCGACACGGTGGCCGTGTCCGCGCCGGGCCGCGCCGACCTGACCTTCCGGGACCTCGATCGACACGCCAACGGCCTCGCCCACCGGCTGCGCGGCCTCGGCGCCGGTCCCGGCCGCGCGGTCGCGGTGCTGCTGCCCCGCACACCCGAGGCGGTGGTCGCGCTGCTCGCCGTACTGAAGAGCGGCGCCGCGTACGTGGCGATCGACCCGGCCTACCCGCCGGCCCGGCGCGCGTACATGCTGCGCGACAGCGAGGCCGTCCTGCTGGTCACCGACGAGCCGCCCCAGGACCCCGGCGTCCCGGTCGTCGTGCCCGACCCGGACCGGCTGGCCGAGGAGGCGACCGCGGCACCCCCGGAGGGCGGCGGCGGATCCGACGACCTGATGTACCTGATGTACACCTCCGGCTCGACCGGCGGGCCCAAGGGCGCCATGCTCTCCCACCGCCAGGTCGCCAACTACCTGCTGTGGGCGGTGGAGACCTACCTGCCGCCCGAGGCGGACGGCGCCGTCCCCGTGCACTCCTCGCTGGCCTTCGACCTCACCGTGACCAGCCTGTTCGCCCCGCTCCTGGCCGGCCGGCGCCTGCTGCTCGCCGACGACTCCGGCACACCCGGCGAGGGCCTGCGCGCCTCGGCGGCGGCGGACACCGGCCTCGGCTTCGTCAAGCTCACCCCCTCGCACCTGAAGATGCTGGAGGACTCCCCGGCCCCCGCGCGTGCGGGGCAGTGGACCCGCACCCTGGTCGTCGGCGGCGAGGAACTGCACGAGGAGCGGCTCGCGGCCTGGCGCACGGGTGTCGAAACACCCCGGATCGTCAACGAGTACGGCCCCACCGAGACCGCCGTGGCCTGCGCGGCGTACGACAGCGCGCACCCGGTCGGCGGCTTCGGCCGGGTGCCCATCGGCAGGCCGGTGCACCACGCCCGGCTGTACGTGCTGGACGAGGCGCTGAACCCGGTGCCACCGGGCGCGCCCGGAGAGCTGTACGTCGGCGGGGCGGGTGTCTGCCACGGGTACTGGAACCGCCCCGGCCTGACGGCGGAGCGCTTCGTCCCCGACCCCTTCGGCGACGAGCCGGGCGGACGTCTGTACCGGACCGGTGACCGGGTGCGCCGGACGACCGCCGGGGCCCTCGAGTACCTCGGCCGTCTCGACGACCAGGTCAAGATCCGCGGCCACCGGGTCGAGCCGCAGGAGGTCGCCACCGCGCTGGCCGGGGACCCGGCGGTCCGGGAGGCCGCCGTGATCGCGCACGGCCCCACCCCCGAGTCCCGGCGGCTGCTCGCCTTCGTCAGCCCGGACACCGACGCCGGCGCACCGGCGGACACGGCGGCCGAGACGGACTGGGTGAGCCACTGGCGAACGCTGTACGAGGACACCTACGGCAGCGCGGAGCGTCCCGCCGATCCGTCGTTCGACCTGGCCGGCTGGAACAGCAGCTACACCGGCGAGCCGATCGGGGCCGACGCGATGCGCGAGTGGCTCGACGCCACCGTCGAGCGCATCCGCGCGCTGCGGCCGCGCCGGGCCCTGGAGATCGGCTGCGGCACCGGCCTGATCCTTGCCCGGATCGCCCCCGACTGCGACTTCTACCAGGGCGTCGACCTGTCCGAGCAGGTCGTCGAACGCCTGCGGCACGGACTTGCCACCGTCGTCGACGCCCCCGGACGGATCGGGCTGCGGGCCGACCCCGCCCATCGCGCGATCCGCCCGGGCGAGACGTACGACACCGTGATCCTGAACTCCGTGGTCCAGTACTTCCCGTCCGTCGACCACCTGACGGCCGTCCTGGAGCAGGCGATCGACGCGCTGCCCGCCGGGGGGCACATCTTCCTCGGCGACCTGCGCAACCTCGCCCTCCTGGACGCCTTCCACGCCTCCGTCGCGGCCCACCGGGCGAAACCGGGCACCCCCGACGCCGTCCTGCGCGCCGAGACCGCCTGGGGCGTGGAGACCGAGAACGAACTCTGCCTCGACCCCCGGCTCTTCGGCGCGCTGACCGCACGGTGGCCGCGGATCACCTCGGTGCGCGTCCTGCCCAAGCGGGGAACGGCCGACAACGAACTGACCCGGTACCGCTACGACGCCATCCTCACCGTCACCGGGGAGGACACGGCGGACGACCCCGGCCCCGGAACCGCGACACCACGGGAGCGGGACTGGCAGGCGGAGAGCCTGGACCCGGACGGGCTGGACGCGCTGCTCGGCGCCGAGCGCCCCGACCAGCTCGTGCTGCGCGCCATCCCCAACGCACGGCTGACGGAGGACCTGCGGCTGCTGGCCCGCCTCTCCGGCACGGCGCCGGACACCGTACGGCCGGGCGCCGACCCGGAGGAGCTGTGCCGCCTGGCCGCGCGGCACGGATACGACGCCGAACCGAGCTGGGCCGAGGGACGGCCCGACGGCTGCTACGACCTGCTGCTGCACCGCCGGGGAACGCCCCCGCCCGTGCTGCCGCCCGTCGTCACCGTCATGGAACCGGACCGGCTCGCGACCGCACCGCTGTGGCGCCCCGCGGCGCTCGCCGCCCTGCCCGGGATCGAGTCCCGGCTCGCCGGACGGCTGCCCGCGCCCCTGCTCCCCGCCCGGTACATCGTGCTGCGCCGGATCCCGCTCAACGCCAACGGCAAGATCGACCGCGCCGCGCTCGCCGACCTTTCGCTGATACCCGAGGAAACAGGCGCATCCGGGCGGCCGGAGACCGAACTCACCCCCACCCAACGGCGGATGGCCGCCATCTGGACCGAACTCCTCAACCGCGACGGCATCCGCGCCGAGGACGACTTCTTCGACCTCGGCGGGCACTCCCTGCTCACCTTCCGGCTCGTGTTCCGGCTGCGGGAGGAGTTCGAGGTGGAGGTGCCGATCCGCGGTCCGTTCGACGCGTCCACCCTCGCCGCCCTGTCGGCCCTCGTCGACGGCCTGGTCGCCGAGAAGAACCGGCCCGTGCTCCCCGCGCTGGCCCCCGTCGAACGGGAGGGGCCCGTACCGGCCTCGTTCGCCCAGGAACGCCTGTGGTTCCTCCACCAGATGGACCCGGGCACCGCCCAGTACAACTTCCCGGTCTTCGTCCGGCTGACCGGCGAACTAGACGTCGACCTGCTGCGCCGGGCGCTCGCCGGGGTCGTACGGCGGCACGAGGTGCTCAGGACCGTGATCACCACCCGGGACGGGCAGCCGTTCCAGACCGTGCTGCCCGCCGAGCCGCCCGCGCTTCCGCTCACCGACCTGACGCCGCTCCCACCGGAGCAGCGGGAACCGCAGGCGCGCCGGCTGGCCAAGGAGCAGTACGCCGAACCCTTCGACCTGGCCACCGGGCCCGTACTGCGGGCCGGGCTGCTCCGCCTCGGCCCGGCGGACCACGTCCTGCTGCTGACGGCCCATCATGTGACCGTGGACGGCTGGTCGGCCACCGTCCTGCTGGACGAACTGGCCGAGCTGTACACGGCGGCCCGCGAGCAGCGCCCGCCCCGGCCGGCCGAACTGCCCGTGCAGTACGCGGACTACGCGATCTGGCAGCGTCGGCTCGCCGAGGCCGGGCACTTCGACCACCTGGTGGAGCACTGGACGGCACGCCTGCGGGGCATCCTCGACCTGCCCGGACTGCCCCTGGACCGGCCGCGCCCGGCCCACCCCGAACACCGGGGCGAGAGCCTGCGCTTCCGGATCCCGGCCCCGGCCGCGGACGGGATGCGCGCGCTGTGCCGGGAGGAGGACGCCACCCTGTTCATGGCGCTGCTCGCCGCCCTGTACGCGGTGGTGAACCGGCGGAACGGGGAGACCGATCTGGTGGTCGGCTCGGACGTCGCCGGCCGCTCCGACAGCAGGACCGAACCGCTGATCGGCTTCTTCGTCAACCAGATCGTGCTCCGCGCCGACCTCACCGGCGCCCCGACCTGGCGGCAACTGCTCGGCCGTACCAAGGAGGTGGCCCTGGACGCCTACGCGCACCAGGATCTGCCGTTCGAGGAGGTCGTCAAGGCCCTCAGTCCGCCCCGCACCCGCAACCAGAGCCCGCTGTTCCAGATCAAGCTGGTGCTCAACAGCAACCGGCGGGCGGCCGACACCATGGCCGGGGCGCGGATCAGCCCGTTCACCGTGGACCTCATCGACACCAGCCGCTTCGACGTCACCCTCGTCCTGGAGGACGACGACGAGGGGATCGCCGGATTCCTCAACTACGACCCCGACCTCTTCGACGCGTCCACGATGGCGGAACTGCGCGAGCAGTACGTCACGCTGGTCGCGGACATGGCCGCCCGCCCGGACGCCTCGATCGCCGACGCGCCCCTGCCGACGGCGGCCCGCGAAGCGGCCGGCCGCCCGAGGCGACGAGGCCCCGGTGTCCTGCGCGGCATCAAGCCGACCAAGGTCGCCGTGGCCCCGGACGACATGGTCGTACGGGAGCCGCTACGAGAGGGCGCCGACCTGCCGCTCGTGCTGCGGCCGGCCCGCGCCGACGTCGACCTGGTGGCCTGGGCCCGCACCCACCGCACCCGGCTCGACACCGACCTGGAACGGCACGGCGCGCTCCTGTTCCGGGGCTTTTCCGTCACCGACCCGGACGCCCTGGAGCGCTTCGCCTCCGTGTTCGTCGACCACCTCTTCGGCGAGAACGGCGAACACCCGCGCGCCGCACTCGGCGGCAACGTCTACACGCCGGTGTTCTTCCCACCGGAGGAGAAGCTCCTGTGGCACAACGAGAACTCCTTCAACGACGAGGGCCCGACCCGCATCTGGTTCTGCTGCGCCCGCCCGGCCGACTCCGGCGGCGAGACACCCGTGGTCGACAGCCGCGCCGTCCACCGGGCGCTTGACCCGGCGCTGCGCGAGGAGTTCACCGCCAAGGGGGTCATGTACCTCCGCACCTACGGCACCGGCCTCGGACTCGACTGGCGGGACGTCTTCAGGACCGGGGACCGGGCCGAGGTCGAGGCCCGCTGCGCCCGGCAGGGCCTGCGCCACGAGTGGCACGGCGACCGCTTGCACACCACGGCCGTCCGGCCCGCCGTGCTGCGCCATCCGCGCACCGGCGAGTGGTCCTGGTTCAACCAGGCACAGCACTGGCACACCGCCTGCCTCTCCACCGACGTACGGGATTCGCTGCTGGCCACCATGTCCCCGGAGGAACTCCCGCGCAGCTGCCGGTTCGGCGACGGCACCGCCATACCCGACGAGGCCATGCACGAGATCCTGCGGGTCTACCGGGAGCTGGAGGTCTCCTTCCCCTGGGAGCGCGGAGACGTGCTGCTGCTCGACAACATCCTCACCGCCCATGCCCGCAACCCCTTCCGCGGCGAGCGCGAACTCCTCGTCGCCATGGGCGACATGGTGAGCTACCGGTGACGGCGGAGACGGAACAGCCGCGGCAGGTCGAGGGGTACCGGCTGTCGTTCCGGCAACAGCGGCTGTGGGAGCTGGCCCGACTCGGCGTGCCGTCCTGGGCCCAGGTGCTCGTCACCCTCGACGGCGAGCTGGACACGGACCGGCTCACGGCCGCGCTGCGCGACACGGTGGCCCGGCACGAGAACCTCCGCTCGACCCACCGGCCGGTGCCGGGCGCCCGCACCGCGCTGCTCGTCGTCCACGACGCGGACCGGCCGGGCCCGCGCTGGACCCACGAGGATCTGACGCACCTGGACGAGACGGCGCGCCCGCACAGGATCGCGGAGGAGGCCCGCGCTCGACGGGAGTTGCCGCACGGCGGGCCGGACGACCCGGTGCTGCGGGCGGCCCTGTTCACCCTAGGCTCCCGCCGGCACGCCTTGCTGCTCACCACCACCGCCCTGGCGGCCGACGGCCGGGCGCTGCGGCTGCTCGTCGACGAGCTGGCCGAGCGGTACGGGGGCACACCGCCCACCGACGAGGTGCTGCAGTACAGCCAGTTCGCCGAGTGGCAGTACCAGGAGTTCGGCGAGGAGCCACCGTCCCCGGCCCCCGACGGCCCCGCCGCACGATTGTCCCTGCCGCTGCCGCTGCCGCTGCCGTTGCGTCGGCGGCCCGGCGCCGGCCGATCGGATCGGCGTACCGTCACCGCGCCCCTGCCGGACGGTGTCACGGACGCCGTCCACGCCTACGCGCTGCGCCGCCGTGTGCGTCCGGGAGCTGTGCTGCTCGCCTGCTGGCAGATGCTGCTGGCCAGGGTCGGCGGACAGCCCGACGTCACGGTCGACGCGCTGCTCGACGGCCGGGAGTTCGAGGAGACGGCCACCGTCATCGGCCCCTTCGCGCAATGGGCCGAGGTCACCGCGCGGATCGACCCCGGTGTGGTCCTCGACGCCCTCGCCGCCCGCGCGGACCGCGCCCTGACCGACGCCGAGGAAGCCCGGCAGGACGCCCCTTCCTCCGGTGCCGGGGAGCAGCCCGGGCGTGACATCGGCTTCGCCTGGACGGACGTCCCGGCACCGCGGTGTGCCGACGGCGTCACCTTCACCGTGGCCTGGGACGACGTCGAGACCGAGCCCCATGCCCTGCGGCTGGTCTGCGCGCTGGGTGCGAAGGACGGGCGTACGACCTGGCACTACGACGGCCGTCAGTTCGACGACGCCTATGTACGGGTGCTCGCGGACCAGTACGCGACACTGCTCGCCGGGGCGCTGGCCGCGCCCGCCATGCCCGTGCGCGAGGTCCCTCTCCCGTACGGGCTGCCGGCGCGCCGCCCGGAGTCCGGGGCGGGCCGGTGCCTGCACGAGCTGGTCGAACGGCAGGCCCGACGCACCCCGGACGCCCTCGCCGTCGTGGCCGGAACCGATCGGCTGACCTTCGGGGAACTCGACGCGCGGGCGAACCGGTGGAGCGGTGTGCTGCGCGCCCGGGGAGTCGGGGTCGAGATCCCGGTGGGGGTGCTGGCGGCCCCCTCGGCCGCGCTGGTCGTGGCGCTGCTGGCCGTGCTCAAGGCCGGCGGGACATATGTGCCGCTCGATCCGTGGCTGCCGCCCCTGCGCTCACGGGAACTGCTGGAACGGGCCGGATGCCGCCTGCTGCTCACCGACCGGCCGGACGAGGCGGTGACGGCCGAGGGCGTCGCGTGCGTCGACCTGCGCGGCCTGCCGCCCGCCGGTACGGACGCGGAGGCGGAACCCGGGCCGCCGTGCGAGGTGGGGCCGGACCATCTCGCGTACATCATGTTCACCTCCGGCTCCTCCGGGACCCCGAAGGGGGTGATGCTGCCCCACCGGGCCGTGTGCGACTACCTGCTGTGGAGCGCTCGGACCTACCTCGCTCCGGGCGCCGTGCACGACGACGGGGGAGAGGGGGCGGGCAGCGGGAGTGACGGTGGCGGTACGGGCATGGGCACTGGCGGCCTCGGTGATAGTGGCGGGGGCGGTAGCGGCGGGGATGGCACTGGCGCTGGCGGTGGCAGTGATGGCGAGGGCGGTGGCAACGGTGGTGGCGGCAGCGGGGATGGTGTGGGCGGGGGCGGCGGCAGCGGTGATGGCGAGGGCGGTGGCAGCGGTGATGGCGAGGGTGGCGGCAGCGGGGATGGCGGGGGCGGTGGCAGCGGGGATGGCGGGGGCGGTGGCAACGGTGATGGTGAGGGCGGCGCGATGGCGCACTCCTCGATCGGCTTCGACCTCACCGTCACGAGTCTGTTCCTGCCGCTGGTCACCGGTCGTCCCGTCCTCCTCGACCCCGCCTGGCGCGACGCCCTCGCCCTCTCCGTGGACCTGGCGGACCGGGCCGGCCTGGACCTGCTCAAGCTGACCCCGTCCCACCTGAAGGTGGTCAACCAGTCCGTGGCACCGGAGGACTTGGCCGGCACCACCGGCTCTCTCGTCCTCGGCGGTGAGGCTCTCGACCGGGACGCGGTCGACACCTGGACGGCAAACGCCCCGGGGACGAGGATCTTCAACGAGTACGGGCCGACCGAGACCGCGGTCGGCGTGTGCGTGCACGAGATGGGCGCCCACGAAGGCCCCGGCCCCGTGCCCATCGGCCGGCCCATGGACCACGCCGAGGTCCTCGTCCTGGACGGGGACCTCACCCCGGTGCCGGTGGGCGTGCCGGGGGAGATCTACATCGGCGGCACGAGCCTGGCCCGCGGATACCTGGACGCCCCCGCCGCCACCGCCGAACGGTTCGTACCGCACCCCTTCTCACCGGAACCCGGCAGCCGCCTGTACCGCTCGGGCGACCTGGCCTGCGTCGGCCCGGACGGCCTGATCCGGTATCTGGGGCGAGTGGACGACCAGCTCAAGGTCAACGGCGTACGGGTGGAGCCCGAGGAGATCCGGGCCGCGCTGCTGCGGCACCCCGCGGTGCGGGACGCCGCGGTCGTCCTGGTCGCGGACGAGGAACGCGGCGACCACCTGGCCGCCTGTGTCGTCGCCGACGACGTCCCCGCCGCCACGCCACGGGCCCTGCGCGCCCACTTGGCGGAGCGGCTGCCGGCACAACTGGTGCCGGCCACGTATGCCAGGACCGGGGCGATACCCCTCACCCCGAACGGCAAGGTGGACCAGGCCGCGGTGCGGTCACTCGTCCGGGCAGACGGCACCGGGTCCCCGATCTCGTCGCCGGGCGGAGTCGGCACGCCGTCGACCGACCCGGTGGAGGCCGCCGTGGCCCGGGTCTTCGAGGACCTGCTCGACGTCGCCCCCGTCGGCGCGGACGACGACTTCTTCGAGCTCGGTGGCCACTCCCTGCTGGCCGTACGGCTGATCGCACGGCTCAACGGGGAGTTCCACACCGCGCTTCCGGTGCCCGTCCTGTTCTCGGAACCGCAGCCGGGGCAGGGGAGGGCGGCCACACCGAGGCACCTGGCCCGGCTGCTGAAGGCGGGCGACGCCGTGCCGCCCGCCCTCCCGGACGACATCGTGGCACTGCGGCCCCGAGGCGAGGGCACCCCTCTTTTCTGCGTCCACCCGGCGGGCGGCGAGGCCACCGGCTTCCGCCATCTCGCCGCCTGCCCCGAGCTGCGGGGCCCGCTGTACGCCCTCCAGACGACGCCGGACGGTGCCGACGAGGACCGGAGCGTCGAGGCGCTGGCCGCCCGCTATCTGACGGCCGTACGCGCGGTGGCGCCGACCGGCCCGTATCTGCTGCTGGGCTGGTCGATGGGCGGGCTGGTGGCCTTCGAAATGGCCCGGCTGCTCGAACTGCGGGGTGAGCAGGTGGAGATGGTCTTCCTGGTGGAGAGCTACCTCTCCGCACAGCTCCCGGAGTTCGAGGAAGACGACGGGGACGACGGGGGTGACGAGCTGGAGAAGCCGGGCCCTGTGGCGGCGGAGGAAGACATGACCGCCGCCGAGGCGCTCCGGCTGGCTCTCCGGCGGCGCACCAACCGCGCCCATCTGCGGGCCGCCCGGGCCTACCGCCCGTCGCGGTACGCCGGCCCGGTCGCACTCGTCCAGGCCGACAAACAGGACGCGGACTTTCGGCACGCCGCGATCCGCTTCTGGTCCCGCGTCTGCGCCCCCGCCCAACTGACCCCCCACACCCTGGAAGGAGACCACCTGACCCTGTTCGAGCCCCCGTACGTCACCGAACTCGCCCGCCTGATCGACCGGATGACGCGGTAGCCCAGGGATGTAGGGGAGCGGAGCGGTGGCGTGCTGGTCCTGGCGGTGGGGGGTTCCCGGCGGCCCGTGTCCCGTGTCGTCGGTTCGCTGGTGTGTGCGAGCGGTTCCTGATAGGTGCGGTGCGAGCGGAGTGGATACACGTACGTGACCGCGTGTCCCCGAGTGGCGGAGGTCTGGCATGGGCAAGCGTTTCACGCGGCGGCACCTCGGCCTGATGGCTCGGATGGCTCCGATGGCCCGGATGGCGCTGCTCGCGCTGATCGGCCTGATCGCCGCCGCCCTGCTCGGTGCGGGTTTGCCGCCGGCCGCTTCGGGGGGAGCGGAGAGTGGGCGCACCGCCACCGTTGCCGGCGCCGTCAGGAGGGCCACTTCCGGTGGCGGGTCCGCAGCCGCCCCTATCACCACCGGTATACCCCGCCTCACCGACGCCCGCGGCCGCACACTCACCCTGCGCGGCTGGAACGTAGAGGACAAGATCCACCACGGCCCGGACGCCCTCAGCGCGATCACCGAGCGGCACTTCGCCGACTTGCGGGCCAACGGCTTCAACTTCGCCCGCCTGCTGGTCTTCTGGGACGACCTGGAGCCGCGGCGCGGGCACTACAGCGAGCCCTACCTGCGCAAGATCCGACGCATTCTGAACTGGGCGCACAAGCACGGGGTGCACGTCGTCATCGACGCCCACCAGGACGTGTTCGGGCCCGAGTTCGGCCATCGCGGGATCCCCGCGTGGGCGACGCGGACCGACGGGCTGCCGTTCACCGCGCACCCCGAGGACTGGTTCGCCGAGTACTTCGAACCCGCCGTCCAGCGCGCTTTCACCCACCTCTATCAGGACGCCGACCTGCAACGCGCGCAGGCCCGCATGTGGCGCCTGCTGGCGGACCGCTTCGGCGGACACCCCGCGGTCTTCGGCTACGACCTGCTCAACGAGCCGATGGGTGAGCTGCGTGCGGGTGAGGACCTGGCCAGTGCCGCACGCCGCATCGAGGCGACGCAGCTCACCCCGATGTACCGCCGCCTCGCCACCGCCATCCGCACCCGCGACCGCCTGAACCACTTGTTCATCGAGCCGACCCCGATCGTCGGCGAAGGCGTACCCACCGGCCTGGGAAGCGTCCCCGACGAAGGCCTCGTCTACGCCCCGCACTTCTACAACACCGCCATGGAGGCGGGCGCCGACTACGACCCGGCGGCCGGCTGGATCACGGCGTACGAAAACGCCGTCACCACCTACCCGCGCAAGCACTCGATCCCCGTCGTGGTCGGTGAGTGGGGCCCGCTGAACAGCGGCCTGCCGAACATGCGCCGCTTCCACGACGACGCCCTCGCCTCCTTCACCCGCTACTCCTCGGGCTGGGCGGCCTACGTCTGGTGCTACGGCGGCGGCTACTGCGCCCTCGACCCCCAGGGCCGCTTCCGTACGAACAAGGAACGCACCGCCACGCCGTACGCCCCGGCAGTCGCAGGCACCGTGCGCACCGAGGCCCACGACCCGGCCCGCGCGACATACCGCCTCGCCTACCGCTCGACACGCCGCCCCGGCACCACCGTGCTGTCGCTGCCACCGAGCACCACCGGCTGGCACATCAAGGTGTCGGGCCGCACGGCCCACCCCAGCACCCGAAGCGTGCCACCGGGCCAGGCCCGACAGGTACGCGTACGGGCATCCGAGGCAACAGAGGTGAAGGTGACAGTAAGCCCGGCCTCCGGCCTCCCGGACTGAGACCCGGGCCGCCCCAGTTCCCCAGTCCGACTTCGCGTGTCGTCACTGCCCTCGCCAGGGTCACCGGCCACCGCCTCCGCCCCGAACGACGCCATCGCCACCCGGGGCGGCTACGTGTTCCCGATCGAGTGGCGCTCGTCGGCGTCATGTACGTGCTGCGGACCGGTGTCGCGTGGCGTGCCGTCCCCGCAGAGGCGGTGGGCTGTTCCGGGGTGACGGCTTGGCGTCGGCTGCGGGACTATCCGAGGCCGGCGTCTGACTCGTCTGCATGCCGCCTTGTTGACCGAGCTTCGTCGCGCCGGCCTGCTAAACCTGGACGACTGCTCCGTGGACGGATCGCACGTCCGGGCGCTCAAAGGGGGGACCACGTCGGACCCTCACCTGTCGATCGGGCCCGCTCTGGCTCGAAGCACCACCTGACCGTCGACCGGCCGCCGCCTGCTGTGAAGCGGGGCATCAAGCCGATGATCGCCCGGCGCGGCGTCGTTCACGGCTCCGGACTGGCAAGGTGCGCTGGGTGGTCGAGCGGGCCTTCGCCTGGCTGCACCAGTTCAAACGGCTCCGTACCCGCTACGAACGCCGCGCCGATCTCCACCAGGGCCTGCTCGAACTGGCCTGGAGCCTTATATGCCTGCGCCGCCTGCGAAGCTCATCCTGAAGCACTCAACTGGCGACGCTGAACCACCCCGGTCGCACCTCGTTCAGAAGCGGTTCCAGGGACAGCACCGCGGTCCGCAGGATCTGATCCGTGACGTCAAGAGGCTCGGGCAGGCTCAGCCCGTACCGGCGCAGCCGCCAGAGGTCGAAGATTTCGCTCCCGTCGGGCGCGAAGTCGACATCGACCTCGGTGCCGTCGTCGCTGACGAAGCGGCACCCTGCCCCATGAACTGTGTAGGAGTAGGTGCCGGCCTGCCCGAACCGGCTGATGATCCGGCGCGAACGGACCAAGTCGAGGACATCTGCGAGACGCTCAAGCGAAGGGATCGCCGCCCGCATGGCTTCGTCAACCGCGCTCAGAGCGTCGACGTAACCAAACACGAGCTCCCGTGCATCCTCTACCCGTTCCATATGATGTCCTCCCCCTGAGCCCGTGGCTGCAGGGGATTGTTCCATGGGCTTCACGCGTCTCCGCAGGGCCGCGTCCCAGACGGCCCATTGGCTCCGCCGCGTCGTAGGGACGTGCTACCGGCACGCCCATGACACACGTGACGGTGCGGGAAACTGCTGCACGGCCGAGCTGGCGTCCTGCTTCCGAGGCTCAGCCGCAAGAGTCGCCCCGCCTCAGTCCGTGGCGGTCCACTGGGGCGCGGGGGAGGGGCCAGGGCGGGCGGTGATCGGCTCGCCTTTGGCCCAGTCGCGGTACTCCACCTGGAAGGACTCGTAACCGGTCGCTGTGTCGGCCGCCGAAGGCACCCGGGTCTCCAGGTTCTTGGGCAGGTCGCGCGCGGTGACGACCAACGTGAAGCGGACGGTGTCGCCGGAGCGGGCGGCCGCGTAAGGGCGGTAGAGGGCGCCGATGGCCGGGTCGGCGGCCAGGGCGCGCAGCGGGGTGCTGCCGGTGAGCGTGCGGGTGCCGCCGTCCTGCTCGGTGCGCACACCGGTGGCGCCGTCGAGGAGCGCCTCGATGTGGGCGGGCTGGGCCAGCCACCGGGTCTCCAGGGCGGCGTGGAGGTCGGCGTCGTCCTCAGCCGCCGCGGTCGCGTCGGGCTCGGTGCGGTATTCGCCGCCCGGGCCGGTCCCGGGCCCGGCCATCGCCTCGTGGGGAGTAATGGTGGCGCGGTCGCCGATCAGCACCACCTCCGGCGGATACCAGGGGTGGCCCTCGCCCCCGTCGTAGGCGACATGGGTCGCCGCCTTCGCGGTGTCGGCGTCGACCAGGTCGAGGCGCGCCTGGCCGTGGAACGAGTCGGACGCACCGAGCTCGCGTGCTTGGACGTCGACACCGACCCGCCGCTGGGCCAACATCGCGGAGCCGACGGTCTCGGCCCGGGAGCCGGCCGGTGCGGCGGCGGACGCCTGGGACCCGCCGTCCTTGCCGGGCCACCACAAGTGGGCGGCCAGGCCGCCCAGGGCGCCGACCACCAGGCCGACGACGACCGCCACCGCCACCGCCATCGCGCGACGGCGCGGCCGCGCGGACCGCCGCGGGGACTCTTCCTCGGACATGACCCAGCCCCCTTCAGCACCGCCCCGGCACGAGAAGCGCCGCGTCCCGTACACGGTAGGGCCGCCGGGGCGCACACCACGGTGCTTCACCGGATTCTTTGCGGGCCGAATGAACCAACGCGCCGCAGTGGCCAACTGACGGACGTCAACCCCAGCAGCCGGTCGGCCGTCTCGTGGTAGTCCCGAACCGGGTCCCGCTCCGAACCAGCCGAACGAAAGGCGCCTGACTGTCAAAGGACCAGGTCAGGCGCCTCTCTGTACGCCTCTAGAAGAAGCCGAGCTTCTTCGGTGAATACGAGACGAGGAGATTCTTCGTCTGCTGGTGGTACAGCACCCGTACCCCGACTGACCAGGGAAAACGGTGCTTTGTAAGCCCTTCACGCGGGGGCTGGTCCGGGAATGGTCCGGATCTCGTCGACGTCCCCCTTCTCGCCGGCGACCTGGAGAACGGCACCGCCAAGCTGGTCAGCACGCAGTCCATCAGCCGTGTCCCAACGGCAATGGGGCCCCACCTGCTACATCGATGACGACGGTTACCGCGGCGGCTTCACCGCGGACGACATCGAGGAACTGTGGGGGTCGCTGGATTCGAACTATCTGGGCTGGTCCTCGGCGATGGCTCCCGTGATCACGGGGAATCCGGAGCGGCCGGAAATGGGTAAGGAGCTGACCAACGGTTTCTGTGCCACTGACCCCGACATGGCGGCAGTCTTCGCCCGCACGACGTTCCTGTCAGACAAGCGTCTGCTCCAGCAGGCCCAGGCTACGGCGGACGCGGCGGGTGAGATCGACTGGGACGTCTTGGTCGACTCCACCGTCGTGCGGGCGCACCAGCATGCGCCGGCGCGGTCAGGGCCGCCAGGGCCACAACGAACGGGGCTGCGATGCTCATCGTGCGGCGCGTTTTGGCAGTCATTGTTCCTCTTCACTGATTGAGGGTTCGCCCGGAAGGTCAAGGGCACGCCCACGTTTTCGCAGATCAACGCCGCTGCCACATGGGTGCCCCCAGAGCGGTGTGAGTGGGCTTCGTAGTCGCGGACCGACACGCATGGACCGGCGACGGCGGTTCTGAGGTCACTCGACGGCGCTCGGCTCACGGAACTCACACAAGGCCACGGCAGTTTCGACCCCGTTGGGGTGCAGCAGACAGCGCATACGGGAGGTGTCGGCGTAAGCGCCGTCAAAGGGGTGCGCGAGGAGACGCGACAGGGCAGTGGCGTGCTTGGCCATCGAGCTCCTGCCCGGCATGAAGATCGACAGCTCGTCACGCGACCCGAACGTCTCCACCTCGATGTCGGCAGGCAGAGACGCCAACGTCTCTTCATCCGCCGTGACGGGGACTTTGACCAGCCAATGCGGTCCCTCGCCGGCGTTGACTCGGCTCTTCTGCTCCGGCGTCTCGGTGGCCAGGGCCCGCCACGGCGTCCCGGCTACCACGCCTCCGTACGACTCCACGGTCCTCACCACGTGCTGAACAGCGGCAGCGACCGCGGCGTCGGCCGCATTCCAGTCGTACCGGTTGCGCCCGGCGGGCGGGCGCGGCACCAGCTTCGACGCCACGGTCATCTCGTCCACGTGGCGCAGGACCGCTTCGGGAGGCGACGCGAGCAACTCGCGTGCGTCCCTGATGGCCTCGTCTTGGATTCGGCGCTGCCGACGTACCTCCGTCACGTGCTGCCGCAGGAGGATCAGTGCCTCGTCAGGTTGGTCGAGAGCGCGTCGGACGAGCGTCACGCTCATACCGGTGCCGCGCAGTACGGCGACCAGCATGGCCCGTTCGACCTGCCCGAACGTGTAGGAGCGGTAGCCGGTCCACTCGTCGACATCGGCCGGAACGAGCAGGCCTTCGGCGTGGTAGTACCGAAGTGTCTGCGGCGGCAGGTCACACATCTCACTGAACTCACTGATCGACAACATGCTGCCATCCTCGGCCTTGCAGCGACCGCAAGGTCCAGTCCCGAGCCCGTGCCACGTGGAAGCGGCACGGGCCTGTCAGCCCGCGCTACGTCGAGGCCCCACGGCGAACGGTCCTGCCGTGCAGCAGCGGGGGTACGGCTCAGCTTCCCGCCCGGGGCGTGACCGGCCGCTTGCCGTCTCGCGTCAGGTGAGGCGTCGGCCGCTGGTCACTTGGCGAGGAACGCGAGCAGGGCGTCGGTGACTTCCCGAGCATGGGTCCACAGCAGGCCGTGCGGTGCGCCGTCGATGACGACGTAGTCGGCCTGCGGGAGTGCCTGGTGGAAGCGCTCCCCGGTGGCCTCGATGGGCAGGATGCGGTCGGCGGTGCCGTGCAGGATCAGTGCCGGAACGTCGATCTTGGACACGTCGGCACGGAAGTCGGTGGACCAGGTGGCCACGCAGGCCAGGGAGGCGTACGAGGAGGCACCGGCGGCCACGTTCCAGCTGTTGCGGACGGCTTCCTCGCTGATGCGCGTGCCGAGGTTCTCGTCGAGGTTGTAGAAGTTCTCGTAGAAATCCGTGAAGTAGGCGTAGCGGTCGGCGGTGACGGCACCTTCGATGTCCTTGAAGATGGTGCCGTCGACGCCGCCGGGGTTGTCGTCGGTCTTGAGGAGGAAGGGCTCCAGCGAGGCGAGGAAGGCGGCCTTGGCGATCCGGTCGGAGCCGTAGGTGCCCAGGTAACGGCCGACTTCACCGGTGCCCATGGAGAAGCCCACCAGAACGGCGTCGTTGACGCCGAGGGTCTCCAGGACCACGTTCAGGTCGGCGGCGAAGGTGTCGTAGTCGTAGCCGGTGGTGGGCTGGCTGGAGCGGCCGAAACCGCGCCGGTCGTACGTGATCACGCGATAGCCGGCCGACAGGAGTGCGGCGGACTGCTTCTCCCAGGAGTGGCCGTCGAGCGGGTAGCCGTGGATCAGCACGACCGGCTGCCCCGCGCCGTGGTCCTCGTAGTACAGCTCGATGCTGGTGGAGTTTTCCTGGTCGACGGTGATGAACGCCATGGTGGTTGCTGCCTTCCGGTGTGAATACGTCTGAGGGTGAAGTGCACGGTCGGGCACGGCTGTGCGGGTGCGGTGAGGTGTGACGGGCGACAGGGCGGGCCCGTCGGTCATCGGACCGTGCGGGCTGCTTGCTCGACGATGCGGGTGACGGCGTCGGGGCGGGACACGGATACCGCGTGTGACGCGTCGACGGTCGTCGTGCGGGCCTTGGCACGGGCCGACATGTAGCGCTGGGTGGCCACGGGGATGTTGCGGTCTCCCGTGGTGACCAGCGACCAGGAGGGGATCGTCTTCCAGGCGGCCTCGGTGGACCTCTCCTCCAGTGCGGCGACGGCGATCGGCCGCTGTCCGGTTGCCATGAGCCTGGCCTTGGCCGCCGGCACGTCCGCGGCGAACTGGCTGCGGAACTTCTCGGGCTTGATGTACACGTCCGCGCCTTGACCGCCGCCGGGCAGGGAGTAGTTGACGGACTCGACGGCCTGGCCGAGGGTGCTCCCGGGGAACTTGTTCGTCAGCCCGATCGAACTCTCGCCCGTGTCGGGGAGGAACGCCGCGATGTAGACCAGAGCCTTCACCTTGTCCTCCATGCCCGCGGCGGCCTGGCTGATGACGGTGCCGCCGTAGGAGTGGCCGACCAGGACCACGGGCCCGTCGACGTGTTCGAGGACGCTGCGCAGGTAGGCGGCATCGCTCGCCGGACCGCGCAGCGGGTTGGCGGCCGACACCACCGGATAGCCGGCGCGCTGCAGCCGGGCGACGACACCGTCCCAGCTCGCGGCGTCGGCGAACGCTCCGTGCTCCAACACGATCGTCGGACGTTCCGCGTGGTGGGGCGTCGCGCCCGCGGTGCCGGGCAGGGTGACGGCGGCGACGGACAGACCTACGGCCGCGGTGACACCGAGCAGTGCGGTTCTGCGGCTCGGGCGGACGTGGCGGGTGATGCGCATGCGTGAAATCCCTCTTGGTCGGTTGATGGCCCTCGACGGGCGGGCCAGGCGAAACAGGCCGACATGTTCGAGGAGCAAGGCCCCGAGCCGCCTGGCGTGTGACTGAGTTGACGTACGTCCGCACCATGTGTCCGGCCCGGACCGGGGCATTGCTCTCGTCCGGTCACCGGGAGTGGGGCGTCCTTCGTCTCGTATGACGACTCGTATTACGACGGGACGGCCGGGCCGGTTCACTCGGAAATGAGCTGCTCGTTCCCGGGCAGTGGAATGGCTGTGCGGGCCACGGCGATCAGCGGCTTCCCGCCGTGATCGATTCCATGGCCGAAGGGATGCCGCGGAGCTCACGCTGCGAGGCGATTGCCGCGTCGCACCGGCTGCCGCGCTCCGGCCGCGGGCACGGGTACACCTCAACCGGCGGACTCCAAGACTTCGTAGACACGCCTGAGGTAGCTGTACGTGCGCTCCGAGCCGAGGATGCCGTCGCCCACCCGGTTCATCACGTACGAGAACGTGACGCGCCGGTCGAGGTCCATCACGACGATCGAACCGCCCCGACCGACCCAGAAGCAGATCCTTCCGGTGGGCATGTGCGGCATCGTCCTCGGATCGGCGAGCGCGTAGCCCATGCCCCAGCGGACGGGGACGCCCAGGAACAGGTCGACTCCATCGGCCTGGACGTCGAACACCTTGTCCACCGTCTCCGCGGAGAGAAGCCGTAGGCCGTTGACCCGGCCGCGCCGTGAGATGACGGAGAGCGCTCGGGCCATGCCTCGTGCGTTGCCGTGACCGTTGACGGCTCCGAGTTCGGCGGAGCGCCACCGCGGGGTGTCGACGTGCTCGTCACGCGCGGGGCTTCCGAACAGCGTCTTGGTGAAGATCCCGTCGGGATCGAGGCCGGTGGGTATACCGGAGAGCTGCGAGGGCGCCACCAGATCGGCGATGCGCGGCCAGTCGGCTTCGCGCGCACCGAGCTGGACATCGGCTCGCGCCGGCTCGGCGATCTCGGTGTCGACGAATTCCCTCAGAGTACGGCCACTGACCCGCCGGACGAGTTCCCCCACCAACTGTCCTTGGGTCTGCACGTGGTAACCCGAAGCGGAGCCCGGTTCCCACCAGGGTGCCTGCGCCGCCAGCCGGGCACTCGCCGTGGGCCAGTCGTACAGGTCCTCCACGGAGAAGGGCTGCTCCCAGCCGGAAAGTCCCGAGGTGTGGGCCAGGACGTGCCGCACCTCGATGTGCTCCTTTCCCCGGGCGGCGAACTCGGGCCAGTAGTGCGCGACCGGGCGGCGCAGATCCAGTGCGCCCCGGTCGACGAGGATGAGGGCCGCGAGACTGGTGAGGGTCTTCGTGGTCGACCACATGCTCACCAACGTGTCCCGTTGCCACGGAACGGTCCGCGCTTCGTCCGCGTGGCCACCCCACAGATCGACTTCCATGACCCCGTCCACATCGACGGCGATCGATGCCCCCAACTCCTCGCCGGCTTCGAGATGTGCTGTCAGCGCCGCTCGTACCGGTTCGAACCGGTCGGTGCTCGTTCCCTCGACGATCATGTTCTTCTCCGCTCTGGACGACAACCGTTCGCTCACTCAACGGGTTGTACGTCGCAGCGGTTCACGCGTCGCCGCAGGTCATGACGCATGGCGTCTGTTCATGTGCCGCGCCCGAGGGGGCCGGTGACGGAGCCGTCCGCCGACGCGCCGATGCGCTCGCCTTCTCCGCGGAGGTGCTGGTTGACGAGCCCTGCCGCCGGATGACGTCCTGCTATTGTCCTGTCCGATATGCGGGAAGCGGACAACGGGGTCCTCATCGCTCCTGTGCCCTGAGCCGCCGCCACACCCTTCCTGTGGTGCCCGGTGGAGCCGAGGCCGGTTTTCGTCACCGCGCGATACGTTGTCCGTGTGCCGGATCCTGGTCAGGTGTGCGTCCCAGGGGTGACGCCGCCGGTGGAGATTCTGTTGGGTACGGTGACAGCTGTGGTTCAAGGTCTCGACTTCGGACTGCTGGGTCCGCTGGAGGTGCGGCGGGCGGGGGCGGTGCTCGATCCGGGTCGGCGCAGGCAGCGACTCCTGCTGATTCGTCTGCTGCTCGCCGACGGCCGGGCGGTCTCTCCGCAGACTCTGTTCGAGGAACTGTGGCCGCAGCAGCCGGGGCGTGCACCGAGCGCGGCCATGGGTTCCCTGCACGCCCACATCAGCAAGGTACGCGCGACGCTGGAACCCCAGCGTCTGCGCCGCCAGGGGGCGTTCGAGGTGTTGGTCACCGAACCCTTGGGCTATGCCCTGCGTGTGCCGCCCGAGAACCGTGACACCGTACGCTTCGAGCGGTCCGCCGCCCAAGCACACCGGTACTTGGACCAAGGCCGACCCGATCGTGTCGTGGAGGAGGCCCAGAAGGCCCTGGGCATGTGGCGCGGCACGGCGTTCGCCGACGCAGCGCACCACCTGTTCGCCGTCCAGGAGACAGCACGTCTGGAGGAGCTGCGGCAGACCACTCGCGAGATCCACACCACTGGCCTGCTCCTGCAAGGCCGGATCACCGAAGCCCTCAACGCGGCAGAGGAGATAACCGCGCAGCACCCGCTGGGCGAAACCGGCTGGGCCCTGCTGCTGCGAGCGCTGTACCTCGCCGGCCGGCACCCCGAAGCCCTGCAGCGCTACACCGACGTGCGCCGGCATCTGGCCGACGAGCTCGGCCTCGAACCAGGTCCGGCCCTACGCGCTCTGCACCAGGGCATCCTCCACCACGACCTCCCGCCTCTGCACCCGGCCGACCTGACGAATGACACGGTGATCCAGCACGACCGCCGTCCGAGAGGCACCACCACGTCCGGGGCACCGGACGGGGGCGAGGCGACCTCGTCGACCGGCCCGGCCGTCGACCGACCCGACGACACGGAAGCCGAGTCCGACACACGTGGCGCCCCGGTCGCGGACGGCGGGAGAGCAGCGTCCCTTCCTCCGTCATTGGCACGCCCGGCGCAACTGCCGCGCGACCTGCCGGCGTTCGCGGGACGGGCGACCGAAGGCGCGTGGCTGTCCACAGCCATCGGTGCGACGGGCCACCCCGGACCCACCACTGCCCCCGCCGTGGTCATCAGCGGCGCTCCCGGTGTCGGCAAGACCACCTTCACGATGCACCACGCGCACCGCATCGCCTCCTCGTTCCCCGACGGGCAACTCTTCGTCGACCTGTGCGGATTCCACCCGCACGCACCCGCCGTCGAACCCGGTAGCGCCCTGCACGGCTTCCTCACCGCCCTGGGCGTCCCCGCCCCGCGCATCCCCGAAGACACCGCCGGCCGGAGCACACTCTTCCGCAGTCTCCTCGCCGACCGGCGGGTCCTCCTCGTCCTGGACAACGCCCGCGAGGAGCAGCAGGTGCGCCCACTCCTTCCCGCGGGAGCGGGCTGCCTCACCCTGATCACCAGCCGTAACCAGCTTCTCGGCCTCGTCACCACCGACGGCGCCAAGCCCCTCCGGCTCGCGCTGCCCACACCGACCGAGGCGCACGAGGCCCTCGAACGACGTCTGGGACCCGAACGACTCGCCGCCGAGCCCGCCGCCGCAGCCGACATCATCCAGCTGTGCGGACGGCTTCCCCTGGCCATGGCCGTGGTCGCGGCCCGCGCCGAACTCGACCCCGGGCTCCCCCTCCACGCCGTGGTCGACGACCTGCGACACACCCACGGCGGACTCGAGGCATTCACCGGCTCCGACACCACCACAGACGTGCGCACCGTCTTTTCCTGGTCCTACCAGTCACTCGATGAGCAGGCCGCCCGGCTCTTCCGCCTGCTGGCCCTGCATCCCGGCCCCCACATCACCGCCCCCGCCGCGGCCAGCCTCGCCGGCCTTTCCCTCGCCCGGACCCGCCGCGCACTCGGCGAACTGCTCAGCTCCTGCCTCGTGGAACAACCGCTGCCCGGTCGCTACAGCCTGCACGACCTCCTCCGCGGCTACGCCACCGAGCTCGCTCACGCCCACGAGACCGGCCAGGGTCGTCATCACGCCACTCTCCGGATCCTGGACCACTACATGTTCACCGCCTGCGAGGCAAACCGGTTCCTCAAACAGGACACATCGCACGACCTCGAACTCGGCACACCCCGCTCGGGCGTCACTCCGGAGGAACTCACCACCGTCGAGCAGGCGACCCGATGGCTCACCGCCGAACACCACGTGCTGACGGGCCTGCTCCACACCGCCGTCAGCCAGCAGCTCGACCCTCACATCACGGGGCTCGCCTGGTCGCTCAAGGAATACCTCAACCGTCAGGAGTTCTGGCCAGAAGCCATCGCCGCGCTGACCCCCGCCCTCGAAGTGGCCCGGCGTCGGAACGACCTCCTCGAAGAGGGCCGCTGCCTACGGCACCTGGGCGGGATCCACGGCTACCTCGGCCATCAGGAGCAGGCCCTGCAGCAGCTGCAACACGCGACAGCGATCTTCGCAGAGCTCGACGACATCGGTGAACAGGCACGAGCCCACTACGTCACGGCCTGTGCGCTGTTCCTGTTCGGGCGGACGGGGGAAGCCGTGGCGGCCTCCGAGCGGGGACTGGAACTCTCCCGGATGACAGGCGAAGAGTTGTGGTTGGCCGAGTGCCTCCTCGAGCTCGCCTGGTTCCATTCCAACCTCGGGAACCTCGAGAAGAGCCTCGTGTACAGCGAGGAAGGCATCGCCTTGTTCCACCGCCTCGACGCGCCCTGGCAGCTCGCCCAGGGGTGGGACATCCTGGGCCACAACCTTCGCCTGCTCGGCCGCTACGAGGAATCGGTGACCACTTACCAGCGGGCGTCGAGGGCGTTCGGTGAACTGGGAGACCACAGGAACGCCCTCGGCACCCTGATGCGGCTCGGCGACACCCGGCTGGCCATGGGCGACCGGGAAGGGGCACGGGCGGACTGGGTCAACGCCCTCCAAGACGCTGAAGCGCGGGCGATGACACACAGCGCTCAGCAGGTCCGTGACCGGCTCGCCGCCCTCGACATGAATGAGGACCCCGCGCCCACCGTGCCCGAGAGGGCGGTCGGGAAGCACAAGCTTCCTGTTCCGAGGAGCAAGGGTCCTGCATGATGCTCCCGTCGGCACCCGTCGTACTGGTTTCCCTCGCGCGCGCGTGTACTTGAGACCTGTCAGGCCTCCCAGCCTGGATCACAGGACCCGTTGACGACCGTGCGACCGGGGCCGCGCCATGGTCACACCCCTAGGATCCCCTGCTTCTCCAGCGCTCTGCGCAACGCCCGTATGGCGTAGAAGGCGCGGCTCTTGACGGTGCCCGCCGGTATGCCGAGGTGCTCGGCCGCTTGGGCAACGCTGCATTCCAGGTAGTACATGAGGCGGATGACGGTTCGCTGCTGCTCGTTCAGCTCCCCCAGGGCCTGCGCCACCACATGGGAATCGATCGTGGATGCCGTGTTGTCGCTGGAGACGTCCAACTCCTCGACGGACATGTGCTCCAACGGCCGCACCTGACGCGCCCGGTGATGGTCGATCGCGAGATTCCTGGTCACGGTGAACAACCACGGTCTGAGGCTGTCGCCGCGGCTGCCCAGGAAACGGGCGTGTTTCCAGGCTCGGGCCGCAGTCTCCTGGAAGACGTCCTCCCCCTTGTGCCAATCGCCGTCCAGCAGTCGCGCGGCATACCGGACGAGCAGCAGGCCGTACTGGTCGTAGATGTCTCTGATGAAGGCGTCACAGTCAGCGTCGGAGGTGAGGTTCCGATTACGCGACCAGGTCGGAGCGGAGGCAGTGGTCCGCGTTTCCGTGATTCCGTTCATGCGTGGTGCTCGATCCTGTCCAAGTGTTCCGTGGCGTGCTCAGCCGCATGCGCGGACGAACGGCTCACACACTCGCCGGAAGCCCTTCGCGGGACCTTGTCGCTTTCTTGCCGTTCCGTAGGGGCCGAAGTACTGTCCCGACTGCCGGAACGAGGGAGGTGACCCGTTCTCGGACCGCTCGTACATCTCGGCGGCTGTGATCGGCGAGCTCGGCATGCCTCAACTGCACTTCCTTATCGCGACCGCCGTCCGAAGCAAGGCACTCGAGTGGTGAACGGGAGTGCCCTTTCTCCCGTTGCGTTGATGGGACGTGCATGCGTCCCTGCGTTGCCGCCGTGCGCTGTCTCCCTCGGCGGCACCGCACCACCATGGAAGGAACAACTCACCAGTGAAGCGCTTCATCACACGCCTCGCAGTAGTAGCGGCAGCCGGAGCCGTAGCCGTGGTTCTGCCTGCTTCGTCGGCGTCCGCCATCAACCGCGTCGGTTGCTCTGAAATGGGTTACCTGACGCTTCACAACGCAGGCGGCTCCCTCTGCTTCGCCAACGCGGGGGCGGTAAGCGTGGCGATCTACGGCGTCGACCAGATCTGGACCGGCAACAACAAGGTCACGTTGGAGTACGTGCCGAGGCTGGGCGCGCCGGCGACCAGCGGAACCGTGGAGAAGTGGAGTTACGGGAAGATCACCGGCGAGCCCCTCCACAAGATCACGAAGATCAGGATCTGGTAGCACCCTTCCGCGATCGGCGCGCCCGTCGCACGACGCCGGTGGCATGTCCGTAGGCCGTGCCCACGGGTGTGCCCGGCCGGGCCACGATCCGCGCGAGGGCGAAAAGGGCGCGCTTGTGCGGCGGTAGTCCGCAGCGGCGGTCGCCCTCACGCCGACAAGCATCGTGACCCGGTCGACCGGCTCATACGGCAGGGCAAGTGCGGCAGGACAGGACCCACCAGGGCTCTCGAGCCGGCAGGTTGAGACTTCGAACACCTCACCCAACGGCACGGGAGCCCTGCCCGCTGCATACGCTTCTCATGGGTCGCTACAAAAGGGCAGGTCCCGAGCAGGTCCCGAGCAGGTCCCGACGCGGCTAGAGGGCGTCCGCCTGTCGCGACAGCGGATCAGGACCCACCGGGGGCTCCGAGAGGCTCGCCCCGCTCGACAAGATCGCGAGCGAGGCATACGCCCGGTGACCGCTAACTCGGCCGACCCCCGGCACCGGCCGACGCATCAGCCGCACCCTCCACACAGTCCTTGCCCTCCTGGCCGATGACTACGCAGTCGGAAAGACTCAATGGGTGTACGTAGTGACCAGCGGCTTCGTCTCGTCGACGACGTAGGTGGACAGCATCATGGTCGTCACCTTCCCAATGTTGCGGGCATTGTGGATGGTGTCAGAGGGGATGAAGAAGGGGTCACCCGTGCGAAGCCGCAGGGTGGTCCCGTCGTCGAACTCCATGGATACATCGCCGCGGACGATGTATCCGACTTCCACTCCCGGGTGGCTGTGGCGGCCCGATTCCCTGCGCCGCGGTATCTCGACGAGGGTCTGCACGGTCTTCCAGCCCTTGGCGGGCGAGGGGTTCTCCTGGAGCAAGGTGCGCGTCACGCCGTCGGTCGGGGCGTGAACGGACGAGTGATGACCACGGAATGGCGTGGAAGCTGCCTCAGCGGTCGAGGCAGAAGCGACGGCACCGAGCGCGCCGGCTGCCGCCACGCCACTGGTCCGCAGAAGAGAGCGACGATCCAACATGATGAACTCCCCGATCGACAGGCGGAATTGCCTTTCTCCCCTGTGAACGCCCGCGACAGCGTGACGGTTCAGGCCCACCTTGTTCTTTCTGGTCCGAGAACCGTCGCGCTGCGCTGACGTACGCCCTGCCACATCGGAGAAAGTGGGGTGCGGCGGTTGCTCGGCAGCGCGGGCGCGGACTCCATCTGGAGGCGTTCTTCGGCTGTATGTACTACGCGGTCGTGCGGCCGGGGGAGGTCATTCACCTCCGCCTCGAACAGTGCCATCTACCCGAGACCGGGTGGGGGATGCTCAACCTGTCGGGCGGCATCATCACCGCGGGCAAGGAGCGCACGACGGCGCGGTGCACGAGGTGCACTCGCTCAAGCGTCGCGCGGCTACCGCGACCCGGCCGGTGCCTATCCCTCCGAAGTTCGTGCGCGTCCTACGTGCGCACATCAAACGGTTCGGCGTGGCGCCGGACGGTCGGGTGTTTCGGAACCAGGCCCGCACCTACGTGGACGCTTCCGCAGATGGCATTACGTGGGCGCGGGCACGGAAGCATGTCCTGACCCGCACGGAAGTCGCCTCCGGTCTGGCCAAGCGGCCCTACGATATCCGGCACGCCGGGATCTCGTTCTGGTTGTACTCCGGGGTGGACCCGGCCGAATGCGCTCGCCGCGCGGGCCAGAGCATCGAGGTCCTCTTCCGGCATTACGCCACGTTCCTGGATGGCGTGAGGGAGCAGGCCAACCGGCTGATTGAGCAGTCCATGCAGGAGTGGGGCCGCGTCAGCGAGGGCGCGACGCTCGAGGGGTAAGCCGGGATGTGGACCGGAAATAGACCGGAAGAGCTGGTCAGGGACGGGATGACGGCGGGAGGAATTGGGAGTTGTGGCGCACATCGATCCCCGCTATGAATGGGTCGAGCGGAAGGCGCCTGACCGGCAAAACCCCAGGTCAGGTGCCTTCTCTCGAGCCCCTAGAAGAAGCCGAGCTTCTTCGCCGAGTAGGACACCAGGAGATTCTTCGTCTGCTGGTAGTGCTCCAACATCATCTTGTGCGTCTCCCGCCCGATGCCCGACTGCTTGTAGCCGCCGAAGGCCGCGTGCGCCGGATAGGCGTGGTAGCAGTTCGTCCAGACGCGGCCCGCCTGGATGGCCCGGCCCGCCCGGTACGCCTTGTTGATGTCCCGCGTCCACACACCGGCACCGAGCCCGTAGAGCGTGTCGTTCGCGATCTTGATGGCGTCGTCGAAGTCGTTGAACGACGCGACCGAGACGACCGGGCCGAAGATTTCCTCCTGGAAGATCCGCATCCGGTTGTCGCCTTCGAAGATCGTCGGTTGGACGTAGTAACCGCCCGCCAGATCGCCGTCGTACTCGATGCGCTGCCCGCCCGTCAGGACCTTGGCGCCCTCCTGCTGGCCGATGTCCAGGTAGGAGAGGATCTTCTCCAGTTGGTCGTTGGAGGCCTGCGCGCCGATCATGGTGTCGGTGTCCAGCGGATGCCCGGCCTTGATCTGCTCGGTGCGGGCGATCGCCGCTTCGAGGAACTCGCTGTAGTGCCCGCGCTGCACCAGCGCCCGCGACGGACACGTGCAGACCTCGCCCTGGTTGAGGGCGAACATCGTGAAGCCCTCAAGCGCCTTGTCCCGGAAGTCGTCGTCCGCGGACCACACGTCGTCGAAGAAGATGTTCGGTGACTTCCCGCCCAGCTCCAACGTCACCGGCTTGATGTTCTCGGAGGCGTACTGCATGATCAACCGCCCCGTCGTGGTCTCCCCGGTGAAGGCGACCTTGGAGACACGCGGACTGGACGCCAACGGCTTGCCCGCCTCGACGCCGAATCCGTTGACGATGTTCACGACACCCGGCGGCAGCAGGTCGCGGACCAGGCTCATCCAGTAGTGGATGGAGGCCGGGGTCTGCTCGGCGGGCTTGAGGACGACCGCGTTGCCGGCCGCGAGCGCCGGCGCGAGCTTCCAGGTCGCCATGAGGATCGGGAAGTTCCACGGGATGATCTGCGCGACGACGCCGAGCGGCTCATGGAAGTGGTACGCGATGGTGTCCGCGTCCACTTCGCTGAGCGACCCCTCCTGCGCGCGGATGACCCCCGCGAAGTAGCGGAAGTGATCGATGGCGAGCGGGATGTCGGCCGCCAGTGTCTCGCGGATCGGCTTGCCGTTCTCCCAGCTCTCGGCGACCGCGAGTTGTTCGAGATTGGCCTCCATCCGGTCGGCGATCTTCCGCAGCACGTCCGCGCGCTCGGTGACGGACGCCCGCCCCCACGCGGGCGCCGCCGCGTGCGCCGCGTCGAGGGCGCGCTCGACGTCCTCGGCGGTGCCCCGGGCGATCTCGGTGAAGGGCCGCCCGTTGACCGGGCTGGGGTTCTCGAAGTACTGGCCACGGGCGGGAGCCACGTACTCGCCGCCGATGAAGTGGTCGTAGCGCGACTCGTAGGAGACGATGGCGCCCTCGGTGCCGGGCGCTGCGTAACGGGTCATCTTGGCTGGCCTCCCGGGGAAGACTGCCCGCCGTTGGGCAGCTCTCGCCCGGAGGCTAGAACCACGGACGTTGCATCCACGTTGCGTTCCCCTTCGCGCTTTCCTTCGGGTCCTCCTTCTGGGCTGCTGAGGGCGAGGGTCGCTCCTTCCCGGGGGCGGCCGCGGCTGATGCCTTCCCCCCTCGGGGCCGGTGAGCGGTCCCCGGCCATCCCAGGGCCCGTGGGCGGTGCCTGGCCACCCCCGGCCCCGAACACACCCCCCTCGGTGAGGGATCAGTACGACTGCACGGCGCTCCGCCCGGTCACGGCCAGCTCCGCATCGAGCTCGCGCAGGCGGGCCAGAGTGCCGGGCGTCGGACGCAGTGCGGCCAGCGCCCGCCACGCCACCAGATCCTCCTCGCCCCAGGGTGTGTGCACCCAGTCCGCCAGCAGGTCGGGGTCGTTGTGGCCGACCAGCGCCGCCCGCAGCTGGTCGGCGAGTCGGCGCCGCAGCCGGACCAGAGCGGGCGCCCGCGACTGCGGCAGCAACGGCCCGGCATACGCGGCGGCGGCCGCCGCCACCGCACCCACCGCCAGGCGACGCTCGACCGTGTCGACGTCACACTGCACGGGCTCCGCCAGACGGTACGGCCGCGACCGCAACAGCTCCGCCCCGAGCGCCCGCCGCAACCGAGCCATCTCGGCGCGCAATGTCACCTGCGGAACCGACTCGTCCTCGTACAGCGCGTGCAGCAACTCGTCCCCGCTCAGCCCCTCCGGATGACGGGCGAGCAGCACCACGATCTCGCTGTGCCTGCGACTGAGCCGCACCTTGCGCCCACCCGCCACTAGCAGCGCCTCGTCCCGGCCCAGCACCGAGAGCTCGACGCCACCCCGGGCTCTCGCGGAAGGAGCCAGCAACGCCAGTTGGGACTCGGCGGCCCTCGCGACCGCCTGCACGAAGGCGAGACTGTGCGGATGCGCCAGGCCGTTCCCACCGGTGATGTCGACCGCCCCGAGCAACCGCCCGGTCCGCGGATCGTGCACCGGAGCCGCCGCGCACGTCCAGGGCTGCACCCGCCGCATGAAGTGCTCGGTGGCGAAGACCTGCACGGGCCGGTCCAGGGCGACCGCCGTTCCCGGCGCGTTGGTCCCCACGGCGGACTCGGCCCATCGCGCCCCTGGTACGAAATTCATCCGGTCCGCACGCCGCCGCGCCACCGCGTGGCCCTCGACCCACAGCAACCTGCCCTGCCCGTCGCATACGGCCAGAAGGTGCTCCCCGTCCATCGCGAAGGTACCCATCAGCTCACGGAACAACGGCATCACCCTCGCCAGCGGATGCTCCGCACGATAGGCGCCGAGGTCGCCGTCGGTCAGCTCCACCGCCGCGCCGCTCCCCTCCGGGCTGACCCGCGCCCTGGCCGACCTGCGCCACGATTCGGCCACCACCGATCGCACCGGCCGGACGACCGTGCCCGCCGCGGTGAACGTCTCATGTGCCTGCCGTACCACCCGCTCGCGCTCGGCGGGATCGGCACCCGGCTCCAGGGCCACCCATGGATCGGTCAACTCGGCCTCCCGCTCCCTGCCGGGACTCGGTGAACATTCTGTCGTTCAGGCAAAGTTGACGAGGCGTATGTAGCGCGACCAGTCCCAGTACGGTCCCGGATCCGTGTGGTCCGATCCCGGCACCTGATAGTGGCCGATGATGTGCTCGCGGTCCTTGGGAATGCCGTACTTCGAGCAGATGGCGGCGGTCAGCGCGGCGGACTGCTCGTACATCGCGTTGGTGAAGTACTGGGGCTTGTCGATCCATCCCTCGTGCTCGACTCCGATACTGCGCGTGTTGTACGTCCAATTGCCCGCATGCCAAGCGACATTGCGGTCACGGACACACTGGGCGATGTGACCGTCGCCGGAACGGACCACATAGTGGGCGGACACCTTCTTCGCGGGATTCTGGAAGATGGCGAGCGTGTCGGCGTACGTCTCCTGCGTGACGTGGAGGACCACGTAGTCGATGGGGTAGGTGCTCGGGCGGCTGGCAGCGGTGTAGTTGGACGTACTGGCCGGCACCCACTCGGCCAAGGGGTAGTCGACCGACAGAGCCTGGGCGCTCGCGCGTGCGGTGGGCACGAGCGTCGCGGGCACGGCGGCCGCGGCGGCGCCTTGCAGCAGTCGGCGCCTGCTGGGGAAGCGTCTTGTCCGATCCATGACTGACCTGCCTCTCATTGAGGAACGGCTGGACTGACGCGAATTCCCCGGGCTGTGGGGGGACACCGTCACCTCAGTCGGCCGATCGCGGCCTCGCGTGAATTACGTTACGGCGCCCGCTGGTTGAGACGGAAGGGCAGAGCTCGCATCTGTGTACGGCAGCGCATTTGTGGAAATCTCGGCCACCCGTATGGGGGACAAGAGGATCATTCTGCGGTGGCCGCGGTGGCCGCGGTGGCCGCGGTGACTGGAGTGGCCGGGGTGGCGCCGGTAGCTCCTGAGGTCAGGGAGGTTCCTGCGGCCAGGGCGGCTCTAGCAGTCAGGACGGATCTCGCGACCAAGGCGGCTCCCACGGCCAAGGCGGCTCCCACGGCCAAGACGGCCACAGCAGCCGCGCCGGCCTGGCCACGGCAGCCGCCCCGGCCCGGGCCCCGGCGACGGCAATCCCACCGGTCAAGAGCATCACTCCCCTTGCCGCACCGCCTTCGTCAGCGGCGCCGCATCGGAGAGCACTCGGGAGATCCGCGCCAACGCCGCCTCATCCCGCTCGACCGGATCGAGTACGGGCCCATGGGCCGTACCCCAGCGCCGGGCGATCGCCCCGGGGTCCTCGCCGGTGAGGACCCCGGCTGCTTGCGCGGCGGCGCCGAGGGCCACAAGCTCCTGCGCTCGGGGCACTTGCACGGGGCGACCGGAGAGGCGACGGACCGCGTTCTGCCAAGCCGCACCGCGCGCCCCGCCACCGATGAGCAGGAGCGGCGACGAGCGGTCGGCGTCCTCATCCAGGACGAGGTCGAGGGCGCCCAGCAGTGAGTGCACGGCCCCGTCGTACGCCGCCTGCAACAACTGCCCGGGCGTCGTGTCGTGCCGCAGGCCGTGCACCATCCCAGAGGCGTGGGGGAGGTCCGGCGTCCGCTCACCGTCCAGGTAGGGCAGCAGCGTGACGGTGCCCCCCGGTTCCACCGCCTCGCGGTCCAGGCGCAGCAACGCCGCCACCCGGTCGACGGCCAGCGTGCAGTTGAGGGTGCAGGCCAGCGGAAGCCACGCACCACGCGCGTCCGCGAACCCCGCCACCGTGCCGGTCGGGTCCGAGGGGCGGCGTTCCGAGACCGCGTACACCGTGCCCGACGTGCCCAGGCTCAGCACCGGCGTGCCGGGACGCAGGCCGAGGCCCAGCGCGGCCGCCGCGTTGTCACCGGTACCGGGAGCGACCAGCGTCCCCTTGGAGAACGGCAGCGCACTGTCGCCACGTACGGTGCCGACGATCTCGCCGGGACGCGCGACCCGGGGCAGCAGCGCCGGATCGAGGCCCACCATGCCGAGAATTTCCTCGTCGTAGGTCTCCGGAGCCGACGCCCACCACCCGGTCCCCGAGACGTCGCCGCGGTCCGTGGTGGCGAGTCCGGTGAGGCGTTCCGTGAGGTAGTCGTGGGGCAGGCGCACGGCGGCCGTGGCGCGCGCGGCCGCCGGCTCGTGCTCGGTGAGCCAGGCCCACTTCGTCACGGTGAAGGAAGGCCCAGGAACACTCCCGACCCGATCGGCCCACTCCTTGGGACCACCGAACCGCTCCAAGAGGGTTCGTGCCTGTGCGGCGGAGCGCACGTCGTTCCACAGGAGCGCGGGGCGCACCGGTGCACCGTCCTTGCCCAGCGTGACCAGCCCGTGCTGCTGGCCCGCGACCGACACCGCGGTGGCCTCCCGGGCCACGGGCCCGCACTGCCCCAGTGCCGCGCACAGCGCCTCCCACCACTCCCGGGGATCGCTCTCACGCCCCTCGCCCGAGCTGACCCGGTGCGGTGCCTGGCCGCTCGCCACGACCTGGCCGGTGGCCGCGTCGACGACCAGCACCTTCGTGGACTGCGTCGAACTGTCCACGCCGACGACAAGAGGTCCCTGAGCTGATGGCGCTGATGACATGACGTCTCCGTTCCTGTGGCTCTCCGGGGCCTGCCCCGAAGATTCTTCCCACCGACCTTCCCAGCGAGGCCCCCGGATACTAATTTGTAAAGTGACATGACGAAATAGTCGAGGGAGCCACACATGAACTACCGGCCCACTCCAGAGGACAAGTTCAGCTTCGGCCTGTGGACTGTCGGCTGGCAGGGGCGTGACCCGTTCGGGGACGCCACCCGGTCAGCACTCGACCCGGCCGACACGGTGCGCCATCTGGCCGAACTGGGCGCCTACGGAGTGACATTCCACGACGACGACCTGATCCCGTTCGCCTCGACCGACGCGGAACGCGAAGGCCACATCAAGCGCTTCCGGCAGGCCCTCGACGCGACCGGCCTGGTCGTACCGATGGCGACCACAAACCTCTTCACCCACCCCGTCTTCAAGGACGGGGCGTTCACCGCCAACGACCGTGACGTGCGCCGATACGCCCTGCGCAAGACGATGCGCAACATCGACCTCGCGGTTGAGTTGGGCGCGCGCACCTACGTCGCGTGGGGCGGCCGGGAAGGAGCCGAGTCCGGGGCCGCGAAGGATGTCCGCGACGCGCTGGACCGGATGAAGGAGGCCTTCGACCTGCTCGCCGAGTACGCCACCTCGCAGGGGTACGACATCAAGTTCGCGATCGAGCCGAAACCGAACGAGCCGCGCGGCGACATCCTGCTGCCGACGGTGGGACACGCCCTCGCCTTCATCGAGCGCCTGGAGCGGCCCGAACTGTTCGGCGTCAACCCCGAAGTGGGCCACGAGCAGATGGCGGGACTCAACTTCCCGCACTCCATCGCCCAAGCGCTGTGGGCGGGCAAGCTCTTCCACATCGACCTCAATGGCCAGACCGGCATCAAGTACGACCAGGACCTGCGGTTCGGCGCCGGGGACCTGCGCAGCGCCTTCTGGCTGGTGGACGTCCTGGAGAGGGGTGGTTACGAGGGGCCGCGGCACTTCGACTTCAAGCCGCCCCGTACGGAGGACCCCGAGGGAGTGTGGGCCTCGGCCGCCGGCTGCATGCGCAACTACCTGATCCTGCGGGAGCGGGCCGCCGCCTTCCGCGCCGATCCCGAGGTACGCGAGGCCTTGAGGGCGTCGCGCCTGGACGAGCTGGCGCTCCCCACGGCGGACGACGGGCTCGCCGGACTGCTCGCGGACCAAGGCGCCTACGAGACCTTCGACGTGGAGGCGGCCGCCGCGCGCGGGATGGCCTTCGAGCACCTCGACCAGCTGGCCATGGACCACCTCCTGGGCGTGCGGGGCTGAGGCCAGGACGTGTGAGGCCGAGAGTCCGGATGTGCGGGGGCCTTGCGGCCACCGCACATCCGGGCGTTGCCTCGGGATCCTTGGGCTCAGTAGGGGTGCGACAGTCCTACGTACGTCACCGACGTCTCCACGCCCCTGTCCGCCAGCCGCCCTTCCTACGTACTCGTCTCGCTCGCCACGGCCAGAGCGGTCGCCGGATCGTGGGCCGCCGGCCCCGCCGGGACCCAGCGGCCGCGTTCCTCGCGGTAGGGCCACCAACGACCGTCGGGCCCATGGCGCAGTTGAGCGAAGCCCACCACGGTCCACCGGTTGCGGGCGGCCTGCAACCGCGGGCGCTCGCCCTCGTCCCACGCAGCTTCCAGCGCGGCACGCGCGCGTGCCAGCGCATCCCCCTCGGGCGTCCACTCCTGTTCAAGTATGTGCAGCGCGGCGCGACCCCCGTACCGCCAGGCCCGGACCGCGAGCGCGAGACCGTCCGGCCCGCGCTCCGACACCTCCGCCAACCGCGCCTCGACCGTCGGCCCCGGAGCAGCCGCGGCCAGGCGCACGGCGTCCTCGCTCACCGACAACTCCTCCTCGACAGGGTGTCCCTCGTGACCGGGCACGAGCGCGTCAGTCAGCATCCGGCACGCCTCGGCGGCCGCCTGTGCCGCAAGGAACTCGACCGCGGCCACGTCGAGGCCCGCTGCGGGCTCCGTCTCCGTGTCGAGCGCCGGCGGCGATCCCGGCCCGGAGGGCGCCGCGGGCAGCTCGGGAAGCGGTGGCAGGATGGCGCCGTCCGCGTACGCCTCCGCGGCGCTGACGCCCTCTGGAGCGGCATCCTGGTGCTCCTCAGGGTGCTCCGGGGCATCGGTGCGCCCGGCGCTGCGCACGTGGAGCGCGTCCAGGAGTTCGCGTTCCCCGCGGCCCCGCATCAGCAGCAGCACGAAGGGATCCTGGTCGAGCAGCCGCGCGACCTGGTAGCAGAGCGCGGCCGTGTGCCCGCAGTGGTCCCACGCCTCGCAGTCGCACTCCGCCTCCAGGTCCCCGATGCCGGGCAGGAGTTCGACACCGGCGGCCGAGGAGTCCTCCACCAGGTGCGGCGGCATGTCACGGTCCAGGAGTGCCGCGATGTGTCCGGCCTGCTCGACGGCCATCGCCAGGAAGCGATCCCACTCCTCCGCGCTCAACTCCTGGAGCAGCACATCGGAGCGGTGCGGTGTGCCGTCGCGGTCCTGCACGACCGCGGTGATCCGGCCCGGCCGCACCGAGACCGCACCCACCGCGCCCGCGCGTGCCAACCGGCGTCCCGCTTTCAACTGGCCCAAGTCGAGGGCGGTGTCCTCGAGCGCCTTCAGCCAGGCCTGGCCCCACCATGTTTGTGCGAAGCCCTGCCCGCGCGCGGGCGGCATGGCTTCGAACGTGCGCTCGTCCGCCGCTCCAGGATCACGAGCACCCGTCACCGCTCCGGCGCGCCCATCCCCGTACGCGTACTCCTCGTCATGGATGTCGCTCATCGGGTCCCCCCTCGCAGCTCGACCAGATCGGACAGTTCGGCGTCGGTCAGCTCGGTCAGAGCGGCCTCTCCGGAGCCGAGTACGGCGTCCGCCAACTCCCGCTTGCGCAGCAGCATGTCGGCGATGCGGTCCTCGATGGTGCCCTCCGCGATCAACCGGTGCACCTGCACCGGCTGTGTCTGCCCGATGCGGTACGCACGGTCGGTGGCCTGCGCCTCAACGGCGGGGTTCCACCAGCGGTCGTAATGCACGACATGTTCGGCACGGGTGAGGTTCAGCCCGGTGCCCGCCGCCTTCAGGGAGAGCAGGAAGACGGGAACCTCTCCGTCCTGGAAGCGCTGCACCATCGCCTCACGCGTCCCGACGGGCGTGCCGCCGTGGAGGAACTGCGAGGGGATGCCACGGTCGGCCAGATGCCGCTCGATCAGCCGCGCCATCTGGACGTACTGCGTGAAGACGAGCACGCTCGCGCCCTCGGCGAGGATCGTGTCCAGCAACTCGTCGAGCAGCTCCAGCTTGCCGGAACGGCCCGAAATCCTGGGCTCGTCCTCCTTGAGGTACTGCGCGGGGTGGTTGCAGATCTGCTTGAGGCCCGTGAGGAGCTTGACGATCAGACCCCGGCGCGCGAACCCGTCGGCCCCGGAGATCTCGGCGAGTGTCTCCCGCACGACGGCTTCGTAGAGGCCCGCTTGCTCCGCGCTGAGCGAGACCGCGCGATCGGTCTCCGTCTTCGGCGGGAGCTCCGGCGCGATCCCGGGGTCCGACTTGCGCCGTCGGAGCAGGAACGGACGCACCAGCTGTCCGAGCCGCTCCGCGGCCCCAGGGTCCGCGCCGCTCTCGACGGCTTGGGCGTAACGCGTCCGGAAGGTCGCGAGTTTTCCGAGCAACCCCGGAGTCGTCCAGTCGAGGATGGCCCACAGCTCGGAGAGGTTGTTCTCCACCGGGGTGCCGGTGAGCGCCACGCGCGCGCGTGCCTGGATGGCGCGCAGTTGCCTGGCCGTCGCCGAGTACGGATTCTTGACGTGCTGGGCCTCGTCGGCGACGACCATGCCCCAGGCCGTCCCGCCCAGCCGGTCCGTGTCCAGCCGCATCGTGCCGTACGTGGTCAGGACGAACTCGCCGTCCGCGAGTCCTTCCAGGTCCCGCTGGGCGCCGTGGAACCGTCGCACCGGCGTGCCGGGCGCGAACTTCTCGATCTCGCGCTGCCAGTTGCCCATGAGGGACGTCGGACAGACCACCAGCGTGGGGCCAGCCGTGTCCTCGTGGGTCTGGCGGTGCAGATGCAGCGAGATCAGCGTGATCGTCTTGCCGAGGCCCATGTCGTCGGCGAGGCAGCCGCCGAGACCGAGGGACGTCATGCGCGCGAGCCAGTTCAGGCCGCGCAGCTGATAGTCGCGAAGCTCCGCGGCGAGGGCCTCGGGCCGGCCGACGGGCTCCATGCCCTCGGGGTCCGCGAGCCGCTCGCGCAGCGTGGCGAGCCACCCCGTCGGCTCCACGTCGACGCGCCGGCCGTCGACCTCGGTGGTGCCGGTGAGTGCGGCGCCGAGGGCATCGATCGGTGTGACCTTGCGGTCCTGCCGGTCGCGGGCGCGGCGCGCCTCCTCGGGGTCGATGAGTACCCACTGGTCGCGCAGACGGACCACGGGGCGGTTCGCCTCGGCGAGGCGGTCGAGTTCGTCACGCGTGAGTTGCCGGTCGCCCAGGGCGAAGCGCCAGTTGAACGCCAGCAGTGCCTCCGTGGAAAGGAACGAGGGGGTGTCCGCGGACGGCTTGAACGGGCTCTTCTCGCCGCCGTCCTGATCACCGTCCGGCGGACCGATGACGGCGCGCGCGGTGAGACTGCGGGCCAGCTCTCGCGGCCAGTGCACATCGACGCCCGCGGCCGCGAGCATCCGAGTGCCCCCGCCCAGAAGGTCGGTCACCTCTTCGTCGGCGAGTTCGATCGCGTCGGGCACGGTGGCCGACAGCAGTGGAGCGAGTGGGGGCCACGCGCGCGTGGCGCGCCGCAGCGCGAGGAGCGTGTCCATGCGTGCTCGCGGTCCGAAGGCCTGCCCCGTGGCTCCGGCACCGGCCCACACCTCAGCGGTGTCCGCGACGAGCCCGGGATCGCTGACGCTGTGCAGTTGCAGCACGGCGCGGAACGGCAGACGGGTGCCGTCCTCGGTGACCGAGACGAGCCCGGGGATCTCCACCCGCAGGGAGATCCGCACACCGGCGTCATGGCCCGCCGCCACATCGGCGGCCCAGGCCCGCTGTTCGGGTACGTGTTGCGGCTCCCTGGCGGCGAACACGGGTCCGCCGGCGGCCGACGGCGCGGCGGGGGAGCGTGGCAGAGTGTCGGCGACCGCGTCGAGGAACCGGCGCAGCAGGCTCTCGGGCTCGGGCAGCCGCAGCGGTACGGCGGAGTCCAGCGGCAGGGCGTGAGCGGCCGGCGGCATCGCCGCGGCGAGCTCGCGCAGCCGCTGCAGATCCGCGGTCCCCAGCGGACCGGCACGCCAGGAGTCGTGGTCGCCGGGAGTCAGGCCGGGCAACAACAGTCCACGAGCAGCGAGTTGCAGTGCGAGGACGCCTGCCGCCCCCCAGAAGGCAGCCGTCGGGTGCGATCCCGATGCGGCACGCGCGCGGGTGAGGACCGGCAGCGCGGCACGCATGGGAAGCAGGACCGCGGGCACCGTGCTGAGTTCGATGTCCTCGCCCCCGGGGACGGCGACATCCACTTCCTCGAAGGCGCCCCCGACGACCGAAGGCGGTTCGGTGCCATCAGGGCGCCAGAAGGCCATGCGGCCCCCGCGGGCGGGGTCGCCGGGCACGAAGAGCACGGAACAGTGCGACAGTTCGGAGACCTCGGAGAGGGGAATGGCAGGGATCCTGTGCACAGCGATGGGGCATTCCTCAAATTTGACTACTGAGACCGGAGCGGCCGAGAGTACAGGACTCGAGCCGCCCTCGGCCCGCATCGAATGGTGTTCCCCGTCACATCTCCTCTCAGGGGGGTGGGGCCAACCCCCCTGACCCATGGTGCTGGCCCCCCGGCGAACGTGGGTGGTGGCGCCATAGTTGCGGAAGGCCCCCGATCCGTACGTTTCAGAGGTCAGCCCCTGTCGTCTCGGATACCGGAGACCCGCCCATGCCCCAAGCCGCAGCAGCACTCGCGGAACGCCCCACGGCCGGCGTCGGCGAGCAACCCGCCGGAAGCGAATTCGCCCCCCTTCTGCGCACTGTCAAGGAGCAGGGCCTTCTGAGCCGACGTGTCGGCTGGTACACGCGCACCATCACGGCCAACACCCTGGCGCTGCTGGCCGTGGGTGCCGGGATGTTCGTCATCGGAGCCTCGTGGTGGGTGCTGCTGCTTGCGCCCGTGCTGTCCGTCCTCTGCGCCCGCACGGCATTCATCGGCCATGACGCGGGGCATTCACAGATAACCGGCAACCGATCCGTCAGCCGTGTCCTCGGTCTCGTGCACGGCAATCTACTGCTCGGGATGAGCTCCGCCTGGTGGAACGACAAGCACAACAGACATCACGCCAACCCCAACCATGTCGACAAGGACCCCGACGTCGCGGCGGACGTCCTCGTCTGGACCACCAGACAGGCACGTCTGCGTGTCGGATTCCGCCGCTGGCTCACGCGCAACCAGGCCTGGCTCTTCTTCCCGCTGACGCTCCTCCAGGGCGTCGCCATGAAGATCTACGGCTTCCAGGACCTTCGGCGCCAGCCCCCGCGCGAGCGTGCCGTGGAAGGAGTGCTCCTCGTCGCCCACCTGGCCGGCTACGTGACCTTGCTGCTCGTCACCATGCCTCTGGGGCACGCGCTCGCCTTCGCCGCCATCCACCAGGCACTGTTCGGCCTGCACCTCGGACTCGCCTTCGCACCCAATCACAAGGGCATGGAGATGCCCGACCCGGACGGGGAGCGCTGGGGCCACCTGCGCCGCCAGGTCCTCACCTCGCGCAACGTCCGCGGTGGTCTGCTCACCGACTGGTTCCTCGGCGGACTCAACTACCAGATCGAGCACCACCTGTTTCCCAGCATGCCCCGCCCTCATCTGCGACTCGCCCAGCCCGTGGTACGCGCATACTGCGCCGCGGCCGGCATGTCCTACGCGGAGGCCGGCTTCGTCGACTCCTACCGTCAGGTGCTGCGCCACATGTACGAAGTCGGCGAGCCCCTGCGGGTCGAATAGGGCGACCGGGCGTGGTGTCGGCAACCAGTAGGGGGGCGACTCAGCAGTCTCTCAGGGTCTCTCAGGGTCGCGATCAGGAACCGCGGTGCCACCGGCGCCGTTCTTCCAGACAGAGAGCGGCACCAGCCGCGAAGGAGGCGACGGGCATGTCGAGGAACGCGAAGATTGCCGCGGGTGGTGTCGCGGCCGGGCTCATCATGCTGTTCTGGCTGCCCTGGTGGGCCGCACTCCTGATCGTGCTCGGAGTCCCCGTGGCCGCCTATCTGGCACTCGACCCGGGGCAGCGGCGCAGGCTGCGTCGTGCCAGACGCAGGGAGCTCGGCCGCTGAGACCGGACCGCCGAGTCCACCGCGGAGCCAGCCCGATGACCGGGCGCGGACACTCCTCACGTCGGGCCGTCGACGGTGCTCAGGCGGGACGGACCGCCATCTCGTCGAGGGCCTCCAGGAGCGCGGGAAGCGCCGGCCCACGACCCACCGGCAGCACCTCGCCGGGCTCCTCGTCCAGAAGGACGAACGCGATGTCGTCGGTTCTGGCGACCATCGACCAGCCGGGACCGTCGGCGCGCAACGTGCGGGCGTCCCCCGAGGCGAAGGACGAGCGCACCCGACCCAAGGGCGGCGGAGTCTCCAGATAGGCGCGGGCCTCGGTGAGGACACGTCGGACACCAGTCATCGGCGCCTCGCAGGCTTCCGCCGATGTGACGCCCGGGGCCCCGTCCGATGTGAAGCCGACACCTTCCGCAATACCGGCATCATCCGAGAAGTCGGCATCATCGACCTGCTCCCGCCACTTCGCCCACTGCAGGGCTATCTCGTCGGCGCCGAACCGCCGCTGAGCCGGGCCCCAGCCGTCGGCTCGCGGCGGAGCGAGTGGCTGTCGTCCCTCGCACCTGGAGTCGGGTTCAGGGTCGTGTGGAGCGGGCACGCCGGGCGCCGCGACAGCGACCGCGAGAGGCCACCCGGGCAGCGCGGCCACGACGGTGTGCTCCTCGGGGGACAGGTCGTACTCCATCCCGCAGTCCCAGGAGGCGATCGCCACGGCGACGAGAGAAACGTCGTCGACGACGACCGTCCACCGCGCCCCGCCACCGTCCTGGCCGAGCACCAACCCGTAACCGGCGGCGAGCGGCGCCAGACCGAGCGCCGCACAGGCCTCCGGATAGTCGTCGCCCAGCACGCTGGGGAACTTCGCGGGCGTCAGGAGCACCGCCGTCAGCACGTACAGCGCGTCGTCATCGGCGACGACAGCGTCGTCCGTCCCAGGCATGCCGGCCTCCCTTCGCTTGATCCGTCGGCGCACCCTAACCAGTCGCCCCGGAAACCGTCGAGGGGTGGACGGTCAGGAGAATCACCGGACGCCTGTCCCGTTACGTCTCGTGGGGAGCGGGCGACGACTCAGGACGCGGCAGACCCAGCAGCGTACGAGCCACCTCTCGGGGGGACTCGTCGCGTTCCCTCGCGAGGGCGATGACGGCCCGGCACGCGAGTTCGCTGACGCCGAAAGACAGCGCCTCCGGAGAGACCCACCCCGTGGCCTCGTCCATCTCGTCCTGATCGTCCTCGGCGCAGGCCGCCACGTACACGGCGGCCGCTTCGAAGAGATTGTGCGGGCGTCGGCGCTTGCTCGGCGCCGGCGCGCGTTCCCCGACGCCCCGCTTGCCAGCGGGCAAGTACTTGCGGAACCTGGCAAACATATGGACGACCTTCCCCCGGAACGGCTGCCCCCGGAATGACTTTCCTCGTTGCTCTCTGCGGTGTCCCTCACCAACGTAGAGTGAGTACTCCGGTCGCAGAAGGGGGACCACGCGGTGAAGCGTTTCGAGCGGCTCAGGCAGATCAGGCGCCTCGACCCGGAGCGGGACCACCTCGAGATCTACCGGCTCACCGCGACCCTCGAGTTCCCGTGGGACTACACGCGTGCACTCGAACTGGCCCTGTACCGCACCTATGCGGTGCCCAGTATCGGCCGACTGCTGGCGGCGACAGCCGAACTGACGGACCGTACACAGAAGAGGTACGACGACACGGCGCTGCTCCTCGACGCCGTAGTGGAGCACGGATTCGGCAGTGACGAGGGCCGCACGGCGATCCGCCGCATCAACCAGATGCACCGCAGCTACGACATCAGCAACGATGACATGCGCTACGTACTGTGCACGTTCGTGGTCATGCCCAAGCGGTGGATCGACTCCTACGGCTGGCGCAGACTCTCGCGCCATGAGACGGCTGCCGCCGCCGTGTACTACCGCACCCTCGGGCAGCACATGGGGATCAAGGAAATCCCGGCCTCGTACGAGGAGTTCGAACGCTGCCTCGATGACTACGAAGAGGCCCACTTCGGCTGGGACCAAGGGGCGCGTGAGGTGTCCGACGCGACCCTCGCCCTGATGGCGTCCTGGTACCCCCGCCCCCTGGCGCCCGTGTTGCGCTCCGCGACCCTCGCCCTGCTGGACGAGCCCCTGTTGCGCGCGTTCCGCTACGAACAGCCGAGTGCGGTCGTTCGCTCACTGGTCAGGGGCGGCGTGCGACTGCGTGGACGCGCCGTACGGCTGATGCCGCCGCGGAGCACGCCGCGCTACGCCCGACAGAACCGGGAGATCAAGGGCTATCCCGAGGGGTACGAGGTCTCCGAGCTCGGGTCGTTCCCCGTGCCGGGCCTCCGCGGATGTCCGGTCCCGCATCAGGGCAGGTCAGCGGCCGCCCCCGCCGAGTGACGCCAAGGTTTCGCGCAGCCAGGTGAGTTCCGCCAGGCTGGTCGCGCGAGCGATCTGCAGAATGCCGCGCCGGAAGGGGTCGTCGAGTTCCTCCGCGCGCAGCGGCCGATCTCCGTCATAGAAGAAGCTCGCCGGCTCCTCCAGAAACGCCAACCGCCTGCGCAGCACCGCGGCTTGGGCCGTCTCGTCGTCCAGATGGCGCAGGAAGGCGAGAAGCGTGAACCAGCGGTTCTCGTCGGTGATGTCCCCCCGCGCCGGGTCCGCGAGCCGGTTGCGGAGCTCCTGCCTGCCGTCCGATGTGAGAGTGAGGACATGTCGCGGCGCCGCGACGGCACCTGGTTGCGTCTCGCGGGCGAGGAGGCCCGCCTTCTCCAGCCGTTTGATGGCGGGGTACAGAGTGCTCTCCGGGACGGGCCGCACGTGCCCGGTCAGCGCGTTGATCCGCTTGCGCAGCTCATAGCCGTGCAGGGCGGAGTCATGGAGAAAACCGAGGATGGCCAGTTCGAGCATGGCCAGCATTCTGCCGCACCCCAGCTCCACCCGGTGTACATCACATACGCAATACATCGGTGACGATGTATTGTCGGTGGCTCGTGACGGACGAGCACCGTCAGGGATGAACGGAAGGGCGAAGGGCGGCCATGGCCATGCGTGAGGTGCGCTTCGACGCACAGGGCAGCATTCTGCGATGGACGGAGGTCGACGGGGCCGAACCGGCACGGGTGTACGTCCACGGTCTCGGTTCGGCGTCGACCGTCTATCACGCCCACATCGCCGCCAGACCCGAACTGGCAGGCCGACGCTCGTTGTTCGTGGACCTCCCCGGTCACGGCATCAGTGACCGGCCCGCCGACTTCGGTTATACGCTCGACGACCACGCGGAAGCGTTGGCCATGGTTCTTGACGAGGCTCGGGTCGCGGAGGCGGAGATCATCGCGCACAGCATGGGCGGCGCCGTCGCCATCGTGCTCGCACATCGGCGCCCCGAACTGGTGTCGCGCCTGGTCCTCACCGAGGCCAATCTGGACCCCGACCCGCCGTTGACGGCGGCCAGCAGCGGCATCGCCACGTACACGGAGGAGGACTTCGTCAACGGCGGCGGCTACACGCGCGTGCTGGAGAAGGTGGGACCCACCTGGGCGGCCACCATGCGGCTCACCGACCCTCGGGCCCTGCACCGAAGCGCGGTCGGTCTCACGGCCGGGACGAGGCCCACGATGCGCCGCATGCTGATGGCGCTGCCCATGGACCGCGTCTACGTGCAGGGCGCGGCGTCCGGGGACCTCCCCGGACGGGACGCACTGACGGCGTCCGGAGTACGGCTGGTGACCGCTCCCGGAGCGGGGCACAACGTCATGTTCGACAACGCCGAGGCGTTCGCCGCCGTGGTCGCCGGCCGTTCCTGACTGTCGTCCTCGATGCGCCGAACATCCGCACCAGACCGGAAGGCGGGGCCTGACGCGGGCCCGAGCGCCGGGCGGGCTCAGCCCTCTCGTGCGGCCAGGGCGAGGAAGCGGGCATCCTCGTCGACGTACGACGTCATGCGCCAGCCGGAACCGGCGAGGAGCGGGCCGAGTCGGGCTTCCGCCCGCAGATCGTCCGGGGTGATCTGCCGTCCCTGCCGGGCCGCGAGCGCGGCCCGGCCGATGGGATGGAAGAGGGCGAGCAGGCCCCCGGGGCGCACCACGCGCCGCAACTCCCGCAGATCCTCCGCCGGACGCGGCAGGTGTGAGATCAGCCCGGCACCGAAGACGGCGTCGAATGACCCGGTGCGCAGCGGCAGGCGCTCCACGTCGGCGAGCAGGAGCTGCCCGGCGCGGTCCCTGCCCGCCCGCCTCGCGGCCTCCAGCATGGCGGGCGTCAGATCGGCGCCGAGGACGACCCCCGTGGGGCCCACGGCCTCCCTCAGAGGTGGGAGGGCGCGTCCGGTGCCGCAGCCCGCGTCGAGTACCCGCGCCCCCGGACGAAGGCCCAGTTCGGCGACAGCGGCCCGGTAGGCGGGGCCGTCATCGGGGAAGCGGGCGTCCCAATCGGCGGCGCGGGCCGTGAAGAAGTCCTGGACCTGTGTCGGGTCATCGCTCATGCGAGCCATGATCCCTCAAGGAACCGTGCACGCGTGGGGTGCACTCGTTCGAGCATGACGCGAGCGGTCAGGGCCGCCGGGTGCATGCCGCCAGGCTGCTCGGCTCGGTGCGCTGACCTCGTCGGTGCGCCGACTCAGTCGGAGACGTCGGCGTATGCGAGCACCTTGTCGATCGTCACGCGCACCAGGAGTTCGCCGGGGACGCCGTTGCGCTTGCCGAACTCCTCGGCGCGTTCCTCACCCATGTACCGCGCGCCGAGCCGAGTGGCCCAATGCCGCACCTGGTCGATGTCCTCGATCAATTCGGCGTGGCCCTGCAGAACGACGAACGCGAACGGCGGCCGGTCGTCGTCCACGCACAGGGCCACGCGCCCATCGCGGGCCAGGTTTCGTCCCTTGACCGTTTCCTTGCCGGTGTTGAACACCAGGTCATCACCGTCGAGCAGAAACCAGATCGGTGCGATATGCGGGGCGCCGTCCGCTCTGACGGTCGAGAGCTTGCCGGTTCGGGTGCCGTGCGAGACGAAGTCCCGCCACTGTTCATCGGTCATCTTCTGTGCCATGTCCCCATCATGCTTGCCGGGGCGCCGGTCGTGGGGAAGGCTGGCAGGTCAGATCCTCCGGCCAGGGGGAGCGGACACGGGGAGACGGGACCATGGGGCAGAGCACGGGGCTTGGCTGGCTGCTGGACGACCTGACGCGACGGATGGAACATGTGCGCCATGCGCTGGTGCTGTCCAACGACGGGCTGGTGACAGGTGCGAGTTCGGACCTGGAGCGCGAGGACGCGGAGCACTTGGCCGCGGTCTCCTCGGGACTCCACAGCCTCGCCAAAGGGTCGGGGCGCCACTTCCGCGCCGGCAATGTCCGCCAGACCATGATCGAGTTCGATGACGCGGTCCTCTTCGTGACCGCGGCGGGCGACGGCAGCTGCCTGTGCGTCCTCAGCTCCGCCGAGGCGGACATCGGCCAGGTCGCCTACGAGATGACGCTCCTCGTGAACCGTGTCGGGGAGCACCTTGGCGTGGGGGCCCGCCACCCGGAGCGCACGCCGAGCGTGGACCTTTGATCGGCGTCGTGGGCCTCTGACCAGGCCTGACACTGCCACGACCCAGGCTTGACGCTGCCACGATCCAGGCCTGACGCCGCCACGACAAGAGTTATCCACAGGCTCAGCGAAGGTCGTGGTGATCGGGCTACGGTTTTTCCCGAGAGCAATCACGTCTCACGGGGGAGCAGCACGATGACAGGTGACACCATCACGCAGCCGACCACGGCTTCGGCCGCTCGGCCGTCGTTCACGTTGAACGGCGCCGCGAGGGAGCTGGGTCTCAAGCGCGGCGAGTTCGACCTCGCGGTCATGCTGGGGCGCATTCGTACCTTGGGGGACGGGGCCGGCGGTCAGCGCCGGGTCACCCGCGAGGAGATCGCCCGAGTACGGGGTGGGGAAGGCTTTCCCGAGGCGCTGCGCGAGAGCGTCAGAGCCGTGGGCACCACCGAGGGCGCGGACATGATGGACATCAGCCCGGCCCGCTTCACCCGGCTCGCCCGCGTCGGCGCTCTGACGCCGGTCAAGTTCTACCTGAACAGGTACCGAGCGGTCGTCTGGCTCTACCTCGCCCAGGAGCTACGGCAGTTCGTCGAGGCTGAAGCCAATGCCGACCTCCTCACGAGGCGTCTGCCGGGACCGTTGCGCGCACAGCTCGAAGAGGGGCAGGACCTCAGGGCGCGCAACTGGCGCGGCAGGTACGCGGACTTCCTGCTGCGGCAGTCCGAGGACCCGTGGGAGCGCGTCGCGGCCATGGCCTCCCTGCTCGATCCGGCGCAGACCGCGGAGATCGTCAGCGATCCGTACGAACGCGCCTACCTCAACCGGCTCAAACCCGCACCGCGCTCCCAGGGAGCAGCGGATTCACCCGTGGCGCGCATCGTCGAGAGGATCACGACCGCGGATGACCCGGACGAGATCCGTTGGCTGCGCTCCAGCCTGCTGATCGGCCTCATGCAGGCCCGCTCACTCCGCCCGGCGCCCCGGCCCGCGCCACGGCCCGCGGATGAACCGCGGGCTTCCACCGAAGAACGCGAGCCGCCGACGGATGCCGTGGTCGACGTGCCGGTCCAGGAGAGCCGGGGCCTGCTGACATGGTTGCGTCGCAGACGTACCTAGGCTCACGGCGCGACGTCACCCGCGTCGCCAGGGCCGAACCGTCGCCTCAGACCGTTGCGTCCAGGTCTTTGGCGTACTCCTCGATGGCGGGCCGATAGCCCGCGATGTCCGGGTCGTCGCTCGTGGCGGCGAGCAACCGCAGGAGCATTTCCATCGCATCGTGTGTGCGGCCGGTGTTGTACAGCGCCATCGCCAGGAACGTCTTGAGGGCACCGTCATCGGAGAACTCCGCCGCCGCAGCGCTCAGGGTGGTGACGGCTTCCTCGTAGCGGCCGAGAATCCGGTAGGTGCTGCCAAGCCCCAGAAGGGCCCCGCGCCGATCGCCCTCAGTGAGGCCGGCACCGGCGAGCGCGCGCTCGTAATACGGGACCGCCTCGGCCTCCAGACCGAGCGTGTCGTGAACCCAAGCGGTTTGGTACGCCACTTCGACGTCCTGAGGAAACCGCGAGGAGAGGGCCACGAGCCGATCGCGGGCCTCCTCCTTTCGACCTGCCTCGCGCAAACCGACGGCCTCGGCAAGCAGCCGATCCCGTTCCCCGCCCTCGACCACATTCCCACCCGAGCCGCTCATGTCCCCGCCGTCCCCTCACTGCCTTGCCCACTGAAGTTGCGCTGTCTGACGTGACCGCCCTGAATCGTTGCATGGAACGGAGACACACATGCCCGGCCATTGCCGCCCGAACTCCGCCCGCCGGTCGTCAACCGGCCAGTTCCTCCTCGAGCCACGTGCGGCCACGGGTGCGCGCGGCCAGTCGTACACCGCCCAGCCGTTCGGCGAGACGCTCGGCCTCGGCCCGCACCGCACTCCGCGCGTCCGATCCGACGTCTTCGAGGAACCCGCACACGATCTCGCCCTGGCCGTCCTGGGCCCAGCCGCCCACGATGCGGCCGTTCCACCACAGGGAGGGGCCGATGTTGCCGTTCCTGTCGAACAGGCGCGGGCCGTGGTCGCCGAGAAACCAACCGCGGTGCTGCCACCCCATCGGCGTCGAATCCAGCGCCGGCAGCAGCGCCGCCCAGGGCTCCGGCGCGGGCGTCTCCGCCACGTCGTCCGGCAGGAGAAGGCCGCTCTGTCCGTCCAAGTCGACCTCGACGGGGCGCAGTTCCGACAGGGCCCGCTTCGTCTGGGTCTTCGTCCACCCCGCCCACCAGCACAGGTCGTCCACCGTGGCCGGACCGAACACCCGCAGCCAGCGCCGGGCGAGCTCGGTCTGCGCGTCCTGGGTGCTCCAGTCGGTGAGTCCACCGGGGAGCCAGTCCGTCAAAGGCGCCCAGCGGTACTGGTGCGAGGTCCACGTGCCGCGGGGACGGCCACGCACGACATGCCCCTCGGCGGCGAGCAGCAGGAGGAGCCTGCTGGCCAGCTTCTGCCGACCCTCGTAGCTCTTGCCCCGCGACACCACCAACTCCGTGCCCAGCCGAGGGTCGTCACTCGCCAGCTCGGCCGCGGTCGCCTCACCCCGCTCCTTGAGGGCCCGCAACGCCGCCTCCTCGGCGGCCGCCAGCCACGCGGTGACTCCCGCCGTGTCGGCGGCGACCCCGGCCTCCGCCAGCATCCTCAGCACCAGGCGACGCTCCCGGGCGGCGACAGCCCGCGAACACGCGGCCTGCAGAACGGGAGCGACATCGAGGGAGGTCACGAAGACCGTGCGGCGCATTCCCAGCAACCGGATCAACGAGCGGTCCTGGTAAAGCGCCCGCTCGACGTCCGCCACCCGGCCGTCCCGCATACGGGCCCAGGCGCCCACGTACACCGACGACGGATCGGTCCCGTGCAGCGCCAGCAGCGACCGCGCCACCTCAACCGGATCGTCCGCCCTGGTATCGGCCGTCAGCCGGTGGCGCACCGCCAGACGCGCCCGGCGCTCGGCCACATCGATCCGCCGCAACATCCCTCCCGAATCTGTCCCCGGTTCTGTCCCCGGTCGCTCACGCGCCCGCCGTCGGACTGTCCATGTGGCGCTCTCCGTAAGGGCGGAACAGCCCTTCCTGGACGACCGACACCAGGAGACGGCCCTCGGTGTCGTAGATGCGGCCCCGGGCGAGACCGCGTCCCCCGGTCGCGATGGGGGACTCCTGGTCGTACAGGAACCAGTCGTCCGCGCGGAACGGCCGGTGGAACCACATGGCGTGGTCGAGCGACGCCATGTCGAATCCGCGCGGGCCCCACAGCGGCTCCACCGGGATACGCACGGCGTCGAGGAGCGTCATGTCGCTCGCGTAGGTGAGCGCGCAGGTGTGCACGAGCGGGTCGTCGCCCAGCGGGCCGACGGCGCGCATCCACACCGCGCTGCGCGGCTCGGCGTCCTTGATCTCCTCGGCCGTCCAGCGCAGGCGATCGACATAGCGGATGTCGAAGGGCTGACGACGCGCCATGCGCTGCAGCTGCTCGGGGAGCGCGCCGAGGTGCTCCTTGATCTCCTCCACGACCGTCGGAAGGGACTCCGGGTCGGGAGCGACGATGCGTGGCGGCAGCTGGTGTTCGAAGGCGCCCTGTTCGGGCTGATGGAAGGAGGCGGTGAGGTTGAAGATGGTGCGGCCCTGCTGGACCGCGGTGACGCGGCGCGTGGTGAAGGAGCGACCGTCCCTCACCCGCTCGACCTGGTACACGATGGGCACGCCCGGGCGGCCCGGACGCAGGAAGTACGCGTGCAGCGAGTGCACCGGCCGGTCGCCCTCAGTGGTGCGGCCGGCCGCCACCAGCGCCTGTCCGGCGACCTGCCCGCCGAACACCCGCTGCAGGGACTCCTCGGGACTGCGGCCCCGGAAGATGTTGACCTCGATCTGCTCCAGGTCCAGCAGATCGACCAGCCGGTCGGCGGGATTGTTCATGGCAGTTCCTCGACTCCTGTCCGGGACGCGCGGATCCTCGGGGCGGTCAGAGCTGGCCGACGTCCGTGACCCGGACGACGGCACGGCCCTCCTCGTCGGAGGCCGCGAGATCGACCTCCGCGCTGATGCCCCAGTCATGGTCGCCGTTCGGGTCGGCGAACGTCTGCCGGACGCGCCACAGACCGTGGTCCGGATCCTCCTCGATGAGCAGGAGCTTCGGGCCACGGGCGTCGGGGCCGGTACCGAGATCCTCGTACTCGTCCCAGTACTTGTCCATGGCCTCGCCCCAGGCGTCGGCGTCCCAGCCGGACTCGCCGTCCATCTCGCCGAGCTCCTCGACATGGTCGAGAGCGGCCAGCTCGACCCTGCGGAACAGAGCGTTGCGCACCAGGACGCGGAAGGCGCGGGCGTTGGCCGTGACCGGCTTGACCTGGTCGGCCTTCTCCTGGGCCTCCTCGGCCGTCATGACCTCGGGGTTCGCCAGCTGCTCCCACTCGTCGAGGAGGCTGGAGTCGACCTGTCGGACCATCTCGCCCAGCCAGGCGATCAGATCCTCCAGGTCCTCGGACTTCAGGTCGTCCGGGATGGTGTGCTCCAGGGCCTTGTACGCGCCGGCGAGGTAACGCAGCACGATGCCCTCGGTGCGGGCCAGCTCGTAGAAGGACGTGAACTCGGTGAACGTCAGCGCCCGCTCGTACATGTCGCGGACGACGGACTTCGGGGAGAGTGGGTGGTCACCGACCCACGGGTGGCTCGTGCGGTACGTGTTGTACGCGTGGAAGAGCAGTTCCTCCAGGGGCTTCGGGTAGGTGATGTCCTGGAGCCGCTCCATCCGGTCCTCGTACTCGACGCCGTCCGCCTTCATCAGCGCCACGGCCTCGCCGCGCGCCTTGTTCTGCTGGGCGGCGAGGATCTGGCGCGGGTCGTCGAGGGTGGACTCGACGACCGACACCATGTCGAGCGCGTACGAAGGCGACTCGGGGTCGAGGATGTCGAAAGCGGCGAGGGCGAACGTGGACAGCGGCTGGTTGAGCGCGAAGTCCTGCTGAAGGTCGACCGTCAGGCGCACGACACGGCCCGTGGCGTCCGGCTCGTCGAGCTTCTCGACGACACCGCCGGCGAGGAGCGAGCGGTAGATCGCGATGGCCCGGCGGATGTGCCGCAGCTGCTGCTTGCGCGGCTCGTGGTTGTCCTCGAGGAGGTGACGCATCGCCTTGAAGGCGTTGCCGGGGCGGGCGATCACGGACAGCAGCATCGTGTGCGTGACCCGGAAGCGGGAGGTCAGCGGCTCGGGCTCGGACGCGATCAGCTTCTCGAAGGTGTTCTCGGTCCAGCCCACGAAACCCTCGGGAGCCTTCTTGCGGACCACCTTGCGACGCTTCTTCGCATCGTCACCCGCCTTCGCGAGCGCCTTCTCGTTCTCGATGACGTGCTCGGGCGCCTGCGCGACGACGAGGCCCGCGGTGTCGAAGCCCGCGCGCCCGGCCCGACCGGCGATCTGGTGGAACTCCCGCGCGCGCAGGGTACGGACCCGACTGCCGTCGTACTTGGTGAGCGCGGTGAACAGCACGGTGCGGATCGGGACATTGACGCCGACACCGAGGGTGTCGGTGCCGCAGATGACCTTGAGGAGTCCGGCCTGGGCCAGCTTCTCGACCAGGCGGCGGTACTTGGGCAGCATGCCCGCGTGGTGCACGCCGATGCCGTGGCGGACGTACCGCGAGAGGTTGCGGCCGAACTTGGTGGTGAAGCGGAAATTGCCGATCAGATCGGCGATCTTGTCCTTCTCCTCGCGCGTGCACATGTTGATGCTCATCAGCGACTGCGCACGCTCGACGGCCTGGGCCTGCGTGAAGTGCACGATGTAGACGGGCGCCTGTTTCGTCTCGAGCAGCTCGGTGAGCGTCTCGGTGATCGGCGTCAGACGGTACTCGTACGACAGCGGCACGGGGCGCGTCGCGGAGCGCACCACCGAGGTGGGCCGGCCCGTGCGGCGCGTCAGGTCCTTCTCGAACATGGAGACGTCGCCGAGCGTCGCCGACATGAGGATGAACTGGGCCTGGGGCAGTTCGAGCAGCGGGATCTGCCAGGCCCAGCCGCGGTCCGGCTCGGCGTAGAAGTGGAACTCGTCCATCACCACCTGGCCGATGTCGGCGTCCTTGCCGTCACGCAGCGCGATCGAGGCGAGAACCTCGGCGGTGCAGCAGATGACGGGGGCGTCGGAGTTGACCGACGCGTCGCCCGTGAGCATGCCGACGTTCTCGGTGCCGAAGAGTTTGCACAGGTCGAAGAACTTCTCCGACACCAGCGCCTTGATGGGCGCCGTGTAGAAGGTGACCTTGTCCTGGGCGAGAGCCGTGAAGTGGGCACCCGCGGCCACCAGGCTCTTGCCCGAACCGGTCGGAGTGGACAAGATCACGTTGGCCCCGGAGACCACCTCGATCAGCGCCTCCTCCTGAGCCGGGTAGAGGGTGATCCCCTGGTCCTCGGCCCACGAGGAGAAGGCTTCGAAGAGGGCATCGGGGTCGGCATCCGGCGGCAGCTGATCAATAAGGGTCACACCCCCATCTTGCCTTCCTTCCCTCCCGATGCGGGAACCGGACGTCCCCATGAAGATCACGGCCGCTACGCTGTGTCGCCAACGGGGCGTCAGAAGACTGGAAATGGGGCGGGCAGCAGCAATGATGGGACCGGCGCACTCACTGTCGGGGGCCGCGGCCTGGCTCGGCGTCGGCGCGGCCGCCGCGGCCGCGGGGCACACGATGCCCTGGCCGGTCCTGCTCGCAGGGGCCCTGATCTGTGCCGGGGCGGCGCTCGCACCCGACCTGGACCACAAGTCCGCGACCATATCGCGTGCCTTCGGGCCCCTCTCGCGGGGCGTGTGCGAGATCGTCGACAAACTCTCGTACGCCGTCTACAAGGCGACACGCAAGCAGGGGGACCCGCGTCGCTCGGGCGGGCACCGCACACTGACGCACACCTGGCTGTGGGCGGTACTGATAGGGGCGGGCGCCTCGGCCCTGGCGATCTTCGGTGGACGCTGGGCGGTTCTCGGGCTTCTCTTCGTCCACATGGTGCTCGCCATCGAAGGCCTGCTGTGGCGGGCGGCGCGCGGGTCGAGCAGCGATGTGCTGGTGTGGCTGCTGGCCGCGACGAGCGCCTGGATCCTCGCCGGGGTCCTCGACAAGCCCGGCAACGGTTCGGACTGGCTGTTCACCGCGCCCGGCCAGGAGTATCTGTGGCTGGGACTGCCGATCGTGCTGGGCGCGCTGGTGCACGACCTGGGGGACGCGCTGACGATCTCCGGGTGCCCGATCCTGTGGCCCATCCCCATCGGACGCAAGCGCTGGTACCCCGTCGGGCCGCCGAAGGCGTTGCGCTTCCGGGCCGGCAGCTGGATCGAGCTGAAGGTCCTGATGCCGGTGTTCATGCTGCTCGGAGGCGTGGGCGGCGCGGCCGCACTCAACTTCATCTGATCGCCGGCGCCCCTTGGACCGCTGACCCTTCCCGGACCGCCAGCCTTTCGTGGGCAGCCGGCCCCGGCTCAGGTGTGGGCCCGAGATCTCGGGGCCGGCAGGTGCTCGCCGTGCCAGGAGTGCCAGAGCGCGGCGTAGGAGCCGCCGCTCGTCACCAGGTCCTCGTGGGTGCCGAGTTCTGTCACCCGACCGTCCTCCATGACAGCGACACGGTCCGCGTCATGGGCCGTCTGGAGACGGTGGGCGATGGCGATGACCGTTCTCCCGCGCAGGACAGCGGCCAGCGCCCGTTCGGTGTGGCGTGCGGTGGTCGGGTCCAGGAGTGCGGTGGCCTCGTCGAGGATCAGTGTGTGCGGGTCGGCGAGCACGACTCGGGCCAGCGCCAGCTGCTGGGCCTGCGCACCGGTCAGCCGATGTGCGCCGGAACCCAGCTCGCTGTCCAGGCCGCCCGGCAGCTCCGCCGCCCACTCGGCGCCGACCGCCTTCAGGGCGGCGAGCAGCTCGTCGTCCGTGGCGGACTCCGCCGCGATCACCAGATTGTCCCGGAGTGTGCCCAGGAACACGTGGTGCTCCTGGGTGACGAGGACGACCTGACGGCGCAGCCGCTCGGGGGACAGGTCGATGACCGGGACCCCGCCGACGGTCACCGCGCCCTTGGCCGGCGCGTCGACCCCCGCGAGGAGTCGGCTCAGGGTGGTCTTGCCCGCGCCGGAGGGGCCCACGATCGCCAGGCGTTCGCCGGGCCGTACGGACAGGTCGACACCGCGCAGGACCTCGGCGCCGTCGCCGTAGGCGAAGTGGACACCGCAGACATCGATGCGGTCGTCTTCAGGGGCGCGGTCGGCGGACGCGGGCGGGGCGGCCGGTCCGGAAGGTTCCGTCGGTTCGACCGCCAGGCCTTCGACACGGGCGAAGGAGGCTCCGCTGCTCTGCAGCTCCTCGACCCGTTGCAGGATCGTGTCCAGCGGCTGGGAGAGCTGACGCAGATAGAGCGCCGAGGCGATCACCGTGCCCAGGCTCACCGCGCCGTGCCCGTGCAGCGTGCCGCCGACGAGGAGCACGGCGACCACCGGGACCACGTACGAGATGTCGATGGAGGGGAACAGGACACTGCGCAGGAACAGGGTGCGCTCCCGGGAGACGACGCACCGTTCGATCTCCTTCTCGCTGTCCGCGATGCGACGCTCCCGCAGACCGAAGGCCTCGATGGTGCGCGCCCCGGACGCGGTGGCGGCGAGCACCTCGGCGAGCGCGGAGTGGGCCTCGCCCTGGGCGAGGTAGGCGGCGCGGGCCTGCCGCAGGTACCAGCGGGTGGCGAACCAGATGCCGATGAGGCCGAGCACTCCACAGGCACCGAGCAGCGGATCGAGCAGAAACACCGCACCGAGGATGAACAGCGCCTGCACGGCTGCCACGAACACGTCGGGCCCGGTGTCGCGCAGCGTCTGCCCGGCGGTCGCGACGTCGGAGGTGCCGCGTGCCGTGAGATCTCCCGCGCCGGCACGCTCGACGACAGAGGCGGGCAGCGCGAGCGCCCGGTCGACGAACTGTTCGCGGATGCGGGCCAGGGTGCGCTCGCCGAAGCGGTGTCCGAGGTGGCGGGCGTGGCGCGCCAGGAGGAGTTGCGCCAGGGCGGCGACAAGGATGCCGAGGGCGAGGCGGTCCACGGCCTCGACGCTTCCGCCGTCCTTGACCGTGTTGACGATACGGCCGAGGAGCCAGGGGCCGACCAGGCCCGCGGCAGCGGCGAGCGCATTGAAAACGATCATGGCGGTGAAGGTCCGGGCGTCCCGCCGTATCAACGCCCACGCGGCGCGGCGGACCTGGTGGGGGCCGGCGACGGGCAGGTGCCCCGGCATGGCTTCCGGGCCGCCATCCATGTGGCTGGTCGTCATCGGAGGGCCTCGTGACTCGGTTCGGGGGATGCGGGTGGTGCTGGTGTGCCGTCGTGCTCCTTGTCGCCGTCCGCTGGTTCCGGCTCTGCGCACGCACTCGAAGTATTGGAGCCTCGCGAGACCAGGCTCCGGTAGTCCGGGTGCGTGGCCAGCAGGTCGGTGTGGCGGCCGACGGCGGCCACACGGCCCCCGACCAGGTGGTAGACGATGTCGGCCTGGTCGAGGAGGAGAGGAGAGGTGCCGGCCACCAGGGTCGTGCGACCGCTGCGGGCGGCGCGCAGCCGAGCCGCCATCCTGGCCTCGGTGTGGGCATCGACAGCCGAGGTGGGTTCGACCGCCAGCAGGATCTCGGGGTCGGCGAGCAGGGCGCGTGCCAGGCGGATGCGCTGGCGCTGGCCTCCGGAAAGGTTGTGGCCCTGGGCATCGAGGCGGGCGTCGAGCCCGCCGGACAGGCCGAGGACGATGTCACGGGCCACGGCCTCGTCGATCACACGGGCGAGGGCCTGGTCGTCCGGGTGCAGGCGGCCGGATACCGCCGCGCGCAGCGTACCGGCGAAGAGGTCTGCTTCGTTGTCGGCGACGAGGATCCGGGCGCGGACCTGGTCGAGGGGGACGGCGTCGAGGCGGACCTCGCCCCAGGTGGCCGCGGAAGGAGCGAACCGGCCGAGCCGGTCGACGACAGCCACGGCCTCCGACGGCTGGGCGCTGATGAGCGCGGTGAGGACGCCGGGTGCGACTTCCACGCCGGACAGCGGATCGCGCAGCACAGCGGACGGTCCGGGTGCCTCCGCGGAGCCGTCACACTCGCCGGGGGAGCCCGCCTCCATGGGCGCCTCATGCTCGCGAGTCCCATGACTGCTCCCTCCACCCTCTTTCGGCTCCCGCCCCTCTTCGGCGGTGAAGTCCTCCGGCTCCAGGTTGAGGAAGCGCACGACCCGGCGGGCCGAGACCAGGCCCCGGCCGATGTCGTAACCGCTCTCGATGAAGGACGACACCGGCACCACGAGCACGGCGACGTACCCGTAGACGGCCACCAGTTCCCCGACCGTGATGGTTCCCTCGGCGGCCATGCGGGCGGCGAGCCACGTCACGGTGGCGAGGAACACCGTGGGCAGTCCGAGCGCGAAGGCCTGGATCCAGCTCATCGACGAGCCCACGCGGTAGCCGTCATGGAGCAGCTTTCGCGAACCGTCGCGGTAGCGAGCGGCGAAGCCCCCCTTGCCGCCGAGGCCGTTGAGTACGCGCAGGCCGCCGACCAGGTCGCCGAGGACGGCGGCAAGGGCGCCCTGTCGTTCCCGGTAGGCGGTCTCCGCGCCTTGCAGGCGCCCGAGGAAGGGGCCGACCAGCAGGGCGAGCACGGGCACCCCCACCAGCACCACCACCGCGAGCAGGGCGGAGACGGACAGCAGCAGCACGGCCACCACCACGTAGGCGGCGACCGCGCCCACGCCGGGGCCCGTCACGGTGAGGGTCTGGCCGATGACGCCCACGTCGGAGTGCCCGATCGTGACGACCTCACCGGCCGAGACACGGCGGGGCAGCGCGGCGCCGAGGCGGGTCGCGTGGTCCACCACCACGCGCACGGTGCGGAAGTAGGCGTCCAGCCGGACCCGGGTCATGGTGCGGTGCCGCATGATCGACAGCCAGGCGTCGAGCACCCCGATGCCGAACAGGGCGGCCGTCCAGCCGAGCAACGCCCCCTGGTCGCCGGGCCGCAGACCGTCATCGATGGCGCGCGACAGGACATACGGAGGCAGCGTCAGGCCCATCATCCACACGGTGCCGAGCACGGCCCCGCCGGCGACGCGCCGCCACTGCATGGCGGTGACCCACCAGAGATAGCGGGCAGCCCCGCGCCGATCGGGGACACCGGGGTCCGTGGAGGGATCCGAGCAGGGTGCGGCCATCCACGTACCCTAACCACCCCGGCAAGGGCGAGCCGAGAGACGTCAGGCCCGCCCCTACCCCCACACGGACCGTCGAGGCTATCCGTGCCAGGACCGCCACAGTGCCGCGTACGCCCCGTCGGCGGACACCAGTTGGTCGTGGCTGCCGAGTTCGCTGATACGGCCGTTCTCGACCACCGCGATGACGTCCGCGTCGTGCGCGGTGTGCAGGCGGTGGGCGATCGCCACGACGGTGCGGCCGTCCAGGACACGGGCGAGCGAGCGTTCCAGGTGCCGTGCGGCACGCGGGTCGAGCAGCGACGTCGCTTCGTCCAGGACCAGGGTGTGCGGGTCGGCGAGGACGAGCCGGGCCAGCGCGATCTGCTGGGCCTGCGCGGGTGTCAGCGCGAACCCGCCGGAGCCGACCTCGGTGTCCAGGCCGGCGTCGAGCCCCCGTGCCCAGTCGGCCGCGTCGACGGCGCCGAGCGCGGCCCACAGTTCGGCGTCCCGCGCACCGGCCCGGGCGAGCAGGAGGTTGTCGCGGAGGGAGCCGACGAAGACGTGGTGCTCCTGGTTGACCAGCGCCACATGGGAACGCACTTCCTCGGCCGGCATGTCCGACAACGCGGCGCCGCCCAGCGTCACTTGCCCGGTGCGCGGGCCGTAGATGCCGGCGAGGAGCCGCCCCAGCGTGGACTTGCCCGCGCCCGAAGGGCCGACGAGGGCGACGCGCGAGCCGGGCTCGACGGCCAGGGACACCTCGCGCAGCACGTCCACGCCCTCGCGGTAGCCGAAGTGCACGTCGTCCGCGAGGACGTCACGGCCATGGGGGACCAGCGACGCGTCACCCGCGTCCGGCTCGATGTCGCGCACGCCGACGAGCCGGGCCAGGGACACCTGCGCCACCTGCAGCTCGTCGTACCAGCGCAGGATGATCCCCAGGGGGTCGACGAGCATCTGGGAGATCAGCACACCCGCGGTGAGCTGGCCCACGCCGATCCAGCCCTGGAGGACGAAGACTCCACCGATCATCAGCGTCGAACAGAGCACGGTGGTGTGGGTGAAGTTGATCACCGGGAAGAGGACCGAGCGCAGGTAGAGGGTGTAGCGCTCCCATGCGGTCCACTCCTTGATGCGGCGTTCGGACAGCTCGATGCGGCGCTCGCCGAGCCGGTGGGCCTCGATGGTGCGGCCCGCGTCGACGGTCTCCGCGAGGGCGGCGGCCACGGCGGCGTATCCGGCGGCCTCCGAACGGTAGGCGGCGCCCGCCCGCTTGAAGTACCAGCGGCAGCCCACGACGAGGAGCGGTACGGCGACGAGGACCGCGGGTGCCAGTGGCGGCGCGGTCACGACCAGGCCGCCGAGCAGCAGCGCCACCCACACCACGCCGATCGCGAGCTGCGGAACGGCCTCGCGCATGGCGTTGGCCAGGCGGTCGATGTCCGTGGTGATCCGGGAGAGCAGATCGCCCGTCCCCGCGCGCTCCAGGACACCCGGCGGCAGCCCGACGGACCGCACGAGGAAGTCCTCCCGCAGATCGGCCAGCATCCGCTCGCCGAGCATCGCCCCGCGCAGCCGCACCTCCCGTACGAAGTAGGCCTGCACGGCGAGGGCGAGCGCGAACAGGCCGATGGTGCGCTCCAGATGGAGGTCGCGGGCACCGTGAGAGACCTTCTCGACGAGGTCGCCGAGAAGGTACGGGCCGGCCATCGAGGCGACCACGGCGAGTGTGTTCACCGCGATGAGCAGCAGGAAGGCCCGGCGGTGGCGTCGGAACAGGTCGCGTACGTAAGCGCGGACGGTCGCGGGTGCGCCGATGGGCAGGGTGTCCGCGGTCGTCGGGGCCGCCGGGTCGTACTCCGGTGGCGCCAGGCCGATCATGCCGTCTCCTCGATGTCGAATGCCGTGAGGGCGTCCGCGCGGGCGCGCTCGTCGTCGGTCTCGCGGGTCACGACCGCGCGGTATCGCGGTTCGGCGTGCACCAGTTCGCGGTGCGAGCCCACGGCCGTGACCTCGCCGCCGGCCAGGAAGACCACCCGCTCGGCGCGGTCCAGGAGCAGGGGCGAGGAGGTGAGCACCACGGTGGTGCGTCCGGATCGCAGCCGGCGGATGCCGTCGCCGACCCGCGCCTCCGTGTGCGAGTCGACGGCGGACGTCGGCTCGTCGAGTACCAGGACCTCGGGGTCGGTGACCAGCGAGCGGGCCAGGGCGAGGCGCTGGCGCTGGCCTCCGGAGAGGGAGCGGCCGCGCTCCGTGAGGTGGGCGGCCATCGGGTCGTCGTCCACCGAGGCCTGGGCGAGGGCGGTCAGTACGTCCGCGCACTGGGCGGCCGCGAGCGCTTCCTCGGGGGTGACGGCCCCCGAGGCGGGCACGTCGAGGAGGTCACGGAGCGTTCCGGAGAGCAGCACGGGATCCTTGTCCTGGACCAGGACGGCGGTACGGGCGGCGGACAGCGGCAGGCCGTCGAGCGGTGCGTCCCCGAGGCGTACGGACGGCAGGCCCGAGGCCTCCTCGAAGGCCGGGTGGCCGCCGAGACGTTCGGCGATTCTGCCCGCCTCGTCCGGGTCGCCGCAGACCACGGCGGTGAACCGGCCGGCCGGGGCGAGGAGCCCGGTCACGGGGTCGTACAGGTCGCCGGTGGCCCGGGCGCCGCCCGGCCACGGGCGTGCGGCGCGCCCTCCACCCACGACGTCACCGGCTGCCTCGGCAGGCGGCGGCTCGGCCGGGCCGAAGGGCCTGCCCGGGGCGTGTTCCCGGTCCTGCCCCGAGGTCCGGCCCGAGGCCTGCTCCGGCATCCGCGCCGCACCGGAACCGGCCATGGGCTCAGCCGTGCGTTCCAGGGCCAGCACCCGTGCCGCCCGCTTCGCGGAGGGGCGGGAGAAGGAGTACGCCATGGCGATCTCCTCGAAGTGCCGCAGCGGGTAGTTGAGCAGCATCACCGCGCTGTAGACGGTGACCAGTTCGCCGACGGTGATCCGGCCCTCGCGGGCCAGATGCACGCCGTGCCAGACGACCGCGATCAGCAGCAGCCCCGGCATCAGGACCTGGGTGGCCGAGATCACCGCCCACATGCGGGCGCTGCGCACCGCGGCCGTTCGGACCTCCTGCGAGGCGCGGCGGTAGCGGTCGAGGAAGAGTTCCTCGCCGCCGATGCCGCGCAGGACCCGCAGACCGGCGACGGTGTCCGACGCCAGTTCGGTGGCCCGTCCGGCCTTCTCGCGCTGGAAGTCGGCCCGCCGGGTGGCGCGCGGCAGCAGAGGGAGCACGGCGAGCGCGAGCACCGGCATCCCGGCGGTGACGACGACGCCGAGCGCGGGCTGGTAGACGAGGAGGCCGACACAGACCAGGACGACTGTCAGGGCGGCCGCGGCGAACCGCGACAGGGTTTCCACGAACCAGCCGATCTTCTCGACGTCTCCGGTGGAGACCGCGACGACCTCACCGGCCGCGACGCGCCGGGTGAGGGCGGAGCCGAGCCGGGCGGTCTTACGGGCGAGGAGCTGCTGCACGCGGGCCGCGGCCGTGACCCAGTTGGTCACCGCGGTGCGGTGCAGCATCGTGTCGCCCAGCGCGATCCCCACGCCGAGGAGACCGATCAGCATGCCCGCGAGGGCGAGCCGTGCCCCGGACCGGTCGAGTACGGCCTCGACGGCGAGGCCGACCATGTAGGGCAGGCCCGCGATGGAGGTGAAGTGCAGCAGGCCCCAGGCGAGGGACTTCAGCTGCCCCCCGAGTTGGTTGCGGCCCAGCCACCACAGGAAGCGTGGCCCTGACCGGACATCAGGGAGGCCGGGGTCGGAATACGGAAGATCGCGAATCTGCATGACGTCCCAGGACTCGGAGCGGCTGCCGTCGGCTCGGGTGGGCCGCGAGGCGACGAGATCTCGCACGTGAGACCACGGTCGGGCTCGGGCCAGGGGAAGCGGGCGGCGGTGACGAGCTGTGAAAGGTTCGCCTCGGACGGTGGTCCGAGGCAAACGGTTTTCCGGCCGGGGGTAAAGAATCGGCTCCGAACCTCGCGTCGGCTCCGAGGCCGGGCGGGGGAACCGGACGCCGGATGCGACCATGGGCGGATGCGTATAGCCGGTGCGGTGCGAGCGGTGGTCGCGGCAGCGGCCTGCGGTGTCCTTCTGACGTCCTGTGGGAGCGACGGCTCGTCACAGGCGAAGACGAAGGACGACACCAGAGCCGGGGGAGCGGGCGGGGCGGGGGGCGCCGACCGGCGCGCCACCGGCCTGAAGAGCATCCCCGCGGTCGGCGACCGCCTGCAGGCGCGGATTCCCGCGGACTCCCGGCAGGTCCTCGCCGTGTACGGCGACGGTGAGGACTCGGCGAAGTCGACCGTCGTGCTCTACACGAAGGCCGCGAAAGCCGCAAAGCCCTCACGGGCCGAACGCGGGGAGAAGGACGCCACCTGGTCGAAGGTCCGCAGTTGGTCCGCCCACAACGGCAAGAAGGGCTGGACCACCGACCACCGCGAGAACGACAAGCGCAGCCCCGTCGGAGTGTTCACGCTCAGCGACGCGGGCGGTGTCCTCGCCGACCCGGGGTCCAAGTTCCCGTACACGAAGTCGTCCTCCATGCAGGCGCCGCACTACTGGCCCAAGACGCACTGGCACGATTTCGACTACGTCATCGCCATCGACTACAACCGCGCCAAGGGCACCCCGCCGAACGACCCGACGCGCCCGCAGGGGCAGGCGAAGGGCGGCAGCATCTGGCTGCACATGGACCACGGCAGCGGCACATCGGGCTGTGTGAGCCTGTCCAAGTCGGCCATGGAGTACCTGCTGCGCACCCTGGACCCGAAGCAGCACCCGGTCGTGGTGATGGGGGACAAGGCGAACCTCAAGGCGTGAACGCGGCCATGGAGGCCGCGGGGACGCAGGCGTGAGCACGGATATCAGTGGGGCCGAGGCCCCATTGCGGTGCACGACGACTGCCCCATAGAACACCTCCATGAGAAGACGCGTCATGTCCATGCTCGCGGGACTCACTCTCGCCGCGAGCGCACTCCTCGGCACGGGCCAGGCCACGGCCACGGCCGTCACCACACCCCCCGCCGAGTTCGGCACCGACTGGCACGACCCGTTCACCGCCGCGCCCCCGGTCCCCAAGCCGCGCACGAAGTCCTGTGCGGTGACGGTCGCCGAGGCGCGGTTCAAGGACTTCACGCCCTTCCAGGGGCGCTACACGCCTCCCGAGGAGTGCGGTGACCGCTGGGAGAAGGTGGTGCTGCGTCTGGACGGCAAGGTCAAGGGGCGGCAGTACGACCGGCTCGGTTATCTGCGCATCGGGGGCGTGGAGGTGTTCCGCACCTCCACTCCGGAGCCGTCCCCCGAGGGCATCGCCTGGTCCGTCGAGAAGGACGTCACCCGCTACAGCGAGACGCTGGGGCACGACCAGACGGTCGAGATGCTCATCGGGAACGTCGTCGACGACACCTACACGGGAATCATCGACGTCAAGGTCACACTGACGTTCTACGCGAAGAAAAAGGCGGCCGGGGTGAAGGCCGAGGCGGGGAACGCGCCGCCCGACCGCGTCCTCCCCCTGGGGGACGCGGTGAGGGACGGCGCCGCCCTCACCACCCCGCGCAACAGCGAACGCATCGTCGCCGAGGTCTACGCGACCGGCTCCGGCGGCGGCTGCGAGGAGTACTGGTACCTGACGGTGCCCGACACCGCGCCCTACTCCTGCACAGCGGACGACGGCCCCTACCGCGAGGTCCAGATCAAGGTCGACGGACGACTGGCCGGGGTCGCCGCGCCGTTCCCGACCGTGTGGACCGGCGGCTGGTCCAACCCGTTCCTCTGGTACGTGATCCCGGGCCCCCGCGCCTTCGACATCAAGCCCGTCGAGTACGACCTGACGCCGTTCGCCGGGCTCCTCAACGACGGCCGCCCGCACGAGGTGAAGGTCTCCGTCGTCGGCGTACCGAAGGCGCGGGCCGGCTGGAGCACCCCGGCGAACGTGCTGGTCTGGCAGGACGAGAAGCGCGAGCACGTCACCGGCGCCCTGACCCGCCATCGGGAGGGCGCCCCCACGAACACGTCCACGTACACACCCGCTTCCGGGGAGGTCGCGCACCGGCTCGACACCAGGGGCGGCCACCGGCTGAGCGTCTCCGGGTACGTGAACACCTCGCACGGCCGCGTCGCCACGACCGTGACCCGCACCCTCGCCACCACCTCCGCGCACCGCTGGACCGACGGCGAGTCGCTGGACGCGCTCCAGGCCACCTGGACCGACCGCGAGACGGTCACGACGGGCGGCGGGGCGGTGCGCACCGATCGCACGTACACCATGGACGGCACCACGACGCTCGGTACGGGAGACCGGCTGCGCACCGCAATCTCGCTCGGTGACCGTGCCGAGAAGGTCGTGACGCGCGGCCACCGGCGTGTGGGTGGGTCGGTGACCGACGACCGGTACGAGGGCGACGCGTCGTACCTCACTCAGGTGCCCCGCGAGGAGCGGCACGCCGTGGGCACCTCCCGCGAGCGCTATCGGCAGTACGGCGACACGGGCTGCCACGACCGTACGTTGGCGACCGTGCAGGGCGTACTGACGGAGGACCGACTGCGCTGCTGAGCTGGCCCACGACCCACGGCCCACGGCCCACGGCCACCGTCAATGGCCCACGGCCCACGGCCCACGCCCCGACGGCCCAGGGGGTCACGCCGAAGCCGGCAAGTACGCCTACGCGTCAGGCTTCGGCTTCGGCGAGTCCACCCCCGGACGCTCCCTCTCCCACAGCCCACGAGTGAAGTCGGGGATCGCCTGCGGCGCCCCCTTCGCCTTGATCGACAGGTGGCTCAGCGGCACGGGTGCCGTCCACGTCGCGGCGTCGTACACGTCGAAGTCCGGGACGAGGCCGAGCCGCATGGTCTGCATCAACCGGAAGATCATGATGTAGTCCATGCCGCCGTGGCCCCCCGGCGGGTCGGCGTGCTCCTTCCACAGCCAGTGGTCGAAATCGGCGTACTCGGAGAAGTCGGCCCACTTGTCGTCCGTGTGGTCCGGTTCGAGGTAGACGCGGGCGGGGTAGTCCTCGAAGACGCCCTTCGTGCCGCCCAGGCTGTTGACGCGGCTGTAGGGGTGCGGTGTCGAGACGTCGTGCTCCAGGCGGATGACCCGCCCCTTCGCCGTCTGAACGAGACTGATGGTGCGGTCGCTCTCGATGTACGTCTCCTTCCAGCTCGGGTCGCCCGCCGGCATGTGCGCCTCGCGGTACTCGGCGAGGCCGAGCGCGGGAGTGCCGAAGCTGGATATGTGGGTGACACGGTCGCCCCGGTTGACGTCCATGTAGTTGGCGACCGGGCCGAAGCCGTGGTTGGGGTAGAGGTCACCGCGCAGCCGGGTGTGCCACAGGCGGCGCCACGGCCCCTCGTAGTAGTCGGGGTCGAACATCAGGCCGCGCAGATCGTGGTTGTAGGCGCCCGCGCCGTGCAGCAGCCGGCCGAACTTGCCCGCGTGCGCCATCCGCAGGACCCGCATCTCGTTCTTGCCGTAACAGCAGTTCTCCAGCTGCATGCAGTGTCTGCGGGTGCGCTCCGAGAGGTCCACCAGCTCCCACAGCTCGTCCAGACGCATGGCGAGGGGGCACTCCACGCCCACGTGCTTGCCGCCCAGCATCGCCGACTTGCAGATGGCGAAGTGGGAGTCCCAGGGCGTCGCCGCGTACACGAAGTCGATGTCCCCGCGCCGGCACAGGTTCTCGTAGTCGTGCTCGCCCTTGGTGTACGTCGCCGGGGCCGGCTGACCGGCGGCGGTGACCTTCTGCGCGGCGGCCGCCGCCTTCTCCTTGACCGGGTCGCAGAGGGCGACGACGCGGACACCGGGAATCGCGAGGAACAGGTCGATCATGGAGCCGCCGCGGTTGCCGAGCCCGACGATGCCGACCCGTACCGTGGAGCGCCGCTGGAACGGCACGCCGATCATCGTCCTGCCCTTGCGGGCCGGCGTCTGCCCCGCGTCCTCGGCGGCGGCGCCGGTGGAGGCGGCTGCCGGCGTACCGGCATGTGCCGCGCCGCCCGCGAAGGCGCCGACACCGAGCCCGGCCCCGGCGAGCCCCGCCGTGCGCAGCACCGCGCGGCGCGAGCGGCCGTCTCCGGGTGTGCTCGTCGTTCCCGCCGCGCTCTCCTCGGGAGGGGCGCCGTCAGGGGTCGGTGTCGCGTTCTCGTCGTGCATCGGACCTCCGTAGCCTTATGTCGGGTGGTCTCCGCCACTGGGGCGGAAGCCACCCTGAGGGGGCCGCGACGGGGACGCAAGAGACGGAAGTGGTCGAGGAGTTGGACTTCTCCGCAGGGAGATCCGGACCGCACGGCGCCAGAGCTGAGGCGCGGATCGCACGGCACCAGGGGTGAGGTCCGGGAGCGAGGCCCCGCAGACCCACAGTCACACGCGGGGGAGCGGGCGCGTCGCACGCTCCAGTTCCAGAAGTACGGAGTGGTACCCGCGACCCGTGGCATGGTCCATGCCGACCTCGCACATGCGGTTCGCCGAGAGGTGGGCGTCGAAGGGGCGGGCGGTGACCTCGGCGGCCTCCTTGCGGGTGGCCGACTCCGTGAGTTCCCGGTGGAGCATGCCGCGGTCGCCCGCGAACGCGCAGCACCCCGCGTCGTCGGGCACGACCACCTCGTCCGCGCAGGCCTCCGCGACGGCGCGCAGCTGCGGCTCGTCCCCGAGGTGGTGCGTGGAGCACGTGGGGTGTAGGACCGCGGAGGCGATCGTGCGGTGCACGGTCAGGTGGGGGAGCAGCTCGTCGGCGGCCCAGACGACGGAGTCGAGGACGGTCAGTTCCCGGTGCAGGGCGCGGTTGTCGGCCGTCAGATACGGCACCACCTCCTGTGCGATGCCGAGCGTGCACGACGAGGCGTCGACGACCAGCGGCAGCCGGCCGCCCGCGGTCCAGCCCCAGGCCGCCTCGACGACGCGATTGGCCATGACCCTGTTGCCGGCGTCGTACCCCTTGGAGTGCCAGATCGTCGCGCAGCACGTCCCGGCGACGTCCCCGGGAATCCAGACGGGCCTGCCCGCGCGCGCGGAGACCGCCACGACCGCCTCGGGCAGCGAACGGTCGCCGGGGCCGCCGAAGACGCGGTTCACGCACGCCGGGTAGTAGACGGCCGCGGCGCCCGCGCGCGCGGTGCGGGGCAGGGTGCGCGGCGCGGCGCCGGGCATCCCCGGCAGCCACTCCGGGACGAGGTCGGGGCGTACGGCCTTGCGGGCGGTGCGGGTCACCGCGGTGAGCAGGCGGTCGTTGATCCGGTCCGCGGCGGCCACCGCGAGCCGCGCGGCCGCCTCGACGCCCTTGAAGTGGCGCGCGGCGAACGCAGCCGCCCGCTCCTCGCGCCGTGAGTGCCGCGCGTGCCGGAAGTCCTTCATCAGGGCGCCCGTGTCGATGCCGACGGGGCAGGCCAGTTTGCAGGTCGAGTCGCCCGCGCAGGTGTCCACGGCGTCGTATCCGTACGCCTCCACCAGGCCGTCCTCGACCGGGGAGCCCGGCGCCTGGCGCATCATCTCGCGGCGCAGGACGATGCGTTGACGCGGCGTTGTGGTCAGGTCACCACTGGGGCAGGTGGGTTCGCAGAAGCCGCACTCGATGCAGGGGTCGGCGAGGGGCTCCACCTTGGGGATGGTCTTCAGGCCCCGCAGATGGGCCTTGGGGTCACGGTCGAGCACCACGCGCGGGGCGAGTACGCCGTCCGGGTCGATGACCTGCTTGGTGCGCCACATCAACTCCGTGGCTTTCGGGCCCCATTCGAGCTCCAGGAAGGGGGCGATGTTGCGGCCCGTGGCGTGCTCGGCCTTCAGGGAGCCGTCGAAACGCTCCACGGTCAGTCGGCAGAACGCGTCCATGAAGGCGGCGTAGCGCCGCACGTCGGCGGGCAGCGCCGCGTCGAAGGCGAGCAGGAAGTGGAGGTTGCCGTGCGCGGCGTGGCCCGCGACGGCGGCGTCGAAGCCGTGGCGCGTCTGGAGGTCCAGGAGTGCCTCGCAGGCCTCGGCGAGCCGGCCCGGTGGCACCGCGAAGTCCTCGGTGATCAGCGTGGTCCCCGCGGGGCGGGCGCCGCCGACGGCGGTGACGAACGCCTTGCGCGCCGTCCAGTAGCCGCCGATCGTCCGCGCGTCGCGCGTGAAGGTGTTCGTCACGGACGGGACCGGCGCGATCAGTTCGAGCCGCCGCACCACCTCGGCGGCCGCCGCCTCGTACGCCTCCCGGGTCGCTTCGTCCGGCGCCCGGAACTCCACCAGGAGCGCGGCCGCCGACTTCGGGAGCCGGGCCCAGTCGGCCGGCACCCCGCGCACGCTGACCGAGGCACGCAGCGTATTGCCGTCCATCAGCTCGACGGCGAGCGCGCCCGCCGCGTTGAACAGCGGCACCGCCGCCGCGGCCGCAGGCAGCGAGGGGAAGAAGAGCAGCGCGGCGCTCAGGTGCCGCTCCAGCGGCAGCGTGTCGAAGACGACCTCCGAGATGAAGCCGAAGGTGCCCTGCGAGCCGACCATCAGACCGCGCAGGATCTCCACGGGCGTCGCACCGTCGAGAAAGGCGTCCAGGCGGTAACCGTTGGTGTTCTTGATCTGGTGCTTGGCGCGGACGCGGGCCACCAGCTCCGGGTCCGCCTCGATCTCGCGTTTGATCGCGAGCAGCCCCTCGCACAGGGCGGGCTCGGCGTGCGCCAGCCGCTCGTCGGCGTCCGGCTCGCCCGTGTCCACGACCGTGCCCGAGGGCAGGACGAAGGTGAGCGAGGCCACCGTGCGGTAGGAGTTGCGGGTGGTGCCCGCGGTCATGCCCGAGGCGTTGTTCGCGACGACGCCGCCGATGGTGCAGGCGACGGCGCTCGCCGGGTCGGGGCCGAGCACCCGGCCGAAGCGGGCGAGGGCGGCGTTGGCGCGGACGACCGTGGTGCCGGGGCCGATGCGGGCCCGCTCGCCCGAGCCGAGCACCTCGACGCCCGCCCAGTGCTTGCGCACGTCGACCAGGATGTCCTCGCCCTGGGCCTGGCCGTTGAGCGAGGTGCCCGCGGCGCGGAAGACGACCTCACGGCCCTTGCCGTGCGCGTAGGACAGGACGGCCGATACGTCGTCGATGTCCTCGGGGACGACCACGACCCGCGGCACGAAGCGGTAGGGGCTCGCGTCGGACGCGTACCGCACCAGGTCGGAGACCTTGGTGAGGACCTTGTCCGCGCCGAGCAGCGCGGTCAGTTCGCGGCGCAGCGGCTCCGGGGTGCCGGCGGCCCCGTAATCCGGCACCCGGTCCGGTGACGGGCCCGCGGCGCGCGCCGGGGGGCGCAGGGCGTCCGGCTCGGGCTCCAGCAGCGGCATGGGCTCTCCCTCGACGGCGGCGACGAGCCGATGACGACCCCTTCCCGCGGGTCAGCAACGGCCTTCCGGTCCTTCCGGCGCGCCAGCAACGGCCTTCCGGTCCTTCCGGCGCGCCAGCAACGGCCTTCCGGTCCTTCCGGCGCGTCAGCAACGGCCTTCCGGGTCGTCCAGCAGCGCGGTCAGCAGTCCGCCGAGGACCTCGCGCTGTTCGGCGGTCAGTGGGGCCAGGATCTCCTCCGCGGCGGCCCGGCGCGCGGCGCGCAGCTCTTTGAGGGCACTGTGCCCCGCATCGGTCAGTTCGATCCGGATGACCCGGCGATTGCTCGGATCCGGCACGCGCCGCACCAGGGCGCCCGACTCCAAGGTGCCCGACTCCAGGGCGTCCACCAGGCTCGTCACCGCGCGGGGCACCACTTCCAGGCGCTGCGCGAGGTCGGCCATGCGCGGCGGCGCCTCGTAGTGCGCGAGGGTGCGCAGCAGCCGGGACTGGGCCGGGGTGATGCCGACCGGCCCCAGGTGGTGCTTCTGGATGCGGTGCAGCCTGCGGGTGAGCCGCAGCAGCTGTTCGGCGAGGGGGCCGTCGGTGTCCGGGGCGCTCATGACGGGAAGTCCGGGGTACGCATGGCGGGAACATTATCAGGACCTAGTGCATTGTGAGTATAGGTAACAGTGAGCTATGCTCCCCGAAGAGCACCGTCCGACCTCCCGTAGGAGCCCATGCGTCACGACGAACCCACCTGGACGCCGCCGCCCCAGGCCCCCGGCCAGGAACCGCCGCGGCAGCTGCGCCGCATCCTCCGCCTCTTCCGCCCCTACCGGGGCCGTCTCGCGATCGTGGGCCTGCTGGTCTGCGCCGCCTCCCTCGTCTCGGTCGCCACCCCCTTCCTCCTGAGGGAGATCCTCGACACAGCGATCCCGCAGGGGCGCACCGGCCTGCTGAGCCTGCTGGCGCTCGGCATGATCCTGAGCGCGGTGGTCACGAGCGTCTTCGGGGTCCTGCAGACCCTGATCAGCACCTCCGTGGGGCAGCGGGTCATGCACGACCTGCGCACGGCCGTCTACGGCCGGCTGCAGAGCATGTCCCTGGCCTTCTTCACCCGCACCCGCACGGGCGAGGTCCAGTCCCGCATCGCCAACGACATCGGCGGCATGCAGGCGACCGTCACCTCCACCGCGACCTCCCTGGTCTCGAACCTCACGAGCGTGATCGCGACCGTCGTCGCCATGCTCGCCCTGGACTGGCGGCTGACCGTCGTCTCGCTGCTGCTGCTCCCGGTGTTCGTGTGGATCAGCCGTCGCGTCGGCCGTGAGCGCAAGAAGATCGCCACCCAGCGCCAGAAGCAGATGGCGGTGATGGCCGCGACCGTCACCGAGTCGCTCTCCGTGAGCGGCATCGTCCTCGGCCGCACGATGGGCCGCGCCGACTCGCTCACCCGGTCCTTCGCGGAGGAGTCCGAGCGGCTGGTCGACCTGGAGATCCGGTCGAACATGGCGGGGCGCTGGCGCATGGCCGTCATCTCGATCGTCATGGCCGCCATGCCCGCCGTCATCTACTGGAGCGCGGGCCTGGCCTTCCAGCTGGGCGGCCCGACCGTGTCGATCGGCACGCTCGTCGCCTTCGTGTCGCTCCAGCAGGGCCTGTTCCGGCCGACCGTCAGCCTGCTCTCCACCGGCGTGCAGATCCAGACCTCGCTCGCGCTCTTCCAGCGCATCTTCGAGTACCTGGACCTGACCGTCGACATCACCGAGCCGCCCCGGCCGGTCCGCCTCGACGCGATCAGGGGCGAGGTCCGCTTCGAGGACGTCGAGTTCCGCTACGACGAGAAGTCCGCGCCCACGCTCCAGGGCATCGACATCGCGATACCCGCGGGCGGCAGCCTGGCCGTCGTCGGGGCCACCGGCTCGGGCAAGTCGACCCTGAGCCACCTCGTCCCCCGGCTGTACGACGTCACGGGCGGCCGCGTCACCCTCGACGGCGTCGACGTGCGCGATCTGGACTTCGACACCCTCGCGCGGGCCGTCGGCGTGGTCTCCCAGGAGACCTACCTCTTCCATGCCTCGGTCGCCGACAACCTCCGCTTCGCCAAGCCCGACGCCACCGACGAGGAGCTGGTCACCGCGGCCCGGGCCGCCCAGATCCACGACCACATCGCCTCCCTGCCCGACGGGTACGACACGGTCGTGGGCGAGCGCGGCCACCGCTTCTCCGGAGGCGAGAAGCAGCGCCTGGCCATCGCGCGCACCATCCTGCGCGACCCGCCGGTCCTCATCCTCGACGAGGCGACCAGCGCCCTGGACACCCGCACCGAGCGGGCCGTGCAGGAGGCCATCGACGCCCTGTCGGCCGACCGCACCACCCTCACCATCGCCCACCGGCTCTCCACCGTCCGGGGCGCCGACCAGATCGTGGTCCTGGAGGCGGGGCGCACCGCCGAGCGCGGCACGCACGAGGAGCTCCTGGCCCGCGACGGGCGGTACGCCGCCCTGGTCCGCAGGGACGCCCAACTGGAGCCGACAACCTAGATATATGTCGGGAATAAGACTATTTACGGGTTAATGTGCCCCCATGCAGACCAAGACTCCGCGACGGGGCACGATTCGACTGACGCGGCGGGGCCGGATCGCCCTGATCGCGACCGGAGCCGTCGTGGCGGCCACCGCCGTGGCGGTGCCGCTGCTGCTCCCGGACGACGACGCGCACCCCCAGACCCTGACCATCCCCGAGGGCTGGCGATCCACCCAGGTGTACGCGGCCGTGGACAAGGCCCTGAAGGTGCCGCCCGGCACCACGAAGAAGGCCGTGCCCAAGGCCGGTCTGAAGCTCCCCCGCGACGCGGGCGGCAACCCCGAGGGCTATCTCTTCCCGGCGACGTACCCGATCGACTCGCGGTCGACCCCGGCGTCCGTCCTGTCGTACATGGTGAACACGGCCAACAAGAAGTTCGGCGGCGGCCAGGTCACGGCGGGCGCCGAGCGCAACACGGTGAACGTCTACCAGACCGTCACCATCGCCAGCATGGTCGAGGCGGAGGCGGGCTCGAAGCAGGACATGGGCAAGGTGGCCCGGGTCATCTACAACCGCCTGGACCGGGGCATGCCGCTCCAGATGGACTCCACCATCAACTACGCCCTCAACCGCTCCACGCTGGCCACCAGCGACCGCGACACGAAGGTCGACAGCCCCTACAACACCTACGCCCGCATGGGGCTGCCGCCCACGCCCATCGGCAATCCCGGTGAGGCGGCGATGCGGGCGGCGGTCAGCCCGGCCGCGGGGGACTGGCTGTACTTCGTGACGGTCAAGCCGGGGGACACGCGCTTCACGGCGGACTTCGAGGAGCACCAGAAGAACGTCGTGGAGTTCAACAAGCAGAACTCCTGAGGGGCGAGCACCCGGAGGGGGCGGGGGTTCACACCGCCGCCGGGGCTCCCGCCAGCAGCCGCTGGATGTCGCGTACGGCGGCGCGTCCGGCGCGGTTCGCGCCGATCGTGCTGGCCGAGGGGCCGTACCCCACCAGGTGGACGCGGGGGTCGGCGGCCGCCCTGGTGCCCTCCATGCGGATGCCGCCGCCGGCCTCGCGCAGCCGCAGCGGCGCCAGGTGGTCGATCGCGGCACGGAAGCCCGTGGCCCAGAGGATCACATCCGCCTCGACGTGGCGCCCGTCGTCCCACGCGACGCCGGTCGGCGTGATCCGGTCGAACATCGGCAGCCGGTCGAGGACCCCCTCGGCCCGGGCCCGCCGGATCGCGTCGTTCACCGGCAGGCCCGTCACCGACACGACACTGCGCGGCGCCAGCCCCCGACGGACGCGCTCCTCCACCATGGCCACCGCCGAGCGGCCCCGGTCCGCGTCGAACGGCCCCTCGCGGAACACCGGCGGGCGCCGGGTGACCCAGGTGGTCCCGGCCGCGTACGGGGCGATCTCCATCAGGTGCTGCGTGCCGGACGCGCCGCCGCCGACGACGACCACCCGCTGCCCGGCGAAGGCCTCGGGCCCCGGGTAGAGCGCCGTGTGCAGCTGCCGGCCGAGGAAGGTGTCCTGGCCCGGGTAGCGCGGCCAGAACGGCCGGTCCCAGGTGCCGGTCGCGTTGATCAGCGCACGGGCCGACCAGGCACCCGCCGAGGTCTCCACGAGCAGCCGCCCGTTCTCGCCCTCGCGCACCCGGCGCACGTCCACGGGGCGCCGTACCCGCAGGTCGAAACGGTTCTCGTACGCCGCGAAATACGCCCCCACGACCTCCGACGAGGGCCGCTCGGGGTCGGCGCCGGTCAGTTCCATGCCGGGGAGCGCGTGCATGCCGTGCACCTTCCCGTACGTCAGGGAAGGCCAGCGGAACTGCCAGGCGCCGCCCGGCCGGGGCGCGTGATCGAGGACCACGAAGTCCCGGCCGGGCTCGAAGCCGACCCGCCGCAGGTGGTAGGCGCCGGACAGGCCCGCCTGCCCCGCGCCCACGACGACCACGTCCACGTCCTGCGCCACCGCTCCGGCGACCGCGTCTCGTACCCCGATGTCGTTCACGTTTCTACTAACTTCCCCGGGGTCCGGGATCTTCCCCGCTACCGGGGCGCGCCCGGTGTCCGCAGGACAGGGGCCCCGGCGGAAGGGACGTCCGGCACCGCCCGGTGCAGCAGGCCGCGCTGAGCCAGGTCGGGGATGACGCCCTCCCCGAACCAGTACGCCTCCTCCAGATGCGGATAGCCGGACAGCACGAAGTGCTCGACGCCGAGCGCGTGGTACTCCTCGATCCGGTCCGCGACATCCGCGTGGCTGCCGACCAGGGCGGTGCCCGCGCCCCCGCGGACGAGCCCCACCCCGGCCCAGAGGTTCGGCGCGATCTCCAACTGGTCGCGGGAGCCGCCGTGCAGCGCGAGCATCCGCTGCTGGCCCACCGACTCGCTGCGTCCGAGGGCCTCCTGGGCCGCGGCGACCGTCTGCGGGTCGAGGTCGTCCAGCAGCCGGTCCGCGACCGCCCAGGCCTCGGCGGCCGAGTCGCGGGAGATGGTGTGCAGGCGGATGCCGAAGCGGACCGTGCGCCCCTCCCGCTCGGCGAGGTCCCGGATCCAGTCGATCTTCTGCTTGACCTGCCCCGGCGGCTCGCCCCACGTCAGGTACACGTCCGTGTGCCGCGCCGCGACCGGGCCGGCCGCCGCCGACGACCCCCCGAAGAAGATCTCCGGCAGCGGATCGGGCGGCAGCGCGGTCAGCCCGCCCTCGACCTGGTAGTGCTCGCCGGTGAAGTCGAAGGGCGTGCCGCTCCACACCCCTCGTACGACCGAGAGGAACTCATCGGTGCGGGCGTAGCGGCGATCGTGGTCCAGGTGGTCGCCGAACCGCCGCTGTTCGGTCGAGTCGCCGCCCGTGACCACATTGAGCAGCAGGCGGCCGCGCGTGATGCGCTGATACGTCGCCGCCATCTGCGCGGCGAGCACGGGGGAGAGGACTCCCGGGCGGAAGGCGACGAGGAACTTGAGCCGCCGTGTGTGCTGGGCGAGCGCCACCGTCGTCAGCCAGGCGTCCTCGCACCACGTGCCGGTCGGCGTGAGCACCGCCTCAAAACCCAACTGCTCGGCCGCCTTGGCGATCTGCGCCAGATACTCGATGTCCGGGGCTCGCACGCCGCTCACCGGTGTGACGCGGGAGCGCGTGATGCCGCCGTCGGTGTACGCGTGCCGGTCCACGAGGGTGCGGCCGTCGCCGCCGGTCGGCAGGAACCAGTGGAGATGGACGTTCACGGTCAGGACTCCTCGCGGTAGGTGCGCGGCTCGCTGGTGGAGGGCGGCAGATCGCCGTTGAACCGGGTGTCGACGAAGTCGCCGAAATCGACGCGGCGCGGGATGAGCTCGAGCCCGGCGAAGGTGTCGGCGATCTCCTGCTCGGACGACACGACGTTCTTGTCGACGGCCACCGGGATCCGGGTGCCGTTGGTCCGCTTGACGGCGTCCAACGCGACACCGTAGGGCAGGCCGGTGTCCTTCGCCCAGACCTTCGCCCACGCCCGGGGGTGCTTGTACACCCACTCCTGTGCGGTGCGCAGGCGCCGCAGATAGTCGGCGACGGCAGCGGACTTCTTCTTGTCCCGCAACGCGCCGGGCGCCGCCACCTGGAAGCCGAGGCCGTTCACGACGCCGTCCCCGTCGGTCAGGACACGGCCCTTCTTCCCCCGCAGCACCTGCGAGGTGTACGGGTCCCAGACGGCCCAGGCGTCCACCTTGCCGCTCGTGAACGCCGCCAGCGCGTCGGCCGGCTGGAGGTACTTGACCTCGACGTCCTTCAGGCCGAGGCCCGCCTTCTCCAGGGAGGCGATCAACTGGTAGTGCGCCGACGAGCCCTGGGCCACGGCCACGGACCCCCCCTTCAGGTCGCGCGGCGCCTTCAGGGGCGAGCCGTTCGGCACGAGGATCGCCTCGCCCGCCGCGGTGCCGCGCGTCGCCGCGACCACGGAGATCTTCGAGCCCGCGCCCGCCGCGAACACCGGCGGCGTGTTGCCCACCCCGCCGACGTCGACCGCCCCGGCGTTCACGGCCTCCAGGAGGGGCGGTCCCGAGGTGAAGGTCGACCAGCGGATCTTGTACGGCAGGCCGTCGAGCTGCCCGGCCGCGCGCAACACGGCCTCCGAGCCACCCTTCTGGTCACCGACATTCAGGGTGAGCGACCCCTGGCCGTCGACGCGTCCGCCGGAGCCGCCCACCGAGGTGCCGGCGGCGGAGGTGCCGGAGCAGGCGGCGAGCAGCATGGCCACAGGGAGCAGGAGAGCGGCCGGGGCGTGGCGGGGCCGTCGCATGGTCTTGTTTCCGGGCATGGTGGTGGTTCCGATCGTCGGATGTGGCACAGGGGTCGTCGGATGGGGCACAGGGGCGGTTCAGGTGGTGGCGGTCCCGGCGGGCGTCTCGACGCCGAGCCGCTGGAGCAACTCCTCGCGCAGCGCGGTGAAGCGGGGGTCGGAGATCCCGCGCGGCCGCTCCAGGCCGATCCGGGTCTCGTACGCGATCACGCCCGCGTCCATCACGAGGACCCGGTCGGCGAGGAGCACCGCCTCCTCGACGTCGTGCGTGACGAGCAGCACCGCGCAACCGCGCCGCTGCCACAGCTCGGCGACGAGCCGCTGCGCCCTGACGCGGGTGAGGGCGTCGAGCGCGCCGAACGGCTCGTCGAGCAGCAGCAGATCGGGCTCGCGCACCAGCGCGCGGGCCAGTGAGGCACGCTGGGCCTCGCCCCCGGACAGCGTCCTGGGCCAGGCGTTCGCCCGCTGTTCCAGGCCCACCTCGGCCAACGCCCGCTCGGCGACGGCGCGTTCGGGCCTGCCCGGCAGGCCGAGCAGCACATTGCGCCACACCCGCTTCCAGGGCATCAGCCGTGGCGCCTGGAAGGCGACGGCCTTGCGGCGCGGCACCAGCACGGTGCCCGTGATGTCGCGGTCGAGGCCGGCGAGGACGCGCAGCAGCGTCGACTTGCCGCAGCCGCTGCGTCCGAGCAGCGCCACGAACTCGCCGGGGCGGACGTCGAGGCGCAGGTCGTCGAGGACGGCACGGCCGTCGAAGGTGCGGGTGAGCCCCTCCACGCGCACGGCCGGTGCCGTGTCCGCCGCGGGGGTCACCGGCCGGTGAACGTCGGTCGCCATTGCAGCAGCAGCCTTTCGAGGGTGCGGACGAGGAGATCGGCGAGGAGGCCGAGGAAGGCGTAGACGATCAGGCACACCACGATCACGTCGGTGCGCAGGAAGTCACGGGCCTGGACCATGAGGAAGCCGAGGCCGGAGTCGGCGTTGACCTGCTCGGCGAAGACGAGCGCCAGCCAGGCGATGCCCAGCGAGTAGCGCAGGCCCGTCAGGGCGCCGGGCAGCGCGCCCGGCAGGACGACGTGCCGCACGAGCCCCCACCGCGACAGGCCGAGCGACTCCCCGGCCTCGATCAGCTGCGTGTCGACGCCCCGGATGCCCGCGTACACGTTGAGGTAGAGCGGGAAGGAGACGCCGAGCGCGATGATGGCGATCTTCGGTGTCTCGCCGATGCCGAACCAGATGATGAACAGCGGGATGAGCCCGACGAACGGCACGGTGCGCAGCATCTGCACCCCCGCGTCCACGAGGTCCTCCCCGACGCGGAAGAGCCCGGAGAGCAGTGCGAGGGCCGCGCCGGTGACCGTGCCCAGCAGCAGCCCGACGGCGACCCGCCGCAGCGAGACCCCCATGGCGGAGGTCAGCGATCCGTCCGAGACCAGCTCGGCGCCGACCCGGGCGACGGTCCCGGGCGAGGCCAGCACGTCCTCGGCCAACACGCCGGTGGCGCTGAGCAGTTGCCAGACGGCGAGGAGAAGGACCGGCCCCGAGGTGCGGCGGAGCCAGCGGGGGACGAGGGCGCGACGGCTGGAGGAGGGGACGAGGCGTTCGAGTGCCGGAGCGGGGTCCGGTCCGGGTCCAGGTGGCGATGTCTTGGATATGACGGAAATGTCGGGTGAGGCGTGCGGTGACGCATGACTGATGCTCACAGGCGCTCCATGGCGGGGCAGGGGGAGCCGGCGGCGGTGGCGGGTCTCAGCGCGCTTCAGATCGGCGTACGCGCGTCAGACGTACGGCGCGTACGGCCGCTCGCCCCCGCTCGGTGACCGCGAGGAGCACGGCGGACCGGAAGAGGGGGAGCGGGAAGAAGTGAAGAGGCGAAGGGGTGGGCCGACCGGCCGGGACAACGGCGAAGAACAGGAGGGCGAAGCCGTGAAAAGGCGTCAGCGGCCGCGGCGACACGCGGAGGAGGCCACCCGCAGCAGGTCGATGTGACCGCGCGTGATGAGCAGGGCTGATCGCGACATGCCGCAGAACGTAGCCACGCCTTGCGCGCAGGGTCAATGGCGTCTCGAAAGACGGACGCCCGGTATCGCAGACCGAGAGGCGGGATGGGGGAGGATGGGGGTATGTCCGATGCGTTCACCACCCGAGTCCTGCGAGTCACCACCGGTTCCCGCGAGACGGTCCACGACCTCACGCATGACTGCGAGGCCTTCCTGCGCGAGGCGGCGGCCGGCCGTGACGGCCTGCTCAACATCTTCGTGCCGCACGCCACGGCGGGCGTCGCGATCCTGGAGACGGGCGCGGGCAGCGACGACGACCTGCTCGCCGCGCTGCACACCCTGCTCCCCGCCGACGACCGCTGGCAGCACCGCCACGGCAGCCCCGGCCACGGCCGCGACCACGTCCTGCCGGCCCTCGTCCCGCCGCACGCGACCCTGCCGGTGGTGGCCGGGTCCCTGGAGCTCGGGACCTGGCAGTCGGTGTGCCTGGTCGACACGAACGTCGACAACCCCGAGCGCCAGGTCCGCCTGAGCTTCCTCGGCTGACCGGGGCCGCCGGCGCGACGGGTCGGCGATCTCGCAGGTGAGCCGTGTCTCACTGGGCCGGTGCCGCTTGTCTATGCAACGAATTGCATAGAAGGATCGGCGCATGGCGCTAGAGCACGCGATCCTCGTCTCGCTGCTGGAGAAGCCGGGCTCCGGCTATGAGCTGGCCCGGCGGTTCGAGCGGTCCATCGGCTATTTCTGGACCGCCACCCATCAGCAGATCTACCGCGTCCTCAAGCGCATGGAGGGCGACGGCTGGATCGACGCCCGCGCGGTGGCGCAGCAGACCCGGCCGGACAAGAAGGAGTACTCCGTCACCGCCGCCGGGCGGTCGGCCCTGACCGCGTGGCTGCACGAGCCCATCGCGCCCGAGAGCGTCCGGCACGAGCTGGCCGTGAAGATCCGCGGCGCGGCGTTCGACGACCCGGCCGCACTGATCCGCGAGGTCGAGCGGCACCGCCAGGAGCACGCCGACCGGCTCGCGCGCTACCTCGCGGGCGAGCGGCGCGACTTCACCGGCCCACAGGCTCCCGCGGCGCCCGACGCCGGGCGCGAACTCCAGCACGTCGTGCTGCGCGGCGGCATCGCGTACGAACGCATGACGCTCGACTGGCTCGACGACGTGATCGCCACCCTCCACCGGCTCGGCCCCCAGGGCTGAACCGGGCCACCCATCCCGACCCCCGACCAGGAAAAGGCGACCCCTCATGGCCGACGCGCTGCTGTTCAACCCCCGGACCTACGACCCGACGCACTTCGACCCCGAGACCCGCAGGCTGCTGCGCGCGACCGTCGACTGGTTCGAGGCCCGCGGCAAGCGCAGGCTGATCGAGGACTACCGCTCGCGCGCCTGGCTGGCGGACTTCCTGGAGTTCTCCGCCAAGGAGAAGCTGTTCGCGACGTTCCTCACGCCCGCGTCCGCCGCCGACGGACACCCGGACAAGCGCTGGGACACCGCCCGCATCGCCGCCCTCAACGAGATCTTCGGCTTCTACGGCCTGGACTACTGGTACGCGTGGCAGGTCACCGTCCTCGGCCTCGGCCCGGTCTGGCAGAGCGAGAACGCCGCGGCCCGCACCCGGGCGGCGGAACTCCTCGAACAGGGCGAGGTCTTCGCCTTCGGCCTGTCCGAGAAGGCCCACGGCGCCGACATCTACTCCACCGACATGCTTCTCACGCCCGACGGCGACGGCGGCTTCCGGGCGAGCGGCTCCAAGTACTACATCGGCAACGGCAACGCCGCCGGCCTGGTGTCCGTCTTCGGCCGCCGCACCGACATCGAGGGCCCCGAGGGCTACGTCTTCTTCGCCGCCGACAGCCGCCACCCCGCGTACCACCTCGTGAAGAACGTCGTCGACTCCTCGAAGTTCGTCAGCGAGTTCCGCCTCGACGACTACCCGCTCACGCCCGACGACATCCTGCACACCGGCAAGGCGGCCTTCGACGCCGCCCTCAACACCGTCAACGTCGGCAAGTTCAACCTCTGCACCGCCTCCATCGGCATCTGCGAACACGCGATGTACGAGGCCGTCACGCACGCCCGGGGCCGCGTCCTCTACGGCCGGCCCGTCACCGACTTCCCGCACGTGCGGCGCGAGCTGACCGACGCCTACGTACGCCTCGTCGGCATGAAGCTGTTCAGCGACCGCGCCGTCGACTACTTCCGCTCCGCGGGTCCCGACGACCGCCGCTACCTCCTCTTCAACCCGATGACGAAGATGAAGGTGACCACCGAGGGCGAGAAGGTCATCGACCTGATGTGGGACGTCATCGCCGCCAAGGGCTTCGAGAAGGACAACTACTTCGCGCAGGCGGCGATCGAGATCCGCGGCCTGCCCAAGCTGGAGGGCACGGTCCACGTCAACCTCGCGCTCATCCTGAAGTTCCTGCGCAACCACCTGCTGGACCCGGTCGCCCACCCGCCGGTGCCCACCCGCCTCGACGCGGCCGACGACGCCTTCCTCTTCCGGCAGGGCCCCGCCCGCGGCCTCGGCGCCATCCGCTTCCACAACTGGCGCACCGCCTTCGACACCTACGCCGAGGTGGCGAACGTCGCCCGCTTCCGCGAGCAGGCCGACGCGCTGTGCGAGTTCGTGACGAGCGCCGCCCCCGACGAGGCGCAGAGCCGCGACCTGGACCTGCTGCTCGCCGTCGGGCAGCTGTTCGCGCTCGTCGTGCACGGCCAGCTGATCCTGGAGCAGGCACGCCTGACCGGTCTCGACGGGGACGTCCTCGACGAGCTGTTCGCCGTCCTGGTGCGCGACTTCTCCGCCCACGCCGTCGAACTGCACGGCAAGGACTCGGCCACCGAGGAGCAGCAGCGCTGGGCGCTGGGCGCGGTACGGCGGCCGGTCGTCGACGACGCCCGCTCGGCGCGCGTGTGGGAGACCGTCGAGTCCCTCGCCGGAGCGTACGAGATGGCGCCCTGACGGTCCTCGGGACGGGCGCGGCCGGGCACGGAACAGCCCGGCCGCGCCCGTGTCATGTGCGGGCGCACTCGGGGCACCGGCCGCGGTAGGTCACCTCGACGTCCGAGACGGCGTAGCCGAACCTCTCGGAGTCCGGCAGGTCGCGTAGGGGGTCGCCCCCGGGGTGCACGTCGCGGATCGTGCCGCAGTCCGCGCACACCAGGTGCTGGTGGGGGCGGCGGGCGTTGGGGTCGTAGAGCTTGGCGCGGCCGTGGGTGGTCACCTCGATCACCTCACCGAGCGAGACCAGCTCGCCGAGCGTGTTGTAGACCGTGGCGCGCGAGATCTCCGGCAGCCGGGCCGCGGCGCGCGCGAGCACCTCGTCGGCGGTGAGGTGGATGTGGTCGCCGTCGAGCACCTCGGCGACCACCCGGCGCTGGGCGGTCATCCGCCAGCCGCGTCCGCGCAGTCGTTGCACCAGGTCACTCATGGCCACCAGCCTTACTGTGCGTCGTCCGAGAAATGACTTCGTACGGGCCTGTCTGTCGTATTGACTTGGACTAGGTCCATCGTAGGATCGGATCCGGCCGTCGGCCAAGAGTCAGGGCAACAGCGGGGAAAAGTACGTGACTTGACCCGGGCCAGGTTCGTGGACGCGACCGTCCGCAGTTTCGAGCATCGTGATCCGCCCCGTCCGGAAGGATTCCCATGACCGAGAACCATGACGCGATCGTCACCGACCCGAAGCCGGAGGAGGTGTCCGGCTGCCCGGTCGAGCACACGCGCGCCCCGCACCCCACCCAGGGAGGCGGAAACCGCCAGTGGTGGCCGGAGCGGCTCAATCTGAAGATCCTCGCCAAGAACCCCGCCGTGGCCAACCCGCTGGGCGAGGAGTTCGACTACGCCGAGGCGTTCGGTTCCCTGGACCTGCCGGCCGTGAAGCGGGACATCGCGGAGGTCCTCACCACCTCCCAGGACTGGTGGCCCGCCGACTTCGGCCACTACGGCCCGTTCATGATCCGCATGGCCTGGCACAGCGCGGGCACCTACCGCATCAGCGACGGCCGCGGCGGCGCCGGCGCCGGACAGCAGCGCTTCGCGCCCCTCAACAGCTGGCCGGACAACGCGAGCCTCGACAAGGCCCGCCGCCTGCTGTGGCCGGTCAAGAAGAAGTACGGCCAGAGCATCTCGTGGGCCGACCTCATGATCCTCACCGGCAACGTCGCCCTGGAGTCGATGGGCTTCGAGACCTTCGGCTTCGCCGGCGGCCGCGCGGACGTCTGGGAGCCCGACGAGGACGTCTACTGGGGCCCCGAGACCACCTGGCTGGGCGACGAGCGCTACACCGGCGACCGCGAGCTGGAAAACCCCCTCGGCGCGGTCCAGATGGGCCTCATCTACGTCAACCCCGAGGGCCCCAACGGCAACCCGGACCCGATCGCCGCGGCCCGCGACATCCGCGAGACGTTCCGCCGGATGGCGATGAACGACGAGGAGACCGTCGCCCTGATAGCGGGCGGTCACACCTTCGGCAAGACCCATGGCGCGGGCCCCGCCGACCACGTCGGCGCCGACCCCGAGGCCGCCCCGATGGAGCAGCAGGGGCTGGGCTGGAAGAACTCGTACGGCACCGGCAAGGGCGCCGACACGATCACCAGCGGCCTCGAGGGCATCTGGACCAACACGCCGACCACCTGGGACAACAGCTTCTTCGAGATCCTCTTCGGATACGAGTGGGAGCTGTTCAAGAGCCCGGCGGGCGCGCACCAGTGGCGGCCGAAGGACGGCGCCGGCGCCGGGACCGTCCCCGACGCCCACGACGGGTCGAGGTCCCACGCCCCGACGATGCTCACGACCGACCTCTCGCTCCGGTTCGACCCGGCCTACGAGCAGATCTCGCGCCGCTTCCTCGCCGACCCCGGCGCGTTCGCGGACGCCTTCGCCCGCGCGTGGTTCAAGCTGACCCACCGCGACATGGGCCCGGTCGCGCGCTACCTCGGCCCGGAGGTCCCGCAGGAGACGCTGGTGTGGCAGGACCCGCTGCCCGCGCGCACGCACGAGCTGGTCGACGCGGCCGACGTCGCCGCCCTCAAGGCCCAGGTCCTCGCCTCGGACCTGACGGTCTCCCAGCTGGTGTCCACCGCGTGGGCCTCCGCGTCGTCCTTCCGCGGCAGCGACAAGCGCGGCGGCGCCAACGGCGCGCGTATCCGCCTGGAGCCGCAGAGCGGCTGGGAGGTCAACCAGCCCGACCAGCTGGCCACGGTGCTGCGCACCCTCGAAGGGATCAAGGAGAGCTTCGACTCCGCGCAGAGCGGCGGCAAGCGGATCTCGCTCGCCGACCTCATCGTGCTCGCCGGCGCCGCGGGCGTCGAGCAGGCCGCCAAGGACGCCGGCCTCGCCATCGAGGTGCCCTTCACGCCGGGGCGCGTCGACGCGACGCAGGAGCAGACGGACGTGGAGTCGTTCGCCGCGCTGGAGCCGGCCGCCGACGGGTTCCGCAACTACCTCGGCAAGGGCCATCGCCTGCCCGCCGAGTACCTGCTGCTCGACAAGGCCAACCTGCTGACCCTGAGCGCCCCCGAGCTGACGGTCCTCGTCGGCGGTCTGCGCGTCCTCGGCGCCAACCACCAGGGGTCGCGGCACGGCGTCTTCACCGCCACCCCCGGGGTGCTGACCAACGACTTCTTCGTCAACCTCCTCGACCTGGGCACGGAGTGGAAGTCGACCTCCGAGGCGCAGGACGCCTTCGAGGGCCGCGACCTCGCCACGGGCCAGGTCAGGTGGACCGGTACCCGTGCCGACCTCGTCTTCGGCTCGAACTCGGAGCTGCGCGCGGTCGCGGAGGTCTACGCGAGCGATGACGCGAAGGAGAAGTTCGTCAAGGACTTCGTCGCGGCGTGGGACAAGGTCATGAACCTGGACCGGTTCGACCTGGCCTGATCCGTTCGGCCTGCTCCGCTCCGGTCCTCGGAGTCCACGCAGGTCAAGCGCGGCGCCCGGCTCGGGCGGCCCTCGCGGGCCGCTGTCCGAACCGGGCGCCGACGCCCGGGACGACCCATAAGGCAGCCTTATGGGGTCATAAACCCGACCCGGCTACTTACTTAGGCTTGCCTCAGTTTAGGCTTCCCGGTGATTACCTGATCACCGCTCGAAGGGAACCTGAACATGCCTCGCCCTCTGCGGGTCGCCATCGTCGGAGCCGGCCCGGCAGGGATCTACGCCGCCGACGCGCTGCTGAAGTCCGCGGTGGCCGTCGAACCCGGTGTCTCGATCGACCTCTTCGAGCGGATGCCGGCCCCCTTCGGTCTGATCCGTTACGGCGTGGCCCCCGACCACCCGCGCATCAAGGGCATCATCACGGCCCTGCACCAGGTGCTCGACAAGCCCCAGGTCCGCCTGTTCGGCAACGTCGACTACCCGCGCGACATCAGCCTGGACGACCTGCGCTCCTTCTACGACGCGGTGATCTTCTCCACGGGCGCGACGGCCGACCGCGCCCTGGACATACCCGGCATCGACCTCGACGGCTCCTTCGGCGCCGCGGACTTCGTGTCCTGGTACGACGGCCACCCCGACGTGCCGCGGACCTGGCCGCTGGACGCGGAGAAGGTCGCCGTCCTCGGCGTCGGCAACGTCGCGCTCGACGTGGCGCGCGTCCTCGCCAAGACGGCCGACGAGCTGCTGCCGACCGAGATCCCGGCCAACGTGTACGAGGGCCTCAAGGCGAACAAGGCGCTGGAGGTCCACGTCTTCGGGCGCCGCGGCCCCGCACAGGCCAAGTTCAGCCCGATGGAGCTGCGCGAACTGGACCACTCCCCGAACATCGAGGTCATCGTCGACCCCGAGGACATCGACTACGACGACGGCTCGATCGCCACGCGGCGCGGCAACAAGCAGGCCGACATGGTCGCCAAGACCCTGGAGAACTGGGCGATCCGCGACGTCGGCGACCGCCCGCACAAGCTCTTCCTGCACTTCTTCGAGTCGCCGGTCGAGATCCTCGGCGAGGACGGCAAGGTCGTCGGCCTGCGCACCGAGCGCACCGCCCTGGACGGCACCGGCAACGTCAAGGGCACCGGCGAGTTCAAGGACTGGGACCTCGGCGCCGTCTACCGCGCCGTCGGCTACCTCTCCGACGAACTGCCCAAGCTGCCCTGGGACGTCGCCTCGGGCACCGTCCCCGACCAGGCGGGCCGCGTCATCGAGGAGACCGGCGAGCACCTGCGCTCGACGTACGTCACCGGGTGGATCCGCCGCGGGCCCGTCGGCCTCATCGGCCACACCAAGGGCGACGCCAACGAGACGGTCGCCAGCCTCCTGGACGACCGCGAGAACGGCCGCCTGCACACGCCCCAGGCGCCCGCCCCGGAAGCCGTGGAGGCCTTCCTCACCGAGCGTAACGTCCGCTTCACCACCTGGGAGGGCTGGTACCGCCTCGACGCCGCCGAGAAGGCGCTGGGCGAGCCGCAGGGCCGCGAGCGCGTGAAGATCGTCGAGCGCGCGGACATGCTCGACGCCAGCGGCGCCTGAGGCGCACGCCGTCAGCGGCGCCCGCGGAGCACGCACGGGTCGTCGGCCGAGGTGACGTACGTCGCCGGGCCGACGACCTGCTCCTTGCGGAGAACCGCTCGTCCCCGAGCGCGCAGACATGCCGCGCGCACTCTCCCCTGAACCCGGGCCCCGGGTCCAGGGCGCCCGGCATGGTCACGCATGGCTGATTCCCTGTGCACCAGATGGAGTCGGCACCGAGCGGACGTACCATGACCAGTCGATCGGGGGCGCGATCAGGGTGAGGGGCCGGGGAGCGAGGATTCGGGGAGCGGGGGGCGGTGCGGGGCTGAGGACCCATGGAGATGGGCGTGGACACGGACATGCACTACCGCTTGCTGGGGCCGGTCGAGGCGTGGCGTGAGGGCCGTCGTCTGGCCCTCGGCGGCCCCAAGCCCCGGGCGCTGCTCGCCGCCCTGCTCCTGGAGCCGGGCCGAGTCGTCTCCGCCGACGCCCTGATCGACGCGATCTGGGGGGACAACCCGCCCGACACCGCCCGGTCCCTGATCCAGTCGTACGTCTCGGCGCTGCGCCGCGCCCTGTCCGCCGACGTCATCGAGACACAACCGCCCGGCTATCTGATCCACGCGGACGCCGAGGTCGTCGACCGCGCCACGTTCGAGAGGCTCACGGCCCTCGGCCGGCGGGCGGCGGCCGAGGGCGACCACGCCGGCGCGGCCCGGCTCCTGAGCGAGGCCCTCGCCCTGTGGCGGGGTCCCGCACTCGGCGGCATCGGCGAGACGCTGCGGGCCATGGCCGACCAGCTCGAAGAGGCCCGGCAGGCGGCCCTGGAGGAGCGCATCGCCGCCGACCTCGCCCAGACGGGCCGCGAGACGGAACTGGTCGCCGAACTCACCGCCCTCGTCGCCACCCACCCCACCCGCGAGCGCCTGCGCGGCCAGCTGATGCTCGCCCTGTACCGGCTGGGCCGCCAGGCCGACGCGCTCGCCGTCTACGCGGAGGGCCGCGAAGTGCTCGCCGAGGAGCTGGGCATCGACCCCGGCCCGGGACTGCGGGCGGTGCACGAGGCGATCCTGCGGGCGGACGAGGAACTGCTGCCCGCCGCCCAGCACGCCCCGACCGCCGCCGCCCCCGGCGCCCCGCCCCCCGCCCGCTCCCACGACCCGGGCCCGCCGCCCGCCCCCGCTCTCCTGCCGCCCGCCATCGGTGACTTCACCGGACGCGAGGAACAGCTCGCCGAGATCCGGGCGGCGCTGACGGGCCCGCCAACGCGCGAGGCCATGCCCGTCGTCGCCGTGACGGGGCCCGGCGGCGTCGGCAAGTCCGTCCTCGGTGTCACCGCCGCGCACCGGGTCGCCGAGGCCTACCCGGACGGGCAGCTCTACGCCGAACTGCGCGGCGCCACCGACCCCGTGGCCCCCGGCGAGGTGCTCGGACGCCTGCTGCGCGCCCTCGGCGCCGACCCGCCCGAGGGCGACGCCGAGCGCAGGGACCTCTTCCGCAGCCTGGTCGCGGGGCGCCGCCTGCTCCTCGTACTGGACGACGCGGGCAGCGAGGCACAGGTGCGGCCGCTGCTCCCCGGCAGCGCCACCTGCGGCGTACTGATCACCGCCCGCGCCCGCCTGGGCGCCCTGCCCTGCACCCACCGCACCGAACTCGACGTGCTGGACACCCGGCCCGGCGCCGAGCTGCTCGCGCGGATCGCCGGTGAGCGGCGCGTGCGCGACGAGCCCGACGCCGTGCGCCGCGTCGTCGAACTGTGCGGCGGCCTCCCGCTCGCCCTGCGCATCGCCGGCGCCCGCCTCGCCACCCGCAGACACTGGACGGCGCGCGCACTCGCCGAAAGGCTCGCCGACGAACACCACCGCCTGGACGAACTCGCCGTCGGCGACCTGGAGGTCCGCGCCGGCCTCGGCCTGAGCTACCGCGCCCTGGACGCCCCCGCCCGCACCGCGCTGCGCCGCCTCGGCCTGCTCGCCGCGCCCGACGTCGCCTCCTGGGTGATCGCGGCCCTGCTCGACGTGCCGGAGGCCGAGGCGGACCGCGTCGTGGAGCAGCTCATCGACGCCCAGCTGCTGCACTGCACCGCCGTCGACCGCGCCGGACAGGCCCGCTACCGGCCGCACGACCTCGTGCGGGTCTACGCGGCCGAACGCGCCGAGGCCGAGGACTCGCCCGCCGAACGCTCGGCCGCCCTCGGCAGGGCGCTGGGCGCCGGGCTGTGGCTCACCGCCCGCGTCGCCTCCGCGACCCCCTCCGGAGCGGTCGAACTGCACCGCGGCTTCCTCGATTCGGGCGGCCCGGTCGGCGCCGCCTCCGACGCCCTGCGCCACCTCGTGCGTCCCGTCGGCCCCAAGGCCACCAGGCGGGCGCTCGCCGACCCGGCCGCCTGGTTCGAGGCGGAGGCCGACGCCTTCGCCGCCGCCGTCGAACGCGCCGCCGCCTACGACCTGCACACCCTGGCCTGCGAGGCCGCCGCGGCCCTGTGCTCGTCCGCGTACGCCGTCGGCAACCGCTTCGAGGCCTGGTGGCGCAGCCACGACGCGGCGCTCGCCGCGGCCCGCCGCGCCGAGGACCGCTCCGGTGAGGCCCTGCTGCTCATCGGGCTCGGCCAACTGCGCTACGAACAGGACCGCTTCGCCGAGTCCCAGGACTACTTCCGCCAGGCGGCCGGGCTCTGCGCCGAACTCGGCGACGCGCGCGGCCGGGCCGCCGCCCTCGCCGGCCTCGGCAGCGCCCTGCGCGAGGCGGGCAGATTACGCGGCGCCCTCGATGTGCTCACCGAGGCGGTCGAAGGCTTCCGCGCCCTGCGCGACGACCCGGGACTCGGGCTCTCCTGCCGGTTCGCCGGCACCGTGCACCTCGAACTGGGCGAACACCAGGAGGCGTTCGCCCACCTCGACGCCTCGCTGCGCGCCTACCGCCGGCTCGGCAGCCGCCGCGGCGAGGCGCTCACCCTGCGCTCGCTCAGCCTCGTGCACCGGGCGCTCGGCGCCTACGAGCGGGCGGAGGAGCTGGCGGACCGCGCGGTGGACCTCCTGCACGCGCTCGGCGACCCGCTGATGTCGGCGTACGCGGTGCAGGCGCGGGCCAAGTGCCGCTTCCGGCGGGGCAGATGGGCCGAGGCGGCCGTCGACCTGCGGGACGTCCTCGCCACCTGCCGCTCGCACCACGACCGCTTCGGCGAGGCGCTCGCCTTGCGCACCCTCGGCGAATGCGACCTCGCGGCGGGCCGTCCCGAAGCCGCCGAGAAACACCTCACCGCCGCCGCCGACCTCTGGGCCGCCCTGGAACTGCCCCTGCCCAGGGCCCGCACACTCCGCGACCTCGCCACGGCGCGCGAGGCACAGGGCGACCGGGCACGGGCGCTCGCGCTGCGCGCCGAGGCACGGGAGGTCTTCGCCGCGTACGAGGCCCGGGAGCTGGCCGAACCGGCCGGGTGACCCGCCCGGCCGGGGCACGGACCGCTTGGCGCGGATTTGCAGAGAACTTGCAGCGGTGTGCGACATGCTTTCCATGTCGGCGGAACCAAAGGGTCGACAGCAACGGGGGACCCGACGGGGGAAAGGCCGCTGTTGCCTCGCACGGCCCATACGACCGCGAAGTCGGCCGTATGGGCCGTAGCTCGTGTGAAGCCACTGGAAGGCGGGGGACTCCGGGGGCGGGCGACGGCCCGCCCCCGGAGCTGTGCCCGCCACTCCTGCCACGAAGGGGCCGAGCATGCCGCCGATCGTCCTCATGAGCGACCCGCGCGTCACCGGCATCCCGGTCCAGGAATGCGGCGAACCGCTCGTCGACCTGCGCCGGCTGCCCTTCGTCGACGTCGACGAGCGCCTCGCCGACCCCGCCGGGGCCTACGCCCAACTGCGCGAGGGCGTCGCCTGGCGCCTGGCCCGCGCCGCCCGGCTGCTCCCCGAGGGGCTGCGCCTGCTCGTCACCGAGGGCTACCGCCCGCTCGACCTACAGATCAGGTACTTCGACGAGTACGCCGCCGAGCTGAGAGACGCCCACCCCGACTGGTCGGCGGAGCACCTGCACCGGCAGACGAGCCGCTCGCTGGCACCGCCGGAGGTGGGCCCGCACGTCGCGGGCGCCGCCGTCGACGTGACGCTGTGCACGACCGACGGGGCCGAACTGGACCTCGGCACCCCGGTGAACGCCAGCCCCGAGGAGAGCGACGGCGCGTGCTACACCGACGCCGACCGCATCTGCGCCGCGGCCCGCCGCAACCGCCGCACGCTGAGCGCGGCGCTGGTCACGGCGGGCCTGGTCAACTACCCCACGGAGTGGTGGCACTGGTCCTACGGCGACCGCTACTGGGCCCACGTGACCAGCGCCGCGACCGCCCGCTACGGGCCGGTGACCCGGGCGGCGGGGGAACCGACGGGGTGAGGTGAGGGTGATGGGGGACATGTGGGCCGTGGGGCTCGCGGCGACCGCGCTTGTGGCGGCCGTGATCGCCGTCGCGGAGAAGGCCAGGAACAGGCCCGAGCGAAAACCCGGCACGGACGCGCGGAGCGCGCCGCGACGGGGCGAGGGCGAGAGCTGGGCCGCGGGCGGCGCGGTGGCGGGCTGCGGCGCCTCGGCGCCCGGCCGCGGCGCGTCGCACGACACCGACTCGTCGTGCGACGGAAGCTCTTCGTCCTGCGGGGACGGGGGCGGCGGGTGCGGGGGGTGCGGATGCGGCGGGTGACCCAGGGCGCTCGCGCCGCCCGGGGCCACCCGTGCTGTCCTCGTCGCGGACGGCGCTGTCGCCGCCCTCATCCGGTCAGCGGGGCGAGGCCTGGCCGAGCGGCACGTCGAGACGGGCGCGGCGGTGGCTGAACGCGGCGATCGAGTGCGGGCCGTGGTAGCTGCCCATGCCGCTCTCGCCCACGCCGCCGAACGGCAGCTCGGGTACGCGCAGGTGGGCCATCGGGAGCCCGAAGCCGAGGCCGCCGGACGAGGTCTCGGCGGCCAGCCGCCGCCGGGTGGTCTCGTTCTCCGTGAAGCCGTACAGGGCGAGCGGCTTGTCCCGGTCGTTGATGAAGGCGATGGCCTCGTCCAGGTCGGCGACCTCCACGAGGGGCAGCACGGGGCCGAAGATCTCCTCACCCATGACCGGGTCGTCCCCCCGCACGGCGGCCAGGACGGTCGGCGCGATGTAGAGGTCGTCGCGGTCGGTCCGCCCGCCGAACACCGTGGTGCCGGAGCCGAGCAGCGCGGACACCCGGTCGAAGTGCCGCTCGTTGACCATGCGGCCGTACGCCTCACTGGCCTGCGGGTCGGGACCGAACATGCCCTCCACCGCCTCGGCGAGGGCGACTTCGAGGGCGCGGGCGGTGGCCGGGTCGGTCAGGACGTAGTCCGGGGCGACGCAGGTCTGCCCGGCGTTGCGGAACTTGGCGTCCGCCAGGCGCCTGGCGACGGTGGTGACGTCCGCGTCCCGGTCGACGAACACCGGTGACTTGCCGCCCAGTTCGAGCGTGACCGGGGTGAGGTGTTCGGCGGCGGCGCGCATCACGATGCGGCCCACCGTGCCGTTGCCGGTGTAGAAGATGTGGTCGAAGCGCTGGGCGAGCAGCGCCGTGGTCTCCGGAACGCCGCCCTCGACGACGGCGACCGCCTCCGGGTCCAGGTACCGCGGCACCAGGCGGGCCATCAGCGCCGATGTCGCCGGGGCCAGCTCGCTCGGCTTGAGTATGACGGCGTTGCCCGCGGCGAGGGCGCCCGCGACCGGCACCAGCGAGAGCTGGACCGGGTAGTTCCACGGCGCGATGACCAGGACGGTGCCCAGCGGCTCGTACTGCGTCCCCGCCGTCGATCCCTCGGGGAGTCCGGCGAGCGCCTTCGGGTCGAGGTGGCGCGGGGCGAGCCACTGGGCCAGGTGGGCCAGCGTGTGGTCGATCTCCTGTACGGGCAGGTCGATCTCGGCACCGTTCGCCTCGGGGCGGGGCTTGCGCAGATCGCTGTACAGCGCGTCGGCGATGGCCTCGCGGTTCTCGGTGAACAGCGCGCGCAGCCGGGTCAGCTGCTCCTCGCGCCAGGCGAGGGGCCGGGTGCGGCCGGTGGCGAAGGTGGCGCGCAGCCGGGTCACGAGGGCCGCGATGTCTTCCTCGGTGAGCGTGGCGGCTTCGGTGGGGGTGTGGGGCGTGACGCTGGTGGTCATCAGGATGTTCCTCGATCAGTGGGGGGAAGAGGGTGGGTGCCGGGGGTGGGGGGAGCGCCGAGCAGGCCCGTCGCGAGAGCGGCGGTCGCCGGGGCCAGCAGCTCCCGGGCCCGGGGCATCGGCTCGAGGCCGACGACCAGGGCGACGCAGATGTCGGCGGCCTCGGCCGGCTCGACGCCCGGGGCGGTGCCCGCCTCGGTGAACAGCGCGGTCAGCAGGTCGCGCAGGTCGGAGCCGAACGTCGTGCAGATCTCGCCGAACAGCCGGGCCTTGCCGTCGAGCAGCTCTGTGGCGTGCGGGGAGTCCCCGGCCAGCTGGAGCACGAGATCGAGCTTGGCGGCCAGTACGCCGTGCAGCCGCTCCGCGTAGGGGGCGTCCGCCCCGGCCGCCTGCCGGGCCCGCAGGAGCGCCTGTTCGTGGAGGCGCCCTGCGAGCCGGCGGAAGGCGTCGTCCTTGTTGCGTACGTACTGGTAGACCGCGGACCGGGACACGCCCATGGCGGCGGCGATGTCGTCCATCGTGGTGCGTCGCGCGCCGTACCGCTTGAGGCAGTCGTAGGCGGCGTCGAGGACCTCGTCGAGCCGGTCGGTGGCCATGGGTCAGGCCAGCTTCTTCAGGAGTTCCTCCGCCAGCGGGGCGGAGGAGGCGGGGTTCTGGCCCGTGACGAGGTTGCGGTCGACGACCACCTTCGGGGCCCAGGGCTCGCCCTCCTGGAAGTCGGCGCCGAGGGCGACGAGACGGTCCTGGAGCAGCCACTTCGCCCGCTCGGCGAAGCCCGCCTGCCGCTCCTCGGCGTTGGTGAAGCCGGTGAGGCGGTATCCCGCGAAGGGGTTGGTGCCGTCGGCCTTGGTGGCGGCGAGCAGGGCGGCCGGGGCGTGGCAGACCACACCCAGGGGCATGCCGATCTCCAGGGCCAGCGTGAGGAGCTTGCCCGAGTCGGCGTCGACGGCGAGGTCCTCCATGGGGCCGTGGCCGCCGGGGTAGAAGACGGCGGCGTACTCGGCGAGGTCCACGTCGGCCAGCTCCACCGGCCGCTGGAGCTCGGGGAAGTCGGCGAGCGCGGCGGCGACCTTGTCGGCGCCCTCCTGTCCGCCGTTGACCTCGGGGGCGAGGGAGCCCTGGTCGACGGTGGGGACCACCGCGCCCGGGGTGGCGACGACGATCTCGTGGCCCGCCGCCTTGAACACCTGGTAGGGGGCGACGGCCTCCTCGGCCCAGAAGCCGGTCGGGTGCGTGCTGCCGTCGGCCAGGGTCCAGTGGTCGGCGCCGGTGACAACGAAAAGGATCTTCGACATGGGGGAGACCTCCGGGGTTGGTGGTTCTGACGTTCCGTGCTCAGATCGTCAGTACGGCGATGTCTCGACGGTAGACCCATCGGACATAACTATCCAATGCGGAAATAAATACCTCCCATCGGAAATCCGATGGGAGCATGCGGAATAGAGACGCAAGGGGAGGGGACGGCCATGGAGGGGCGGGGCGGCGACCAGGAGGCATCCTCGGTCCCCACGGTCATGCGCGCGTGCCGACACCTGCTCGCACTCGATGCCGAGCACGGCCCGCGGGCCGCGGTGCCCGCGCTGCGCACGGCCGCACGGGGCGTGCCGGAACTGTCCGTCGAGCCTGAGAGGCTGCGGCACCTGGACGGCGAACTGCTCGCCGCGCTCGCGGAGTTGTCCGAGGTGATCGGCTGGATCCTCTTCGACGCCGGGCAGCACCGCCGCGCCCACCGGGCGAACGGGCGGGCGCTGGCGCTCGCGGAACTGTGCGGCGACCGCTGGACGGCCCGCCTCGTGCTCCTGAACCACGCGATGCTCCAGACCCACGTCGGCCGCCCCCGCGCCGCCCTCGCGACCACCGCCCGGGTGCCGGGCCCCCGGCCCCTCCCGGCCAGGGTCGCCGCCCTCGTCCTGATCCGCCGCGCCCACGCCGTCGCCCTGCTCGGCGGCGACCGTGCGGCCGCGAGGCTGGTCTCCCGGGCCGGGAGCCGCTTCCTGGATGGAGCCTGCCGCCACGACCCGCCCTGGGCGTGGTGGTTCGACGAGACCGAACTGCTCGGCCATCAGGGCTGGGTCCTGGCCCGGCTGCGGCGCTGGGACCGGGCCCTGCCCCTCCTGCACCGGGCGGCCACCGCCCCCGGCGGCCCCTCCTACCGCGACCTGTTCGGCGCGGAACTGCTCGCGGCGCTCGCGGCGGCCGGCGACTGGCGCGAGGCGGAGACGCTGGTCGCGGACCTCGTGCCGCGCGTCGCCGGCGTCGCCTCCGCCCGCACCGCGGAGTCCCTCACCGCCACGGCGACCCGGCTGAAGACCTGTGCGACCGCCCCCGCCTCCCTGCGCGACGGGGCGGCGCACCTGCTCGCGCTGCTCGGCACGGGGAAATGATCGCCGGCGCCCGGAGCTGACCGCCCGGCGCCCGAAGGTGACCGCCCGGCATCCGTAGGTGGCCACCTCACGTCCGTAGGCGGCCGCCCCCCCCGCCCGAAGGCGGCCACTCAGCGTCCCGGGGCGCCGGCCCGCAACCCGTCCATGACCAGGTCCATCAGGCGCCCCGCCCGCGCCTGCCAGTCGCCGTGCGGGTCGATCTGCCACAGCCCGGCGATGGCCAGCAGGAAGTCGTCGGGCGTCACCCCGGGGCGGATGGTGCCCGCCTCCTCGTTCGCCTGGAGGAGGAGCGTCACGGCCCGGGTCAGCGGCCCGGGGCCCACCCCGGCCAGCGAACCGAGCGCGCTGGTCGCCCGGCGTATGGCATCCGCGAGTCCCGCCTTGGCCATGGCGTACCGGACGAGGCGGTCCATCCACTCCCGCAGGGCCTGGTCGGGCGGGCGGGTGTGCAGCAACTGGCAGGCCGCGTCGGAGACCTGCTGCACCTCGTAGCGGTAGACCTCGAGGACGAGGGCCTCGCGGTTGGGGAAATTGCGGTAGAACGTGCCCTGCCCGACGCCCGCCTTCCGCGCGATCACGCTCAGCGGCGCGTCGCTCGCCCGGGTCAGCTCCGCCAGGGCCACTTCCAGGATGCGCTCGCGGTTGCGCTGCGCGTCCGAGCGCAAGGGTGCGTCCTTGTGCTGCCCCACTCGCTCTCCTCCCGCGCCCCACGGCCCGATTCGGTCTTGCTAAGCGGACAGCTGTCCACTAAGTTCGAAAGCTAATGGACAACTGTCCGCTTACGGTCACCATAGCGCCGCACGCGTCCGCGCGGGGACAGTCCGCTCTCCCGGACCGCCCTCGCCGCGCGCTCGCCCGGGCCGCTCTCTCCCGCAGAGGCGCCCCCACCGCCCTCCCTCACCTTCTCCTGATCCAGCGCCTGACTCCCGGCTCGTGGCCGGGACCGCCTCGTTCGACGCGATTCGCGAAAGAAGGCCGCTCATGGCTCCACCGACGTCCAGTGCTCTCACCCTCCACGTCAACGGCGAGAAGCACACGCTGACCGTCGACCACCGCACCACCCTGCTCGACGCGTTGCGTGAGCGGCTCGACCTCACCGGCACCAAGAAGGGCTGCGACCAAGGCCAGTGCGGCGCCTGCACCGTGCTGATGGACGGCCGCCGCGCCCTGTCCTGCCTGCAACTCGCGGTCGCCGCCGAGGGACGCGAGATCACCACCATCGAGGGCGTCGCCGACGGCGACCGGCTGCACCCCGTGCAGCAGGCTTTTCTCGACCTCGACGGCCTCCAGTGCGGCTACTGCACCCCCGGGCAGATCTGCTCCGCCCTCGGCGTGATCGAGGAGCACGCGGCGGGCTGGCCGAGCGCCGTCACCGCCGACCTACGGCCCGAGGCCGGCGTCCCCGAACTGACCGCGGAGGAGATCCGCGAGCGGATGAGCGGCAACCTCTGCCGCTGCGGCGCGTACGTGTCCATCGTGCGGGCGGTCGCGCGGGCGGCGCACACCGAGGAGGAGGCGGTATGAGGGACTTCCGCTACCAACGGGCGCACGACGTGTCCAGTGCGCTCGCCTTACGCGGCGCCGACCCCGAGGCGCGCTACCTCGGCGGCGGCACCAACCTCGTCGACCTGATGAAGACCGGCGTCGAGCGCCCGGCGCTCCTCGTCGACGTGCGCGAACTGCCCCTGGACGGCATCGAGTCCACCGACGGCGGCGGGCTGCGCATCGGGGCGACCGTCACCAACAGCGACCTCGCCGCCCACCCCGACGTACGGCGCCGCTACCCCGCGCTGGCCCAGGCCGTCCTCGCCGGCGCCTCCGGGCAGCTGCGCAACATGGCGACCGTCGGCGGAAATCTGCTCCAGCGCACCCGGTGCGCGTACTTCACCGATCCGCACACGCCCTGCAACAAACGCCGGCCCGGCAGCGGCTGCGCCGCCCTCCAGGGCGAACACCGCAACCACGCGATTCTCGGCGCCACCGACCACTGCGTGGCCACCCACCCCTCCGACATGGCAGTCGCGCTCGCCGCGTTCGACGCCGCCGTCACCTACGAGAGCGCCGAAGGACCGGGCCGGCTGCCGCTTGCGGAGTTCTACCTCCCGGTGGGCGACACCCCGCACCTGGAGACCGCCCTGCCACCCGGCGCGCTGATCACCGGCGTCACGCTGCCCCCGGCCCCGGTCGCAGCCCGCTCCCGTTACCGCAAGGTGCGCGAGCGCGCTTCGTACGCCTTCGCCATCGGCTCCGTGGCCGCGGCCCTGGACGTGCGCGACGGTGTCGTGCGCGAGGCGCGCCTGGCCTTCGGGGCCGTCGCGTCCCGGCCGTGGCGTGCCCACGAGGCCGAGCGGGCGCTGACCGGGGGCCCGGCGAGCGCCGAGGCCTTCGCCGCCGCCGCGGACGCCGAACTGGCCGCGGCCCGGCCCCTGCCCGACAACGCGTACAAGGTGACGCTCATGCGCAACCTCGTCGTGGCCCTGCTGAGCGAACTCACCGAGGAGGCCAACCGATGACCACGACGACCGGACCCACCGCGGTGACGGGATCCGTCGGCGCCCCGCGCACCCGCGTCGAGGGCGTGGACAAGGTCACCGGCGCCGCGCGCTACGCGGGCGAGATCCCCTTCGCCGGCCTGGCCCACGGCTGGCTGGTGCTGTCCACTGTCACCCGCGGCCGTGTTACCTCCGTGGACACCGCGCCCGTCCTCGCGATGCCCGGCGTACTGACCGTCCTGCACCACGGCAACGCCCCGCGTGTGGACACCCGTTACGAGGGGCTCCTCGGGCGCCCCGACCCCACCGTCGGGCTCTTCCAGCACGACCGGGTGCCCTTCGCGGGCTGGCCGGTGGCCCTCGTCGTCGCCGAGACGCCCGAGCAGGCGAGGGAGGCCGCGGAGGCGCTCGTGGTGCGGTACGACCAAGAGGCCCACGACATCGCGTTCTTCGCCGGACGCCCCGGCACCTACACGCCGGACACCGACGGCACACGGACGGCGAAAGGCGACCTGGAAGCCGAGTTGCGGGCTTCCGCCCACGTCGTGGACGCCGAGTACACCACGCCCGAAGAGCACCACAGCATGATGGAACCGCACGCGGCCACCGCGCGCTGGGACGGCGGCCGTCTCGACGTCGTCGACTCCAACCAGGGCAGCGCCTGGGTCGCCGACGAGCTGGCGAAGCTGTTCTCGCTCGACCCGGCCTCGGTGCGGGTGCGCTCCGAGCACGTCGGCGGGGCCTTCGGCTCCAAGGGCCTGCGCGTCCACCAGGTCGCCGCCGTGATGGCGGCGACCGAGCTCGGCCGCCCCGTGCGCGTCGTGCTGACCCGCCGCCAGATGTTCTCCGTCGTCGGCTACCGCAGTCCCACCGTGCAACGCGTCCGGCTGGGCGCCGAATCCGACGGACGGCTGCGCGCCCTGGACCACCAGGGGCAGAACCTCACCTCGACCATCCACGAATTCGTCGAGCCCAGCGCCGGCTTCGCCCGCCCCATGTACGCCGCCGACGCGCACCACACCGTCCACCGCGTCGTGCCCCTGGACGTGCCGACGCCCACCTGGATGCGGGCTCCCGGCGAGGCCCCGGGGTCGTTCGCGCTGGAGTGCGCGCTCGACGAACTGGCCGAGAAGTGCGGCATGGACCCCATCGCGCTGCGCGCCCGCAACGAACCGGAGGCGGGCCCCGTCTCCGGGCTGCCGTTCAGCAGCCGCAACCTCACGGCCTGCTTCACCGAGGGCGCCCGCAGGTTCGGCTGGGCGGAGCGCGACCCGCGGCCCCGCGTGCGCCGTGAAGGGCGCTGGCTGCTCGGCACCGGCACGGCCGCCGCGACCTTCCCGGTACTGGTGGGCCCGGCCACGGCCGCCGTGACGGCGCGGCCCGACGGCACCTTCGCCGTGCGCATCACCGCCGCGGACATCGGCACCGGCGCGCGGACCGCGCTCACCATGATCGCCGCGGACGCGCTGGGGGTCGCGCCGGAACGCGTCCGTCTCCACATCGCCGACAGCGACTTCGGGCCCGCGATGATCGCGGGCGGTTCGATGGGCACCCGCTCCTGGGGCTGGGCCATCACCCTCGCCGCGCGCGAACTGCGGGAGAAACTGGTCCCCGGCGGTGACATCCCGGCGGACGGCATCACCGCGCGCTCCGACACCGGGGCCGCCATCGGCGCGCTCAGCGAGAAGGAACGCCACTCCTTCGGCGCGCAGTTCGCCGAGATCGCCGTCGACGTCGCCACCGGCGAGGTACGCGTACGGCGGCTGCTCGGCATCTTCGCCGTCGGACGGATCATCAACCCGCTGACCGCCCGCAGCCAGTTGATCGGCGGCATGACCTGGGGCCTGTCCATGGCGCTGCACGAGGAGGCCGTCAGGGACCGCGCCTCGGGCGCCCCCGTCGGCGCCGACCTCGCGGGCTACCACATCGCGGCGCACGCCGACGTGCCGCCCATCGAGGCGGACTGGGTGGACGACCCGGACCCCGACGACCCCCTCGGGATCAAGGGCATCGGAGAGATCGGCATCGTGGGCTGCGCGGCGGCGATCGCCAACGCGGTCTGGCACGCCACGGGCGTCCGCCACCGCCACCTGCCGATCCGCCCCGACCGGGTCATCGAGGACCCGGCGAGCCGGGCGGGCGTCAGCAGTGCTTGACATCGCCGCTGACCTGCACCAATGGGTCCAAGAAGGCCGGGACTTCGCGGTCGCCACCGTCGTCGGCGTCGGCGGCAGCGCACCGCGCGGCCCCGGCGCCGCCCTCGCCGTCGACGGCGAGGGGACGGTCATCGGCTCGGTCTCCGGCGGCTGCGTCGAAGGCGCCGTGTACGACCTGTGCGTCCAGGCCCTCCAGGAGGGCAGGGCGACGGTCGAGCGGTTCGGCTACAGCGACGAGGACGCCTTCGCGGTCGGCCTGACCTGCGGCGGCGTCATCGAGGTGCTGGTCACCCCGGTGGCCGCCGACGCGTCGGACAGGGCGGTCCTCGCCGCCGCCCTTTCGGCCGCCGCCGAGGGGGCGGGCGCGGCCCTGGCACGGATCACCCGGGGCCCCGCCGACCTGCTCGGCAGGCCGCTCCTGGTGCGCGCCGACGGGACGTACGAGGGAAGCCTCGGCGCCCATCCGGAGCTGGACCGCACGGTGGCGGGGGAGAGCCGTGCCCTCCTCGCGGCGGGCCGCACCGGCGATTTCGCCCTCTCGCGGAGCGGAGCGCGCTGCGAGAGCGACCTGACGTTCCTGGTCGAGTCGAGCGTGCCGCCGCCCCGCATGATCGTGTTCGGGGCCGTCGACTTCGCGGCGGCCCTGGTGCGCGCCGGGAAGTTCCTCGGCTACCACGTCACGGTGTGCGACGCCCGCCCCGTCTTCGCCACGCGGGACCGCTTCCCCGAGGCGGACGACATCGTGGTCGAGTGGCCGCACCGCTATCTCGACCGCACGGCGACGGACGACCGCACGGTCCTGTGCGTGCTCACCCACGACGCCAAGTTCGACGTGCCGCTGCTCGCGGCGGCGCTGCGGCTGCCCGTCGCGTTCGTCGGCGCGATGGGCTCGCGCCGCACGCACGAGGACCGCCGGCGCAGGCTCCGCGAGGTCGGCGTCACCGAGGAGGAACTGGCCGCGCTCCACTCGCCGATCGGCCTCGACCTCGGCGCCCGCACCCCCGAGGAGACCGCCCTGTCGATCGCCGCGGAGATCGTCGCGACCCGGCAGGGCGGCACCGGCCTGCCGCTGACCGGCTCCCGGACGCCGATCCACCACGAGGCACCCGGGAGCCGCCGTCAGCGGGTCGTCAGCTCGTAGAAACCCCGGCCGAACGTGGCGGCCACCAGGCGGCGGTGCCCGGCGTCGTACTCGATGTCGTCGACGGGCACCGCGGGCATGCCCCGGCCCAGCCGCGACCACGTCGGACCGCCGGAGCGGGACGTGAACACGCCCTGGTCGGTGCCGACGTGCAGCCGCCCGCCGTGCCCGAGGACGAGGTCGTTCACGGGCGCGTCCGGCAGATTGCCCGACAGGTCCTTCCAGTGCCGTCCACCGTCGGAACTGGCGTACACATGCGCCTTGTGGGACCCGGAGCGATAGGCGGAATGGGTGGTGTACACGCGCTCGGGGTCGCGCGGGTCGACGACCACGCGGGTCACCCAGGAGCGGCCCTCGGCCCGCTTCGTCCAGTGCGCGCCCAGATCCTCGGTCACCCACACGCGGCCGTCGTCGGTGCCCGCGTAGACCGTACGGCCGTCCCCCGCGGGCGCGACCGAGGTGATCGTGCCGTAGTTGGCGTAGAGCGGGTCGGGCCCCGGGCCGCCGGACAGGTCGGGGCTGATGGGCCGCCAGGTCTCGCCGCCGTCCGTGGAGCGGTTGAGCACCTCGGAGCCGTAGTAGAGGACCTTCGGGTCCTCGGGGTCGAGGACGACGGGCGTGAACCAGTTGCGCCGCTTGAACGTCGTGCGGTCCGCGAAGTAGGCGAGGGTGTCGCCGCCGTCCGTGGAGCGGAAGCAGTTGCCGTACTGGTAGCAGGCGAAGACGTGGTCCGCGTCGGTCGGGTCGATCAGGTTCTCCTCGCCGTCACCGCCGAGGTACTCGTTGAAGCGGGGCCCGCCCCAGGAGCGCAGCGAGCCGTTGTCCTGGGCGCCGCCGGAGAGCCGGCCGGTGTCCTGCGGGGTGATGGCCGCGCTGTAGAGCTGGGTGTACGGCTCGTGCCGTGCCTTCACCCAGCCGCCGTCGCCGTTCGCGTCGGAGCGGTAGACGCCGCCGTCGTTGCCGAGATAGACGCGGCCCGGCCTGCGTGGGTCCCACACCATTGCGTGCTGGTCGGCGTGGATGCCGGTGTCGTCGGCGCTCCAGGTGGCGCCGCCGTCCTTCGTCGCCAGCAGCGGCACGCCCGCGACCTGCACATGGTCCGCGTCCCTCGGGTCGGCCCACACCTTGCCGAACCACCAGCCGAACGTCGACTGCGAGTCCGTCAGCTTCTGGTCGGCGGGGGTGCGCCGCCAGGTGTCGCCGCCGTCGGCGGAGGCGTAGAAGCCCTCGAAGGGCCCACTGGTCCGGTTGACGATGGCGTACGCCTTGTCGCCCGCGACCGCGAGACCGATCCGCCCCACGTCCGGGCCCTGCGGGGGCAGTCCGCCGCCGAGGCGCCGCCAGCTCCTGCCGTCGTCGTCGCTGCGGAAGATCCCCGAGCCCACGCCGCCGTACGTGCGCAGTGCGGGCGTGCGGCGGTGGTCCCACAGCACGGCGTACAGCCGCTTGCCCCGCACGACGATCTCGGTCGCGCCGGTGAACTCGTTGGCGCCCGACAGGATCCGCCGCCAGGTCTTGCCGCCGTTCTCCGACCGGTAGACACCGCGGTCGCCACCGCCGTTGTAGAGCGAGCCCGCGGCGGCCACGTGGATGCGGCGCGGGTTCCGCGGGTCCACCGTGATGGCGCTGATGGCCCCGGAGTCGCGCAGACCGATCCGCCGCCAGTGCCGGCCCCCGTCCGCGCTGCGGTAGAGCCCCGTTCCTTCGTACGTGATGCTGCCGCCGCCCGGGTTGGGCTCGCCGGTGCCCGCGTACAGGGCGCCGTCCGGGCCGGTGGCGACCGCGCCCATGGCCTGCGTGAGGCCGTCGGGCCACGCGGAGCGGAACGTCCGGCCCGCGTCCGTGCTGCGCCAGATCCCGCCGCTCGCGGCGGCCGCGTACACCGTGTCCGCCCGCTTCGGGTCGAGCGCGAGCGACACGATGCGGCCGCCGATGTTGGTGGGCCCGAGCGCCTTCCACCGCCCGCCGGTGGTGGGCAGCCGACGCGCCTGCGCGGCGGCGTTCTCGTGGGCGTGGCGGGGGATCGACTCGCCCGGCACGGTCTTTTGCAGGTACCGGTACTCGGCCGGTGCGGCCGGCCCGCGGACGGGGCGGTAGACATCACCGGGACCGGGCGGCGCCGCGCCCGCCTGCCCGGCCGCCAGCAGGACGACGCCCGCGAGCGGGGCGAGAACCAGATGAAGCAGGCGTCTGCGCATGAGCACCCTCTTCTTCGGCATGGCCATAACAAACGGTGCCGACGTTACGAGAGGGGGCGGGGGAGCAGAAGGGGAAAGCAGGCCTTCCTACGTGAGGCCGCCGTTGCTCATCAGCAGCTGGCCGTTGACCCACTCGCCCTGCGGGGAGCAGAGGAAGTCCACGAGATGCGCGGTGTCCTGGGGAGTACCGTGCCTGCCGAGCGGGGTGCGGCGGACGCAGTGCTCGCGGACCTCGTCGGGCATCCAGCCGGTGTCGACCGGCCCGGGGTTGATCACGTTGGCGGTCACGCCGAGGTGGCCGAGTTCGTGGGCGGCGGCCAGGGTGATGCGGTCCAGGGCGCCTTTGCTGGCCCCGTAGGGCAGGTTGCCGACGGTGTGGTCACTGGTGAGGCCGATGATCCGGCCGGTGCCCCGTTCCGCGGTGAAGCGGCGTCCGAACTCGCGAATGAGCAGCCAGGTGGCGCGGGCGTTGACGGCGAAGTGGCGGTCGAAGCTCTCGACCGTGGTGTCGAGCAGCCCCGAGTCGACGGATTCGCAGTGACTCATCACCAGCGCGGTGACCCCGCCCCTTGCCTTCTCGACCGCGTCGAAGACGCGGGCCGGGGCGTCCGGGTCGGCGAGATCCGCTTCGATCGCGGTGGTGGCGGCGCCGAGTTCGGCGAGGGAGCGGCTGATCGTCTCCCGCGCGCCGGGCTCGCTGCCCCAGCTCATGCGGTCGTCGTAGGGGGTCCAGTAGGTGAAGGCGATGTCCCAGCCCGAGGCGGCCAGCCGGCGGGCGATGCCCGCGCCGATACCGACCGTGCGGCCCACACCGGTGATCAGGGCGAGCGGGCGGTCCCCGCGCGCCGAGGAGCCTTGCCCGCGGCCGGGCCGGTCCATCGCGGTGTCGGTCGTCACGGGCCGGAATGCTCCCCGAACGACACCACGGCGTCAATCGCTTTCCGCCACCGCGAGGCCCGGCCCAGGGGACGTGGTGACGTGGGCGCCAGGCCTGGCCGAGCACTTCTGTCAGGGCGTCCCGTGCGGGCGCTCACGCCTCGGGCAGCTCCCTGGGTTCCAGGGGGCGCGTCGCCGGGCCCTGGAGGACCGTGCCGTCCGTGGCGAAGCGGGAGCCGTGGCAGGGGCACTCCCAGGTGGTCTCCGCCGCGTTGAAGGAGACCAGGCAGCCCAGGTGGGTGCAGCGGGCGGAGACGGCGTGGAGTGCGCCGCTCTCGTCGCGGTGCACGGCGCAGCGGCGCCCCTCGACCCGGACCACCGCCCCGGAGCCCGCGGGGATCTCGTCCACCGAGTCGACGTGGGTGCGCAGCCGGTCCCCGACGAAGTGCTTGGCCACCTCCGCCTGCTGGCCCAGCAGCGCGGGCGCCTCCCGTACGGTCTTGAGCAGCCGGCGCGGGTCGTAGAGGTCGGCCCAGGGGGACTTCTCCCCGCGGACGAGGCGGGCCAGCAGGCTGCCGGCCATCACGCCGCCGCTCATGCCCCAGCCGCCGAAGCCCGTGGCCACGTACGTGTGACGGGCCCCGGGGTGGAAGGGGCCGACCATGGGCACGCCGTCGGTCACGGAGTTGTCCTGGGCCGCCCAGCGGTAGGCCGTCTCCGCCACGTCGAAACGCTCCCGCATCCACGCGTCCAGCCTCCGGAAGCCGGCGGCGGCGTCGCCCGTGCCCGGGGTGAAGCCCTCACCCGTGACGATGAGGAGCCGCCCGCCGTCGTCGCCGTACGGCGCGGTGCGCACCGAGCGCTTGCCCCCCTCCTGCGTGATGTACATGCCGCCCGGATCCTGTCCGGGGGCCAGGGGAGCGGCGACGACGAGTTCCCGGTTGGCCGAGAGCCGGGCGAAGAGCAGAGCGCGGTCGAAGACCGGGTAGTGGGTGGCGACGACGACGTCCTTCGCCGTGACCGTGTGCCCGGACTCGGCCGTCACCTTGCACGGAGAGCCCTCGCGCAGACCGGTCACGCGGGTCCGCTCGTGGATGACGCCGCCCCGCGTCCGCAGGTCCTCGGCCAGCGCCAGCAGATAGGCGCGGGGATGGAACTGCGCCTGGTCGTCGACGCGCACCGCGCCCGCCACCGCGAAGGGCAGGCCGGTGACCTCCGTGTACTGGGCGGGCAGCCCGGCCTCCCGCGCCGCCTCGGCCTCCGCGCGCAGCTCGTCCGTGCCGTCCGGGCGGGTGGTGTACGTGTAGGCGGGCGCGCGCTCCAGCTGGCAGTCGATGCCGAGTTCGGCGCCGACGGCCGCCACGTGCTCCACCGCCTCCTGCTGGGAGCGCGCGTACAGCCGGGCGGCCTCGGGCCCGCGGGTCCGGCGCAGCCGGTCGTACACCAGGGTGTGCAGCGAGGACAGCTTGGCCGTGGTGTAGCCGGTCACCCCGGCGGCGATGCGGTCGGCTTCCAGGACGGCGACCGTACGCCCCTCGCGGGCCAGCTCCCAGGCCGTGCTGAGCCCCGCGATGCCGCCGCCGACCACGGCGACGTCCACCTCGATGTCCTGCGCCAGCGGTGGGTACGACGTCGGGTCGCTGGTGTCCATCCAGTACGACTCGGGCCGGCCCGGCAGTGGCCCGGTGCGAGGTGCGTCGGCCATGGTGGCTCCCTGGTCTCGGGGGTGATCGTGGGTGGTACGGGTTCCCCCCTCCCCGCCGGGTCAACCCGGCGGGGATCTTGCCCACAGGCTACGCACAGCGGACACGACGCGCTTGTGGGCTCAGAGCCAGTCGCGTGGCAGCGTCTCGTTCCACGTCCGGGAGAAGACGCGGCGCTCGCCCTCGTAGCCGTCGAGCGTCGCGTCGACGAAGAAGCGGCCCTCGTCGCACCGCAGCACCGTGCGGGTGCGCACGCTCACGTCCCAGTCGTCCCGCGTGAAGCGCATCGTCCAGGCCGACTCGCCGGACACCGAGGTGAAGTCCTCCCCGGTGGACGTGTACCGCTCGAACGCGCGGCAGCCCACGTCCAGGCCGATGTCGTCGTACCGCACCGTCCCGCGGTCCTTGACGATCTCCAGCGCCGAGTCGTAGTTGACCAGGTCGCGCCGGACCTCCCAGCGCTGGTCCGGCGGCGAGAGACGGGTGGCGGACAGCGGCTCCGCCCCCTCGGGCTCCTCGAAGGGACGCTGCGGCGCGTTGTCCGGCTCCGCGACCGGCCGCACCGGCAGCCGCAGCGCGCTGGAACCCTCGTACACGCTGAGCAGCACCGGTCGGGGGGCCGGCCAGGCGAGCGGCCAGTACGAGGTGGACAGCGAGAGCCGGATGCGGTGCCCGGGCGGGAAGGACTGGGCCACGCCGTTGAGCTGGAGGGTCGCGCGGTAGCGGCGGCCCGGTTCCAGGGGCTCGGGCTCGCCCGTGCCGTCCCTGCGGGTCAGGTTGAGCACGCCGTACGTCACCCGGGTGGCCCGCCCGTCGGGGGCGACGTCGGAGATGCGGGCGGCGACCATGGCCACCGGCTCGCTGACCGACAGGTCCAGGTCGACGGCGGGCGAGCCGAGGATCTCCACCGCCTCGGTCAGCTCGGGCGAGTCGAAGACCAGCGAGCCGCCGTCCTCCTCGCGCTGGTCGTAGGGCAGGTCCGGCGGAGCGTTGTAGGACGCCCACTTGCCCGCGAACTGGCCCACCGACAGCGGGGACTGCACCGTCATCGCCTCACCTGCGGCGTCCGGCTCCACCACCGGTTCGCCCTGCCAGGCGATGCGGTGGCGCAGCAGGGGGCGGGCGACTTCCTCGATGTGCGGCGAGGGCCAGCGGGGCTCGCCGACCCAGCGGCCGGGCCGCTCCTCGTAGGAGGTGGAGGGCGGCACACTGTCCTGCATCCAGGCCCGCAGCATCGGGCCCTCCATGACGCCGTTGTCCTCGCCCTTGAGCCAGTGGTCCCACCAGCGCACCACCTCCTGGAGGTAGCCGATGGCGGGGCCGGGCTCACCCAGGTGCGGATACTTGTGCGACCAGGGGCCGATGAGGCCCTTGCGCGGCACGTCCAGGTTGCCGAGCAGCCGCGTCACGGCGTTGGAGTAGCCGTCCGCCCAGCCGCTGGAGGCGAGGACGGGACAGCGTACGTCCTGGTAGTCCTCGCAGACCGAGGCGTGCTTCCAGTACGCGTCGCGGCGCTGGTGGCGCAGCCACTCCAGGACCCAGGGCCGGGTGCCCTCCATGCGCTCGTGCCACATCTCGCGCCAGCGGTCGCCGACCACGGCCGGGTCCGGCGGACAGGTGCCGTAGGCGAACATCGTGCCCGCCTCGGCGAGGTTGTCCGACAGCATCGCGCCGCCCATGTAGTGCATGTCGTCGGCGTACCGGTCGTCCGTGAACGATGAGATGACGATGGCCTTCAGGCTCGGCGGCCGGCGGGCGGCGACCTGGAGCGCGGCGAACGCCCCCCAGGAGATGCCCATCATGCCGGTCGTCCCGTCGCACCAGGGCTGCTCGGCCAGCCAGGCGAGCACCTCCTCGGCGTCGGCCTGCTCCAGCTCCAGGTACTCGTCGCGCAGCACGCCCTCGGAGTCACCCGTGCCGCGCACGTCGACGCGCACGCACGCGTAGCCGTGCCCCGCGATGTAGGGGTGGTGGATCGAGTCGCGCACGGAGCTCAGATCGCGCTTGCGGTACGGGATGTACTCCAGGACGGCGGGTACCGGAGTCTCGTCCGAGCAGGTCGGGCGCCAGATCCGCGCCGACAGCCGGGTGCCGTCGGACATCGGGACGACGACATGCTCTTCCTCTTTGGTCGCGTACGGGAGATTGCCCACGTGACGCATGGGGCCGTGCCATCCTCTCGGTCGGTTCCTCCGCCGGGCAGGCGGAATCGGGGTCCAGGGGCGGGGTGCCCGCTCGCGTGCTTCAGTCGTTGGTCACGTCGCGGCCGCCGGGCTCGGTGCCGTCGAAGGTGAGCCCGAGCGCGGCCACGCACCGGTCGTACTTGCGCCGCAGGTCCTCCTCGTCGTCACCGCCGATGGAGAAGTGCGCCAGCTCGTAGCTGTAGCTGTCCTGGTGACCGGCGTCGGAGAGCCGCTGCCCCTCCTCGACCAGCACCTCGATCCGCACGTTCCCGATCTCCCGCTCGATGCGGTCGATCTCCTCGCGCGACGGCACGTCGTGCACCACACCGTCGGCGAACCACCGGTAGTACCACTTGGCGGAGGTCGCGCAGGGGCCCTCGCGGTGCGGCAGCGCCGGGTCCTCGTCGAAGGCGAGGCTGACCATGCTGTGGTGGTTGGCGACGCCGTCGACGTACTCGAACAGTTCCGCGTGCGCCTGCGAGTGCCGGGGGTTGATCTCCAGCAGGTTCAGCTCGTCGTTCGACGGGTCGTAGAAGTACTCGATGCTGAAGGTCGCGTCGTCCATGCCTATCTGGCGCATCACCCGCTCGGACACGTCGTGCAGGCGCCGCACCACGGGCTCCGGCAGGGTGGAGGGGTACTGATGGCGCAGGAAGCACGAGGAGTCGGGGTAGTTGATGGAGTCGAGCACGCCGTAGACGGTGACCTCACCGTGGCGGACGTACCCTTCCACCGCGACCTGGATCCCCGACAGCGCCTCCTCGGCGAGACAGACCTGGGCGCCGATCCCCGCCATCTCCTCGGGCAGCTCGATCTGGTCGAGGATGTATTCGAAGGGACGGCCGACCGTGCCGATGCCCTCCTTGATCCTCGCCACGGCCGCGTCGAACTCCTCCTCGTCCTTCACGCCGTAGGCCAGCTTCGAGGAGTACGACAGCGCCGGCTTGAGCCACATCGGGAAGCGCACGCCCTCGGGCGGCCGCGGCGTCTTCGCCGTCAGGTCGACCCGCCCGAAGCGCGGATGCTCGTCGATCACCTTCTGCTGCTCCAGGCGGCTCCAGTACTTGTGCTCGCACTTGACGACCGACTCCAGGCTGGTGCTGCGGGTGCCGTAGCGGTCGCCGAGCATCGCCACGAGCGTGCTCACCGGGAAGTCCCAGTAACCGACGATCGCGTCGATGCTGCCGTCGAAGGCGTCCAGCACCTTCTGCGCCTTCTCCAGGAGGTCGGGGACGGACACCTCACCGCCCTGCAGCTCCTCGATCGTCAGCAGCGGATGGAACGTGCAGTCACCCGCGTGCGGGATGGCGTTCAGCGTGGGCACATTCGCTTCGTCCAGACCGATCACGAACACGTTCTTACGGCTCACAGCCACGAAAAGATCCTTTCTTGGGGTCGAAGGGGGTGTGTACCCGAGGTGCCGACCCGCACACGTCGGCCATGAAAAGCGGAAAACCGGCCATGATGAGCAGGGAGGAACCGACCGGGAGGAGAACCATGGCCGACCGACGCAGGCGGGACCAGGCCGTCGTCCGCGCCCTGCTCGACGCCCACGGCCGCACCTACGCCGAGGACGCCGGCATCCGGCTGCGGGACACCCCGCAACCGCTGTACCAGCTGCTCGTCCTGTCCGTGCTGCTCAGCGCCCGCATCCGCGGCGCCGCCGCCGTCGGCGCCGCCAGGGAACTCTTCGCCGCCGGGCTGCGCGATCCGCGGCGCATGGCCGGGGCGTCCTGGCAGCAGCGGGTCGACGCGCTGGGCCGCGGCGGCTACCGCCGGTACGACGAGCGCACCTCCACCCAGCTCGGGGACGGCGCCGAGCTGGTCGAACGGGAGTACGGGGGTGATCTGCGCCGGCTGCGGGAGGCGGCGGGCGACGACGACAGGGCGCTGCGCGGGCTGCTCCAGGAGGTGCCCGGCCTCGGCCCCACGGGTTCGGACATCTTCCTGCGGGAGGTGCAGCGCGTGTGGCCGGATCTGGCGCCCCGCCTGGGGGAGAAGGCCTTGCAGGGGGCGCGGCGCCTCGGCCTGCCCGACGACCCGAAGGAACTCGTGCGCCTCGCGGGCGACGCGGACCCGGCGGCGCTGGCGGCGGCACTCGTCCGGGCTGCCTTGGACAAGACGATCGCGCAAGAACTGACCGCCGAGCCGGACGGCTCCTGAGCGGGGGCCGGGCCGCCCGCTGAGCGGAGGTTCAGCAGCGTCGGGCTCCGGGGCCAGCAGGGTGTGCTTGGGCGACGGTCCGGCCGTGCGTCACACCGGCAGCAGGCGTGCGATGAGCGCGCCGAGCTGCCGGGCGTTGCGGCACTCGTGCATCTCGACCAGCTGGGCGTACGCGTACGCCGCCGAGTCGCCCGTCGACCACTGGGAGCGCTGCTCGGGGTTGAGCCAGTACACCTGGCGGGCCCGCTCGGCGATGCGCCGCAGCGCCGGAAGATTCGGGTCGCTCATGTTCGTCCGGGCGTCCCCGAGGACGAAGACGGTGGAGCGTGGGCCGACCGCGTCGAGGTGGCGCTCCGCGAACTCGCCCAGGGACGTGCCGTAGTCGCTGCTGCCGTGCCACCCCGTCACCGTCGCCTCGCCGAGGATGCGGGCGCCGAGCCCCGCCGGATCGGCCGAGCCGTGCGTGAGCAGTCCCGTCACCTCGTCGACGCGGTTGACGAAGGCGAACACGCGCACCTTGCTGAACTGGTCGTGCAGCGCCTGCACCAGCAGCATCGTGAAGTTCGCGAACCCCGCCACCGAACCGGACACATCGCACAGCAGCACCAGCTCGGGGCGGGCGGGACGGCGCCGGCGCAGCACCGGCCGCATCGGCACCCCGCCGGTCGACAGGGAGCCGCGCAGCGTGCGCCGCAGGTCGATGGTGCCGTGCGCGGCGAGCCGGCGGCGGGCGGCCAGGCGGGTCGCGAGCCTGCGGGCCAGCGGATGCACGGTCCGGCGCAGCTCGTCCAGCTGGGCGCGGCCCGCGAGCAGGAAGTCGACCCGGTCGGCGGTGGTCGCCACGGCACGGAGCGCGATCTCCCGCGTGCCGCGCCGCTCGGCGACCCGCCGACGGGCCTCGGTCCGCACGCGCTCGCGGAACCCTTCGATGCGGCGCCGGATCTCGTCGGCCTCCAAACGGTCCGTGAACGCGGCCTCCCCGGAGGTCTCCTCGCCGGGCCCGCCGTCTGGGCGCGCCCGCAGGGCGGCCAGAACGCGGGCGAGGAGCGTTTCCGGCCGCAGTCGGCCGAGCGTCTGGTGGGCGGACCAGCCGTCCGAGCCCTGCCCCGCGCCGCCCGAGCCGTAGCCGCCGAAGCCGTCCACCGCCTCCGCCGCCAATCGGGCGAGCAGGGCCTGGTCGTTCGCGGCGAGGGCGGCGACCAGACGTTCGCGCAGTGCTTCCCGGTCGGGCTCGCCGCCCCCGCCTTGACCGCTCGTGCCGTCGGGCGCGCCCACACCCAGCGGGAAGTAGAGGTCGAAGACGGGATCGAAGACGGCCCGCTGGCCCTCCTGGTGGAGCAGCGCGGCGGCCAGGCCCTCCCGGACGCGTTCGCGGTCGGCGAGACCGAGCGCTTCCAGGGCGGCCGCCGCGTCGACGGTCTCACCCGTGCCGATGCGCAGGCCGTGGGAGCGCAGGGTCGCGACGAGACCGGTGAGCCGACCGGCCATCCCCTCGGGAGCGGCCGTCGCCGGCGGCCCGTCGGGGAGCGCTGTCACAGCGCGTCCAGGTCGAGCTTGGCCGCCGCCTTCAGCACGTCGTCCTGGTGCTTGAGCAGGACGCCGAGGCTGTCGCGTACGACGGTCTCGTCCAGGGTGGCGGCGCCGAGCGCGAGCAGGGTGCGCGCCCAGTCGATGGTCTCGGCGACGGACGGCACCTTGCGCAGGTCCATGGCGCGCAGCGCGCCCACCACCCGCACCACCGACTCGGCGAGCGCCTCGTCCAGGCCCGGCACCTTCAGACAGACGATGCGGCGCTCCAACTCCTCCTCGGGGAACCCGATGTGCAGGAACAGGCAGCGCCGGCGCAGCGCCTCCGACAGTTCCCGACTGGCGTTGGAGGTGAGCACCACGAACGGGCGGCGCTCCGCGCTGATCGTGCCCAGCTCCGGCACCGTGACCTGGAAGTCGCTCAGGACTTCCAGGAGCAGGCCCTCCACCTCGACGTCGGCCTTGTCGGTCTCGTCGATCAGCAGGACCTTCGGCTCGGCGCCGCGGATCGCCGTCAGCAGCGGGCGCGGGAGCAGGAACTCCTCGCTGAAGATGTCCGTGCGCGTCTCGTCCCACGACTCGTCGCGGCCGGCCGTGATGCGGAGCAGCTGCTTGGCGTGGTTCCACTCGTACAGCGCGCGGGACTCGTCGACGCCCTCATAGCACTGGAGCCGGACCAGCCGGGCGCCCGCGACCTGGGCGACGGCCTTCGCGAGCTCCGTCTTGCCGACGCCGGCCGGGCCCTCCACCAGGAGCGGCTTGCCGAGCCGGTCGGCCAGGAAGACGGTCGTGGCGACCGCGGGCGAGGCCAGATAGCCACTCTCGGCAAGGCGGGCCGCGACGTCGTCGACGGATGTGAAATACCCGGTCGTCATGCTCAGTTCTCCCGATTCGTCCATCCGGCCCGCGCCCCGCTGACCTCATGCGGCTCACCCTCGACCCGCCACTGGTACCTGATCAGCTCGGAACGCCACCCACAACACGCGGCCGCGATGTGCGGCACACATCACGGCCGGCCGCACGACCCCGCACCGGAACTCGACGGATGCTGGCGGACGCGACGATCACCGTGCGCTGTGCCGACCTCACGGCGACCTGGGTGAGCTCAGCCTGACAGGCGCTCAGGACGTGACGGCCGCTCTCCGGGCGAGACGGGTGCTCAGGACTCGACGGGGGTCAGGACGAAGACCGGGATCTCGCGGGTCGTCTTCGTCTGGTAGTCGCTGTAGTCCGGCCACACCGAGACCGCCCGCTCCCACCACACCTTCCGCTCCTCGCCGGTGACGACGCGCGCGTGGTAGTCCTTCTTCACCGGGCCGTCCTGCAGTTCCACGAGCGGGTGGGCGACGAGGTTGTGGTACCAGGCCGGGTGCGCGGGGTCGCCTCCCTTGGAGGCCACCACCGCGTACTCCCCGCCGTGTTCGACGCGCATCAAGGGATTCTTGCGCAGCTTCCCGCTCTTGGCGCCGACCGATGTCAGCACGATCACGGGCGTGCCCCGCATCGTCGTGCCCTCGGTGCCGCCGGAACTCTCGTAGAGCTCGGCCTGCTTGCTGGCCCAGTCCCACGTACCCGGCTCGTACTCTCCAGTCAAAGGCATGCCCTGCTCAACGGAGCGGCGGACGTTCCGTATTCCCGGCGGGGAGAAAGGCATCGGCCAGAGTGGCGGCAAGAGCGGGCGGAACGCCGCCGGCCTCAGCCCAGCCGTGGGATCTCGATGGCGGGGCAGCGGTCCATGACCATGGCCAGGCCCGCCGTGCGCGTCCGCGCGTACGCCGCCTCGTCGATCACGCCGAGCTGGAACCACACCGCCTTGGCGCCGGCCGCCACCGCCTCGTCGGCCACCTGGCCCGCCAGGGAGCTGTTGACGAACACGTCGACCACGTCCACCTGGAACGGCACGGCGGACAGGGACGGATAGCCCTGTTCGCCGTGGACCGTCGCGGCCTTCGGATGGATCGGGACGACGCGCTTGCCGAAGCGCTGCAGGACGGCCGCGACGCCGTACGCCGCCCGGTCGCGGTTCTCGGACAGGCCCACCACGGCCCAGGTGTCGCCCAGCCCCGTCAGGATCTCGCGCACCGTCTCCTGGTCGCCGTACATGACCTGCCTCCTCCACACTCGAACACTCGCGGCCGGATGCCGCCCGGGGCCTCGGTCAGACGTTCACGCCGAAGTCCGACGCGATGCCCCTCAGTCCACTGGCATAACCCTGGCCGACCGCACGGAATTTCCACTCCGTGCCATGGCGGTACAGCTCGCCGAAGACCATGGCGGTCTCCGTCGAGGCGTCCTCCGAGAGGTCGTAGCGCGCGATCTCGACGCCGTCCGCCTGGTTCACCACGCGGATGAAGGCGTTGCGGACCTGGCCGAAGCTCTGCCCGCGGTTCTCGGCGTCGTGGATCGACACGGGGAAGACGATCTTCGAGATCTGGGCGGGCACCTGGGCGAGGTTCACCTTGACCGCCTCGTCGTCGCCCTCGCCCTCACCGGTGAGGTTGTCGCCCGTGTGCTCGACCGAACCGTCCGGGCTCGTCAGGTTGTTGTAGAAGACGAAGTGCTGGTCGGAGACGACCTTGCCCGAGTCGTCGCAGAGCAGCGCGCTGGCGTCCAGGTCGTAGTCCGTGCCGGTCGTGGTGCGCACGTCCCAGCCCAGGCCGACCAGGACGGCGGTCAGGCCCGGGGCCTCCTTGCTGAGCGAGACGTTGCCGCCCTTGGCCAGGGAAACTCCCACGATGTCCTCCTGAGATCCGAGTTCCGGGTGCTTGCTTTCGTAGAATCCGTCCACGGAATCTACAGGAATGTAGAAGCGGGTGGGGTGCTCATGGCCCGTTACGATGTGGCGTTCCCGGCCGAGGAGCACCATGAGGCTGGAGGGAGAACCGGGCATGGAGCGTGACGACCACGAGCGCGAGCAGCGCCGGCCACGGCTGCGCCGCCGCGCCCAGGGCGAGCTGGAGCAGCAGGTGCTCGCCGCGCTGCACGCCGCCCGCGGCCCCGTCAGTGCCGCCTGGGTGCAGGAGCGGATCGGCGGCGACCTCGCGTACACGACCGTGATGACGATCCTCACCCGCCTGCTCGCCAAGGACGTGGTGACCCGGGAGCGCGCGGGCCGGTCCTTCGCGTGGACCTCCTCCTCGGACGAGGCGGGTCTCGCCGCCTTCCGGATGCGCAAGGTGCTCGACGCCGAGAGCGACCGCGAGGCGGTCCTCGCCAGCTTCGTCACGACGCTGACGCCCGACGACGAGCAGCTCCTGCGTGAGCTGCTCGGGCGGGCGGGCGCCGGAACCGACGACTGACGGCCGATGGGAGCCTCTGCCTGATGGGCGTCTTCGTCTTCCTGCCCCTCGTGCTGCCGTTGACCGCCTGGCCCGTCGCCCGCCTCGCCGAGCAGCATCTGCACCCGCGCACCGCCACGCGCGTGCTCACCGCCGTCGCCGGGGTGATGGCCCTGTGCAGCACGCTGTGTCTGGCCCTCCTCATGGTCGTCGGCACGGCCCAGCTGCCGGGCAACCCCCTGCCGGACGGCTGGTCGGACCCCGAGGTGCGCGCCGCCGTGCCCTACGACGAAGTGGCGGGAAAGGCCGCGATCCCCGCGCTGCTCGCCGTGTGCGCGGCGTGCGCGCGCACCCTGTTGCGCCACGCGCGTGTCCGGCGTCGGGGTCACCGCGCGCTCGGCGCGCTCCCCGGTACGTCCGTCGCCGTGCTCCCCGACGAGGTCCCCTACGCTTACGCCCTCCCCTCGCGGCGCGGTGGCCGCGTCGTCGTCACCACCGGCATGCTGACCCGGCTCGCGGCACCCGAGCGGCGCGCGCTGTTCGCGCACGAACGGGCCCATTTGGCGGCCCGGCACCACCGGCATCTGCTGATCTCCCAACTGGCGGCCCGCGCCAATCCGTTCCTGCGGCCGCTGCGCACCTCCGTCGCCTTCACGGCCGAGCGGTGGGCCGACGAGACGGCGGCGCTCGCCGTGCGGGACCGGCGGGTCGTCGCCCGCGCGATCGGCAAGGCGGCCCTGGTCTCACGGGGCGCCCCCGCGCCGGCCCTCGCGGGATTCGCCGCGCCGGGGCCGGTGCCGCGCCGCGTCGCCGCGCTGCTCGCCCCGGCGCCCGCCGCGCGCACGCGCCCCTCCCTGTTCACCGCCGTGGGGCTCGCCCTGTGGGGCGCGGCGTTCGGCACCGCCGTGTCCGCCATGTCCTCGGCGAACTCGGCGGTCACGATGGTGCTCATCCTGCGCGCGGCCACGCCGCTGTGAGAAGGGCCGACGACGCGACTCGCGACAGACGCCTACAGGTCGAACTCGTGCGGCGGGAGGTCGAGCGCGAAGCACGCCTCGCGCACCACGGCCTGCTCGTCCTTGTCGAAGTCGCCGTCGGCGCCGCCGATGACTATGCCGATCTGAATGACGGCACGGGCCTCCGCGGGCTTCTTCCTCGCCTTGGCGACTTCCTGGAGGAGGCTGACCTTGCCGAACGCGAAATCGGCGGTCAACTTGTCGACACAGGCGTCGAAGCGGCGGCGCAGGTCGTCCGCCGGGAAGTTCTGCAGCACCTCGTTCGTCCCGATGAGCTGCGCCACGCGCAGGCGTTCGGCGGCGTCCACGGTGCCGTCGGCGGCCGCAACCAGGGCGCACATCGCCATGCTCGCGTCGCGGAAGGCGCCGCTCTTCAGGTCGTTCTTCTTCGCCGTCAGCTGGGTCTGCATCGTCGACGCGGACTCCTTGAACCGGTCCCACAGGGCCATGAGGAACTCCCCAAACATATCGGTGTTTCTACAACACTGTAGAAACTAGCAGTCGGGCCGAGAAGTTCCCGACCCGGCCGACGGCCTGGGGGCCCACTCGTCCTTGGGCGCGGCGGCCGGGTGCAGCATCTGACCGGCCGCCAGTTCGCGGTACAGGGGGCTGACGGCGAGCAGCTCCTCGTGGCCCGCGCACGCGGTGGCGCGGCCGTCCTCCAGGACGACGATCTGGTCCGCGTGCTGGACCGTGGAGAGCCGGTGTGCGATCACCAGCAGGGCGCATTCCCGCGCCGCGTCCCTCATCACCGCGGTGAGCGCGGCCTCGTTGATGGCGTCGAGGTGCGAGGTGGGCTCGTCGAGCAGGAGGAGTTCCGGGCGGGCGAGCAGGGAGCGGGCCAGGGCGACGCGCTGGCGTTCGCCGCCCGAGAGCGTGTTGCCGCGCTCGCCCAGCATGCCGGACAGGCCACCCTTGAGCCGCCGTACGACATCGTCGAGCTGGGCGAGTTCGACGACGCGCCGCACCTCGGACTCGGGGGCGTCGGGCACGGCGTAGGTGATGTTGTCGCGCAGGGTGCCGTGCACGACGTGGGTGCTCTGGTCGACGACGGCGATCCGCTCGCGGCATTCGGCGCGGGTCAGGTCGGTGGAGGGCCGCCCGTCGAAGAGGAGGGCCCCGGAGTCCGGTTCGTAGAACCTCGCCACCAGGGCGAAGATCGTGCTCTTGCCGGCGCCCGACCGGCCGACCAGCGCGGTGTGACGTCGGTGGGGGACGGAGAAGCTGACGCCGCGCAGGACGGGCCGGCCGGGGTCGTAGCCGAAGGTGAGGTCGCGCAGCGCGAGGGCGGGCACGCCGTCGGAGCCGATGCGCCGCGTCGCCTCCCGAGTGCGCGCCCGTACGGTCCGGTGCCCGGGGTCGGCTTGGCCTCCGGGCCCCTCCCCGCGCTCCGGATCGGCCCGCCGTCCGGCGGGGGAGGGCTCCACGGGCAGGGTCAAGGCCTGTTCGATGCGCTGGTAGGCGCCCATGCCCCGCTGGATCAGACCGGCCGCGCGGAACACCGACGACAGGGGCAGGACGAGGTAGGAGGCGTACAGCAAGAAGGCGACGAGGTCACCGAGGGAGTTCGCGCTGCCCGTGACGCGCAACCCGCCGATCACCAGGACGAGCAGGAAGGAACCCTGGACCGCCAGTTCGACGGCCGGACTCATCAAGGACGCGAGCCTCGCTGTCCGTACGCCCGCCTCGTACGCGGAGTCGACGCGCTCGCCGACGCGCCGCGCCTCGCGCTCCTCGGCCCCGTGGACGCGGACCATCGGCAGGGCCCCGAGGGCGCGTTCGAGGTCGGAGGCGATCGCGCCGACCGAACCCTGCATGTGCTCGGAGGCGGCGCGGATGCCCTTCAGGAGCGAGGCGACGACGCCGGCCGCGACGGCCACGGTCAGGGCGACCAGGACGAGCAGCAGCGGATCGAGCCACATCATCAGGGCGATCGCGCCGGCGGCCACGAGAGCGCCCGTGACGAGGTCGACGAGGGCCTGCGAGACGACCTCCCTGAGCAGGGTGGTGTCGGCGGTCACGCGGGAGATCAGGTCACCGGTGCGATGCCGGTCGTACTCCCGCATCTCCAGCCGCAGCAGCCGCGCGACCAGGCCGTGGCGGAGCTGGCGTACGACTCTTTCGCCCATGCGCTCCAGGACGAAGCGGCCGACGGCGCCCGTGGCCGCCTCGCCGACGAACAGCGCGGCCAGGAGCAGCAGAAGGGGCCAGTACGCCCGTCCGCCGTCGCCCGCGTCCACGATGTGCTTGGCGACGAGGGGCTGGGCGAGCCCGAGCGCCGAGCCCACGAGGGTGAGCGCGCTCGCCACGGTGACGGAGGCCCGGTGCCCGCTGGTGAGTCCGTACATGGTGGCCACCGCGGCCCGAGTCGAGCGGTCGGGCGCCTTCGCGGTCGCTGTCATGGGCGCCGCGACCGGCTCGTGACCAGGGGGCCCACCGCCAGCAGCCGCGCGAAGTAGTCGTCCGGCATGTCCTCGCCCACGGGCCGGCCCTCCGCCTCGATCCACGCGTGCGCGTTGAACGGCGGCACCACGCTCGCCCCCGTGCACCACGTGGCCCAGCCGCCCGTCAGCCGGCACAGCAGGACCGCGCCCAGCGAGCGGGGCAGGCACCCCTTGGGCCCGGCGCACAGCAGGCTGACCGCGCACATCGCGTCCCGGGCGTTCTGGGCCTGCGCGGCCGTGGCCGGTGCGGCTCCCCGGCGTACGACAGCCAGGACGGCGCGGATCCGGCGCGGGGGCAGCAGCGACAGCACGACGGCCGGCAGCAGGACGAGGCGGGCCCCCAGGCGCCGGTTGAAGGGCACGCCGGTGGGCCGCACCAGGGCGCTCGGCGTCGTCATGAGGCCAACCCCGACTCCCGCAGCTCCCGCACGAGATCCGCGACGTCCTGCTCCGCGCGGGGCCGGCTGATGTCGAACTCCGCGACGAGCGCGTCGACGGCCGCCGCTTCCCCGCCACCGTCCAGGAGGGTCCGCACGACCAGGGTGCCGGTGGGGTTGAGTTCCCAGTAGTCGCCGCTGCGCTGATCCAGCAGGACCGTGCCGTAATCGGTCTTCGTGGTGCAGACGTCGGGGCCGAACCGCAGTGCCATGGTGGGTGTCTGCCTTTCTCCGGGGGCGTGCCTAACGGGTACGGGCGGGGGACAGGCCGCGCAGCCATACTTCGGCGGCGATGGTGGAGTACAGGATGGCGTCGCGCAGCCCGGGGGCGGAGGGCCGCTGCGCGAGCCGGCGCAGCGCGTCGCCGTCGACCAGGCCGAGCTCCTCCAGCCGGGAGTTCTCCCACAGGGTCGCCAGGTCGGCGCGGTGCCGGCGCAGACCGTCGGCGGCGTCCATCGCGGCGGCGGCCTTGGTGGTGCGCCGCAGGCACGCCTCGGGCACGATGCCGCGCATCGCGGCGGTGAGCACGGGCTTGTAGGCCCAGGGCGTGACACGCTCCTGCGGCCGGATCGCCAGACACGCCTCGATGACGCGGTCGTCCAGGAACGGCGAGGCCATCGGCACCCCGGCGCGGGCCGCCATGCGGTCCCACTGGCGGATGATGCGGGTGCAGGAGCGGATCTGCTCCAGATCGGCGTGCATGCCCCGGTCCGGGTGCAGCGGGGCGACCGTCGAGGCGGCCTCGCGCAGCGCCCGTTCGGCCATGCGTCCGGCGTCGGGTGTCACCCAGTCGAAGAGGCGCGGCGGCATGCCCCAGCCGAGGCCGGTGGCGACCGACGCGGGGAGCGGGGCGCGCAGGTGACCGGCGGCGTCGGCGAGGCATCGCCCGTACGCGCGGGAGTCGGCGAGGGCGCGGACCGTCCCGCCGAGCGGCCACTGCCACAGCGCCCGGAAGCCGCGGAGCTGCCGCAGCGCGAGAAGCGGACGGGTGCGCGCCAGCCGGTGGTAGTACGCCTCGGAGCACCAGGCCACGTGGTCACCGCCGATGCCCGTCAGGTGCACCCGGCTGCCGCGCGCCGCCATCGCGGGCAGATGGCGCAGCACCCGCGAGCGGTCCATGACGCCGATGGTCGGTTCGTCCAGCAGGTCGTCGATGCCCAGGAGGTCGTCGTAGACCAGCGGTGAGGCGTCCGCGTCCCACACCACGTGCTCGACGTCGGGCAGATGTCGCGTCGCCTGCTCGGCCCAGTACAGGTCGGTGTCGGCGGGATCGCGCCCCGGCCAGGTGCTGGCCACGACCTTGGCCGGGGACCGGTCGGCCAGGAAGCAGACGGAGGTGGAGTCCAGGCCGCCGGACAGGTCGCAGCTGACCACGCCTCCTTGGCCGGTACGGGCGTTCACCGCGGCGCCGAGGGCCTCGCGCACCAGCGGAGCGCCGTCGGCGAGCGTGCGGACCGGACGCGGCGGATGCCACCACCGCGAGTGGCGTACGGTCCGTCCGTCGGCGGCGACGATCAACGCGCTGTCCGGGGGGACAGCGGTGACCTCGCGCCAGAGGGAGGTCTCGAAGAGCGGGTAGGGGACCGGCCACAGCAGCCGGACGGCGAGCCGTTCCACGTCGGATCCGCTGCCCAGCGCGGCGGCGAGGACGTCGGCGCGGGTGGCGGCCACCGGCACGCCGTCCACGACCGCGTGGAACACCAGCCGGAGCCCGGAGGCCGTGCCCTGCACCCTCATTTGCCGGTCCAGGGCGGCGACGAGGTGGAAGCTGCCGGGCAGTGAGCGGGCCAACGCGTCCAGTTCGGCCAGATCGCGCAGCCGCCGGGCCCGGGCCTCCAGTTCGGCCGCCTCGACGGGACAGCAGCCGATGACGGCCAGGGCGGCGTGGCCGGCGCGGGCCGTGACGATCTCCTGGTCGTCCCACTGGCCCACCAGCCATGGCCGGCCCGAAGGATGGTGGAGGGTCCGTGTTCCGGGGCGGGCGAAGGTGCGGGCCACGGCGGCCGCCTCCGCACGGTCGTGGAAGACCGTGAAGTGCGCGTCGCCGGGGCCCGTCCCCGCACTCTCGTGCAGTTCAGTCATGACGTCGTGTCAGAACCGTCGCTCCGTCAGTTCTTGCTCAGGATGAGCCGGTCGTTGCCGGAGCGCGCCAGGAGCCCGGTCTTCTTCCGGAACGTTCCGAGCCGGACGAGTGCCGGTGCTTCGTAGGCCTTCTTCATGACCCCTCCTCAGGTTGCGGATCGACACCCCTTCCCTCGGCGGCGGTGCGCTGGGGCTCCGTCGGCCTGCCCTGACCCCATCGGGGGGCCGGGGCGAGGAAGTGGGCACAGCAACCAGCTAGGTGCATGACCGGAAGGTGCTGCAAGAGCATGAAAGGAAGTATGACGATACGAAAAAGGCTTATCTGGAACCGTGTTCGCGCCCTTACTCGCCGGTCGAGTCAGGATCGGACACGTGTCGACCACGGTGCGAACAAGTGGAGACAAAACGTTTCCACCTGCGCATCGGACTGCCCCGGCGAGGGTCCGGTCGCACGGGGACGACAGTCGGGTCGGGAGGGGAGCCGCCGGGGCGCATTCACCGGTGCCGGCGCGCTCCATCTTTTTCAGCCTCCGCCGTGACCGGGGCGGCCGGATCCTCACTTCGGCGCCGACGTCATCGAGGGCGGGACAGCCGCGCTGCTCGCCCCCTACCTCGACGCGCCGCACAGCTGCGGCATGGCGCGCGTGCCGGGCACCTGGCCGGCGGGCCGGCCCGCCTATCGCGCGGCGGACGCCTGGCGTACGCCGACCGGCAGGACGATCGCCGTGGCGGCTATCCCGTCGCGGACCGTCCACCGGCCGGAGAACACCGTCAGCTCGGCGCCCTCCACCACGGGCCCCGCCACGAGCAGCCGCGCGGTGAACGTGCCGGCCGGGTCCAGCTCCAGCCGGGCGTCCTCGAAACCGAGCCAGCGCCCGGTCAGGGGGAACCACGTCTTGTAGACCGACTCCTTGGCGCTGAACAGCAGCCGGTCCCAGGGCGTGCCCGGATACCGGGCGCCCAGCGCGGCGAGCGCGGCACGCTCCGTCTCGTCGGCGATCAGCTTCAGGACGTCCGGGTCCCGCAGCGGCTCGCCCGGCTCCGCGTCGACCCCGAGCGAGATCACCTCGCCGGCGCGGGCCACGACGGCCGCGCGGTACCCCGCGCAGTGCGTCATGCTCCCGACGACCCCGGAGGGCCAGCGGGGCGCTCCCCGCTGCCCCGGCAGGATGGGGGCGGGCGACACCCCGATGCGCCGCAGCGCGGCGCGGGCGCAGTGCCGCACGGTGGTGAACTCGTGGCGCCGCTTGGCCACCGCGTTCGCCACCACCGCCTCCTCCTCGGGGAAGAGCACGGCGTCGGCCGGGTCGTCACGGGTCTCCACGACGGTGACGGGCGCGGCGGCCAGCAGGGATGCCAAGGGGCCGGGGGATTCCGGGACTTGGCGCACGGATATCGAGGGGGACGTCACGAGAGATCACCGTACCCGGCCGAGGCGCCCGCGCGCGGGGACAGTGACGTGCGCCACCCGGCGCCGCTCCCGGCTCGGGCGGCGCCCGCCGAGCACCTACGCTGGCGTGATGCAGGACGAGTACCGCACAGTGGCCCGCGAGGGCGTGCACGAGACCGAGATCAACCGCTCGCGGTTCCTGTGCACCCTGGCGCCCGCGGCCACCGAGCGGGAGGCGCAGGACTTCGTCGCGCGCGTCCGCAAGGAGCACCCGACGGCCACGCACAACTGCTTCGCGTACGTCATCGGGGCCGACGCGGCGATCCAGAAGGCCAGTGACGACGGCGAGCCCGGCGGCACGGCGGGTGTCCCGATGCTCCAGATGCTCACCCGCCGGGACATGCGGTACGTCGCCGCCGTCGTCACCCGCTACTACGGCGGCGTCAAGCTCGGCGCGGGCGGTCTCATCCGCGCCTACGGAGGAGCCGTCGGCGAGGCGCTCGACGCCCTTGGCACCGTCACCCGCCGCCGCTTCCGCCTGGCCACCGTCACCGTCGACCACCAGCGGGCCGGCAAGGTCCAGAACGATCTGCGCTCGGCCGGCCGCGAGGTGCGTGACGTTCGTTACGGCGAGGCCGTCACCATCGAGATCGCTCTGCCCGACGCCGACGTCGCCGCCTTCCGGGGCTGGCTGGCCGACGCCACCGCGGGCACCGCCGTGTTCGACCTCGGGGGAGAGGCGTACGGGGACGCATGACGTCGCGGGTGCCCCCGGGAGCCGGGGCGCAGGAGGCGTACGGATACGGCGGTGGCCGCCCGTGATGTCCGACCCGCCCGTTAGTCTCGGGGATCATGAGGCTGCTGCACACGTCCGACTGGCACCTGGGCCGCTCGTTCCACCGCGTGAACATGCTCGACGCCCAGGCCGCGTTCATCGCGCACCTGGTGGCGACCGTGCGCGAGCGCGAGGTCGACGCCGTCCTGGTGGCCGGTGACGTCTACGACAGGGCGGTGCCGCCGCTCGCCGCGGTCGAACTCTTCGACGACGCCCTGCACCGGCTCGCGGACCTCGGCGTGCCCACCGTGATGATCTCCGGCAACCACGACTCGGCGCGCCGCCTCGGCGTCGGCGCGGGCCTCATCGACCGCGCCGGCATCCACCTGCGCACCGCCCCCGCCGCCTGCGCGGACCCCGTCATCCTCACCGACGACCACGGGGACGTGGCGTTCTACGGCCTGCCCTACCTCGAACCGGCCCTGGTCAAGGACGAGTTCGGGGTGGACAAGGCGGGCCACGAGGCCGTCGTCGCGGCCGCCATGGACCGCGTACGGGCCGACCTCGCCACCCGCGCGCCGGGCACCCGCTCCGTCGTGCTCGCCCACGCCTTCGTCAGCGGCGGCCAGGCCAGCGACAGCGAGCGGGACATCACCGTCGGCGGGGTCGCGTCGGTGCCCGCCGCGCTCTTCGACGGCGTCGACTACGCCGCGCTCGGTCACCTGCACGGCAGCCAGACGCTCGGCCCGCGCGTGCGCTACTCCGGCTCGCCGCTGCCGTACTCCTTCTCCGAAGCGGACCACCGCAAGAGCATGTGGCTGATCGACCTCGGCCCCGAAGGGGAGATCGGGGCCGAGCGCCTCGACTGCCCGGTGCCGCGCGCGCTGGCCCGCATCCGGGGCACCCTGGACGAGCTGCTCGACGACCCCGCCCTCACCAGGCACGAGGAGGCGTGGATCGAGGCCACCCTCACCGACGCCGTGCGCCCCGACGACCCCATGGCCCGGCTCTGCGCGCGCTTCCCGCACACCCTCAGCCTCCTCTTCGACCCGGACCGGGCCCCCGACGACCCGGACCTCTCCTACGCCCGGCGCCTCGAGGGCCGCAGCGACCAGCAGATCGCCGAGGACTTCGTGGCCCATGTGCGCGGCGCCGGGCCCGACCCGCACGAGCGGGCGGTCCTGCGGTCCGCCTTCGACGACGTCCGCACGGACGACACCGTGCACGAGGTCGCCCGATGAGACTCCACCGGCTGCGCCTCACCGCGTTCGGGCCCTTCGGCACCACCCAGGACATCGACTTCGACAAGCTCTCCGCCGCCGGCCTCTTCCTGCTGCACGGGCCGACCGGCGCCGGCAAGACCTCCGTCCTGGACGCCGTGTGCTACGCCCTGTACGGCTCGGTGCCGGGCCCCCGCCAGGGCGGCGGACAGGGCATGACACTGCGCAGCGACCACGCCCGGCAGGACACCCGCACCGAGGTGTGCCTGGAGCTCAGCGTCGCCGGGCGCCGCCTGGAGATCACCCGCATGCCGCCCTGGGCGCGGCCCAAGAAGCGCGGCACCGGCACCACCACCGACAAGGCCCAGAGCTGGCTGCGCGAGCGCGCTCCCGAGGGCGGCTGGAAGGACCTGAGCCGCTCCCACCAGGAGATCGGCGAGGAGATCACCCAGCTGCTCGGCATGAGCAAGGAGCAGTTCTGCCAGGTCGTGCTGCTGCCCCAGGGCGACTTCGCCCGCTTCCTGCGCGCGGACGCGGAAGCGCGCGGCAAGCTGCTCGGCCGCCTCTTCGACACCCGCAGGTTCGCCGCCGTCGAGCAGCGGCTCGCCGAGCAGCGGCGCACCACGGAGACCGAGGTCAAGGACGGCGACGCGGCGCTCCTCGCCGACGCGCACCGCATGCAGCAGGCCGCCGCCGACGACGGCGGGGAAGCCGAGCTGCCCCTGCCCGGCCTCGCGCCCGGCGACCCGGGCCTGGCCGCCGAGGTCCTCTCCTGGGCCGCCGTGGCCCGCGCGAGCGCCCGCGAACGCCTCACCATCGCGCGGTGCGCCCTCACCACCGCCGAATCCGCGCAGGCCGCCGCCGAACGCCGACTCGGTGACGTACGGGAACTGGACCGGCTGCAGAACCGCTTCGCCGAGGCACGGGAGCGCGCGGCGCGGCTCCAGGCCCGCGAGGAGGAGCGGCGCGAGTACGAGCGGCGCCTGGAGCGGGCGCGCAAGGCCGAGACCGTGGCCCCCGCGCTCGCCCTGCGCGACGCCGCCGAGGCGGAACACCGCCGGGCCGCCCAAGAGGAGGCACACGCGCGTGGCCGCCTCCCCGAGACGTTCGCGGACTCCGGCGCGTCGGGGCTGGCCGCCGCCGCGCGCAAGGCGGCCGAGGAGCTGGGCGGCCTCGGCGCCGCCCGGCGCGCGGAGCAGCGGCTCGCCGACATCGCCGCCGAACGCGCCGCGCTGGAGCGGCAGGAGCGCGCCGACGACGACCTGCTGCGGGAGGCGTCCGGCTGGCTCGACGGCTGGGAGGGGACCCGGGCCGCCCTCCAGGAACGCGTCGAATCCGCGCGGGAGGCCGCGACGCACGCCGAGCGGCTGGCGGGCCGCCTCGAACCGGCCCAGGACCGCCTGGACGCCGCCCACCGCCGCGACCGCCTCGCCCGGGAAGCGGCGGCGGCCCACGAGCGCGCCCTGACCGCGCGCGAACACGCCGGGGCCACCCATGAGCACTGGCTCGCTCTCAAGGAACAGCGCCTGACGGGCATCGCCGCCGAGCTCGCCGCACGTCTGACGGACGGCGAACCGTGCGCCGTGTGCGGGGCCACGGAGCACCCCGCTCCGGCCGGCAAGAGCGCCGGACACGTGGACCGGCGCACCGAGGAGGAGGCGCTCACCGCCCACCGCGCCGCGCTGGAGGCCCGCACGGCCGCAGAGCGCGCGCTCGGCGACGTCCAGGCCTCCCTGACCGCGGCCACGGAGGCGGCCCGCGGTGGCGCGGGGCGCCGGACCACCGGTGAACCCGGGGAGGCGGAACCGACCGTCGAGGAACTCGACAGGATTGTGGCGGAGTTGCGGCGGGCGCACGCCGAGGCCCGCGACCGCGCTTCAGGGCTGCACGCCGCGCGGGAGGCGCTCGCGCGGGCCGAGCGCGAGTACGACCGCAGGACCGCCGAGCAGCAGGAGGCCGCCCGCCGCGCCGCGTCCCGCGCCACCCTGCGCGAAGCACTCGACCGCGAACAGGACGTGCTGGCAGCCGAGTTGACCCGGGCGCGCGGCGCCACCGGCAGCGTCGCCGCCCGCGCCGCCCAGCTCGAACGGCAGACCGCGCTGCTCACCGAGGCGGCCGACGCCGCGCGCGTCGCCGCCGACACCGCCGAGCGCCTCAAGGCGGCGGACGCACGCCTGGCCGACGCCGCCTTCCGCGCCAAGTTCGACACCCCTCGGGCGGCGGCCGAGGCCCTCCTCGACGACGCCCGCCACCGCGAGCTGCAACACCGCATCGACGCCTGGCGCGACGAAGAAGCCGCGGGGCGCTCCGTCCTCGCCGAACCGGACACGGCCGCCGCCGACCGGCAGCCGCCCGCCGATCTGCCGGCGGCGCGTGCCGAGGCCGAGGCCGCGGGACGGCGGCTGCGGACGGCGGCCTCCGCGCGCGACGCCGCGGCACGCCGCTGCGCCGAACTGGACCGGCTCTCCGCCCGCACGGCCGCGGCGACGCGCGCACTGGCGCCCCTGCGCGCCGCCCACGACCGCGTGGCCCGGCTGGCCGGCCTCGCCGCGGGCACCTCGGCGGACAACGAACGCCGGATGCGCCTGGAGTCGTACGTGCTGGCCGCCCGCCTGGAGCAGGTGGCCGCCGCCGCGACGGTCCGGCTGCGTCGGATGTCGTCCGGGCGCTACACCCTGGTGCACTCCGACGACCGTACGGGGCGCGGCCGTTCGGGCCTCGGCCTGCACGTGGTCGACGCGTGGACGGGCCGGGAGCGCGACACGGCGACCCTCTCGGGCGGCGAGACGTTCTTCGCCTCGCTGGCGCTGGCGCTGGGCCTCGCGGACGTCGTCACCGACGAGGCGGGCGGCGTACGCCTGGACACGCTCTTCATCGACGAGGGCTTCGGCAGCCTGGACGACCAGACCCTGGACGAGGTCCTGGACGTCCTGGACTCACTGCGCGAGCGGGACCGCAGCGTAGGAATCGTCAGCCACGTCGCTGACCTGCGACGACGCGTGCATGCGCAGCTGGAGGTGGTGAAGGGGCGGGACGGTTCGACGGTGCGGCAGCGGGGCGGAGGGTGAGGTCCCAAACCCTCGATTCCGGATCGTGCCCTGTCTTACCCGGCTTTTCCGTGACCGTCCTTGCCCTTCTGTCCCCCGCGTGTCCCCCGGAGAGCCTCCAGGACCAGCTGCTGCGTCTACTTGTTCCGCCAGTCTGACGTCCTTGCAGGTAGGACCTCACGACGGTTTTTCTTGACTACCGCTCAGAGTTCGCGGCGGAGGCGGCCATTGCCTTTCACCGGCCCCCCGGGCGGGGCTCTGCTCCGATGCGCGGTGTAGGTCGTTCACCGGGACGAACTGGCAATCCTCGTTCAGCGACGAACTGGGTACGGCTACTCATGCGCGGCTTGTGAGCGCCGCCTACGCTCGCCAGATGCCTGACAAATCGCACACTTCTGGCAGGAGGGGGCTGGTCTGCTGCCTGCTGTTCACTGTTCTGCCTGTCGTCTGGTTGGTTGCCGCCCCGGTTCTGCCGGAGCGGGTTCTTTGGTTTCCGTTCTGGATGAGCGCCGCGATCTGGAATGGAGCGGATGGCCAAGGCGGTATCAGCAGCCTGTTCGGCTGACAGTAGGCAGGAGGGCGTCCGCAGCTGCTGTCGCAATGTGCAGGACGGCAGCCGGTACGTTTTCGCGGTTCAGGGCGTCCCGGACCTCGACCTCAGGGGTGTGCACTTCATGCAGTGTGAGGAGCACAGTGCGGCCTCCCGTTGCGTCTGGTGTTTTCCGCAGGTTTGGCAGGAGGCGTCGGGGTGTTCGGTGAACTCGACGTCTGGTGAGCCGCAGGCTGTGCAGCGCACGTCGTGCAGGCGGGGCAGCTTTCCGTTCTGGTCGAGTGGGCCGGCGGCGTAGCCCTGGAGTTGGATGTGGGCGCTGTGCAGGTCGACTTCGGGTATGTCTGGCCGTTCGCGGTTGATGTACAGCCAGGCCTGGTGGCCGATGGTTCGGTTCGACGTGCGTGGGTCTGCTTCGAGTTCGGTTGTCCAGTAGCGTCCGTTCGGTGAGGGGCCGAGGCCGTCTTCGGCTGCCTCGTAGTAGGTCACGGCCCAGACGGCGTACCAGTTCTGTCCCAGGCCGGGGCGGTATGCATTGGTACGTGGGGGTGTCACTGCTGTTGTTTTTCCTTGTGGTTGGGGTGGAGGGGTGGGTCTGGGGTGGTGAGCCGTCCGAGCCAGAGTCGGCGGAGGGCGTTGTTGAGGTCGTGGTTGCTGGCGATGGAGGGGAGGTTGAGGGTTCGGCGGATGAGTTCGTGGAGGAGGGTGGGCGGGAGTTGAGCTGTGGCCCAGTGCAGGGTGAGTCCGCGGGTTGGGTGGTTGCGTGCCCAGGTGGTGCGCATTCGAGTTGAGAAGGTGCCTGTTAGTGGCGGGTTTGTTGTGTGCGTGGTGATCTGATCGTGGTGTGTTTTCAGCCATTCCTGTCCGGTGGTGGCGTAGAAGTTGATGATGGTTCGCTGCGCTTTGTCGGGGTTAAGTGCTGTGGTGTGCCGGAGGGCGAGTCGTGCTCCGGTGGGGGTCTGGCGTAGGCGGGTCAGCGGCTCCTCTTGTTCGTTATCGGGGGTGATGTGCAGGTTGGTGCGGTTGTTCGAGAACGTCGAATTGTGAGCCGGGGGCGAGTTCCTTGAGGGGGTCGTCGGGGGTGGTCTCGGCGAGGTGGGTGAGCTGCCGGTAGATCCATGGGCGGCGTCGTTCGACGAGTGCGGTGGCTTCTGCGTCGGTGGTGGTGTTCGGGCCGCGGACGATGATGTCGCCTTGCCTGCTGACGGTGACGGTGGGGTGGGTGCGGTGGGTGGTGTGGATGAGGACTTGGATGGCGCCGACGGTGATGGCGCGTTCGCTGTTATAGGTCACGATACAAAGCACTCTTCTTGGTTTCAGCTCGGCTGACCGCAGGCCTGGCAGACCCACGCCTGCGGGGTGCCGTGCAGCATGAGGTCAAGGACTCGGCGGGCGCGGCTGGGACACATGGCGCAGGTCAGCTCGAAGGTGCGCAGCATCCGTATGGGGAGTCCGGGTTCCTCGGGGTGCATCGTGAGGGGTGTCCCTTTGCCCTGAGCGTTGATGATCAGGCGGGTGCTCGCGGCGGGGTGGGCCTGGATGGAGCGGATGACCAGGTGGTCGTCGGGCGCTTCAGGCAGGGCGAAAGCGTCCTTGGTTCGCAGGCGTGAGACCGGGACCGGTGCGGTGATGGGCACGGTGACGATGAAGCCTCGCGGGGCGGGGGTTGAGGGCACGGTGGTTCTCGTTCCGGGTCGGTCGAGCGGGCGGCTGGTTGTCAGCGGATGGTGTCCCCGCGGGGGTCATGCCGCCGTTCCCTTGTCTGGTCGTGGGTGTGGATTGGTGTGCTTCAGGGTGGCGGCCGCTGTCGCGTGGGTGTACTGCTCGGCGGCGTCGTAGTTCCCCGGGGTGCCGAGGGTGATCGACAGGGCGAGGAGGAGGCCGGTGATGATCGCGCCTTGTTCGGCGGTGCGGGTGGGCGGTATGACCCGGTGCGTGGTGGTGTCGAGGCCGGATAGGAGTTCCAGGCGCCGGAGGTGGATCTCGGCTGCGAGCCGGAGGCAGACTGGTTCGACGTGGCGCTGGCGGTGCCGGCGGTCGGCGGCCTGCTGGTGCAGGTCGCGGTTGAGTAGGCGATGGCAGCTTCCGCAGAGATGCTCGGGGGCGGGTTCGGGGATCTCGCGCAGGGCGAGTCGTCCGCAGCGGGTGAGGACGAGTTGGTTGGGATCGGGCGGCCAGGTTGCGACGGTGACGAGGTGGGGCTTGCCGGAGAGCGATACGCCGTAGGTGTGGTTCATCGGCTGGCCTTGTCGTTGATGAGCCGCAGGAGGTAGGCGATGTCGGTTGGGGCGTGTGCGAGCAGGAGGGCGGCGGCCTCGGCGGCGGCGAGCGCCTGGGCGGGCTGTTCTTCGTCGGGTGCGTGGTTGCACAGGACTTCCGCGACGCGAGCACCGCCGGGTTCGAGGAGTTCGAGGGATGTGTGGACGGCGTCGGGGTCGTTGGCGTTGACGAGTGCGCCCTTTTCGGTCCAGTCGGTGCGGTGGAGTTCGAGTGGTGGCAGATTCGCGGCGCTGAGGTGGGCTGTGATGGTGGCGATGCGGTCGGCTTCTTGGGGGGTGAGGGTGGTGTCGTGCTGGGGAGTGGGGGTCACGGGTGAGGTCCGTTCGGTGGGTGTGCGGGGGTGACGCCCCCTCCTCTTGATAAGTAAATTCTACTCTTCATTGAGGGAGCGTCAATCGCGTACGTGCAGGTCAGAGGCGGGGTCAGGCTGCTATCGGTTCAGCCGCCTGCGGTGACTCGGCCCCCTCCTCGGCGGCGGGTGCCTGTGGCTCGCCGCCCTCCGCTTCGGCCTGTGTCTTCGCCCGCTCTTCGCCTGCCTTGAGGGTTTGCGCTTCGATGTCGGACAGCGTGTATCCCTCCGACTTCAAGAACGCCAGCCACCGAGTGGTCGCGGGGCTGGGGCCGCCGCGCCAGGCGCTGTCTCCCATGGCCTGCTGCTCGTACGCCGCACAGGTGAGTGCCAGCAGGATCTGCCAGCGTCGTGACGCCGGGGTCACCGCGATCAGGCCTGCGAAGGGGTCGCTGACCCGATTCCATTTCCCGCTCTGCTTGGCGTTCGGGTCCGGCACCCGCAGAAACGTGCTCGTCAGCGACGTGTCGTGGGTTCCGATGAAGTGCTCGAACATGTACGTCGTGCCGGTCAGCGTCGACAGGATGAGCGACCATGCCGCCGTGGAGGCGTTGCCCTTGCGCGTGCACAGGGAGGCCAGGAACTCGTGCCGCACCGGCCTTGCCGCGCGCCAGGCCTTGTTGTTGGCGATGACGGTGCGCCGGGCCTGCAATGCCTCCTCCCGGCTCCCGTGTTCCCGGCTGTCCTTTGGAGCGTCAGGGGCGAGCTGGTGCCCGCACTTCTGCCAGTCCTGGCAGAGCCAGACGGCCACCGGTTCGGTGCGGTCGAGGTAGGCGGCGTGGCCGGGGCAGGAGGTGTGTTCCTTGGCGTCCAGGGGGGCGCCGTCTGCCGTCACCAGGTGGGTGAGCGGGCGGGAGGAGGTGACTGTCCAGTCCCAGGTTGGGGAATGGAGGGGGATGCCGGCTTCGGCGAGGTCCTCCATGATCTCGTTGCGTGCCGCCTGGTCGGCCAGGCGCTCGCGCAGCTCCTGCATCTCGTGCGCCCAGTGGCCGCGCTGGCCGTTGCCTTCCTCGATGTCCCGCTGTTTCGCGGCGCGCAGCCAGGCGAGGGCGTAGTCGAGGTCCTGGACCTCGTGGAGGTCGGCCATTTCCAGGAAGTCGAAGTCGTAGTTCAGGGCTCGCTTCAGCAGGTTGTCGCTCAGTTTGTCGGCGGTCTCTGCGGCCTTGACCTGCTTGGGGCTCAACCCCAGGGTGCGGGCGTGCTTCGCCTTGCGGGTCTTGCTGATCTTCATGAGCGAGAGCTGCCGGACCGCTGCAAGCTCATCGCGTGCGGTGGCGGCCGTACGGTGCTTGTTCTCGATGAGGCTGAGCGTCAGCGCGTCATCGTCCACCCCTGTCAGGTCGGTGCGAATGATCACCGGGACCTTGCGGTAGGGGCGGCCTTTGGCTGTCGCCTTTTCCGCGGCGAGGACGGCCGCCTTGCAGCGGCGTTGCCCGAAGATGACGCCCAGCGTCTCGCCGTCCTCCTGTGGGCGCAGCAGCAGCGGGGTCTGCACGCCGACCTCTTCGACGGAAGCGATCAGCTCGGCGTCCGGTTCGGTCGTATCCGGCTCCCCCGGGTTGGGCTCCTCGGCGGTGTCCTCGTGCTCGGCGTCGGCATCTGTGGTGCCGGTGGCGGAGGTGCGCGACTTGCGGTGGTTGTAGGGGTCGATCACCAGGGTGCGCGGGTCGACCCAGGTGAACGTTCCGTCAAACCCCTCCACTCCGACGGGGGCCTTGGCGGTGGGCTGGGTGGTGTCGGTGACGGTCATGGTGCTCCTTCTCAGATCCGGGCGGGTGTCAGCTGGTGATGGTCTTCGAGCTGGTACGGCGAGGCTTGGTCTCCTTCGGCTTGGAGGCCGCCTTGCGTGTGCGGGGCTTGGGGTCCGCCTTCGGCTTCACGGTGCTCTTGCGTGTGCGGGCCTTGGGGGCCTGCGGCGGGGGTGCGGACTCGGCCGGCGCCGAGTTGGCGGCCGCGCTCGCGGGGGGCTGGGGCGGGCGGCTGCCGCGAGAGGTGAGGAGGGGGCGGTGCCCCTCGAAGGCGGGGAGCAGCACGGCGCGGACGGCGTGGAGAGTTGCTTCCAGCGGTGTCTCGTCGCAGGTGAAGGTGACGCCGGTGCTGTAGCGCACGCCTTGTGCCAACGGCAGCACGCCGTCCTCGGGCGTGGTGTCGGGCGGGGTGCCGCCGATGGCGAACGTCTGAAGGGCACGGCCGCTGAACAGCAGGCGCAGGCCGATCGCACGCTGGTCGGGGCCCGCGAGGTGGAGACAGTCGCCTCGGTCGGCTACGGGCTCCCAGGGGCCGAGTTCTGTGGCGATGGCTTCGGCAAGCCGGTGCAGGTCGGCCGGGGAGAGGGTGGGCGGCTCCTGTGCGTCGTCGTGCTGCGGGGCGGTGTGCTGTGGGGCGGGGGTCGTGCTCATGGGGTGGGGGTCCTCTCTACCGGGGAGTTGGTGCGGGGCGGCTGAACGGGCCGCTCCGCGAGGGTGTTTCAGGGGAGGTGAATGAAGACGGAAATGCCGTCGGGGTGTTGGGGGCAGAGGGCTTTGATGGCGGACGCGGGGGCGTCGAGGAGCGCGGTCAGCTCGCCGTCGTCCGTCACCTGAGCGAAGACGACGGGGCCTTGCAGGCTGTGGCCGAGACCGCCGCCCAGCTCGTCAACTGCGAGTGAGGCATAGAAGTTGGGGTGCTTGCCCTGCCGGTGCTCCCCGGCCAGAGCGACGACAGCTGTGCCGTCCGGCTGCCTGATGCGGGTGACGACTTCCAGCGAGGCGCGTACCGCCCGTCCGAGGATCTTCCTCTGTTGGTGAAGGGCCGCACCGAGGTCAAGGTCGGTGACCTTGCCGTCCAGGTCGATGCGCAGGGCACGGGTGGATTCGGTCATAGGGATCTGTCTCCTTGGGGTGTTCTCGCTTCAACCGATAACTAAATACTACTCTCCTCGGGGGGTGGGTCAACTCCGTTTCCCCAGGTCAGTAGGGGGGGTGTCAGGCGGCGATGGACTCCAGCAGGCGCTGCATCTTCCTGATGCCCGCGATGGCGCTGGCCTTTCCGAACACCTCGTCGCGATGCTCGAAAACGGCCCGGGCCTCCTTCATCGCGTCTTCGACTGCCTTCGGATTCGCCAGCGCATCGGCACAGGCGACGGTCACCCGAGGCCCGAGCTCCCAGACGATCGCGTTCACTGCGGCACAGGCGGCCGCGATCGGGTCGATGTCCACCATCGACCACTGGAAGTTCTTTGGGTCGGCCCCGTGTTCGCGGATGCGCTGAGCCGCCGCCCGCAGCAGGCCTCCGCTGCCAGCGCAGGGGTCGTGAAGGTGCATGCCCTGCTTCGGGGGGAGGAGGGCGAGCTTGAAGTCGGCCAGATTCTCCAGGGTGATCATCTCGCTGAGGGCTTCCGCGATCGGAGCGGGGGTGTGGTACTCGCCAAGGCCTTTCTGCGCGCCGTGGGAGCGCATGCTCGTCATCACCGGTGAGAGCACATCAGTGGCGGAACGCAGGTAGGGGTCCTCGTGGCCTGTCAGGTCCAACAGGCCCTGCCTCAGGGCTGTTTCGGTGATCGCGCGTACCGCGTGCTCACGGTGCCGGTCCACGTCGTCGTTGAGCCACTCGTGCAGAATGCGGGCGCGATCGATCAGGTCGGGGCGGTGCAGCCAGTGCGTCGACCAGATCTCGCGGAGCATGCAGATCAACTGTGGGCCGTCCTGGTTGAGGATCTGCTCTTTGAGGTCGGGCCCCTGGAGATCCTTCTGCCGTATGAGGCACAGAGCGGCGACCACGCCGATGGGCACCTCGATGGCGGTCCCACCGTGCAGGTTGTGCCAGCGCGCTGCGACAGCTTCACCTATCTCCAGTGCGCGCCGGTGCGGTTCACGGACCGGGCGCGGGCCGCTCGAGCGCCGGGGCTGTTGCGGTGAGGGCTCAATGGTGGGAACCGCCTTCGGGCGCGGCGCCTGTTTCACAGCCTGTGGCTTCGGCGGTGCGGCGAAGGTGGCCGGCACCGGCGCGGGGTCGGAGGCCAGGTCTGCGAAGAGGTCGAGCTGCTGGGTCACGATGGGGGGCCTTTTCGGTGAGGGGCGTGGGTGTGCGACGGCCCGCCCGGGGTGTGGGCGGGCCGTGAAGGCAGGAGGGGTGGGGCTAGCCGAGGTCGATCCAGACGACGCCGAAGGGCGTATGCCAGATGTGGGTGAGTGCCGCTTTGTGGATGTCGGCGCGGACGTCGTCCCAGCGGATACGACCGAATCTGTCCCGGTATGGCTCCAGGTCCCAGGCCGCGTCGGTCCCGGCGACGGAGGCCATGACCTCTCCGATGGAGTCCCCGAAGCCGATGATCCGCTCGCGGTAGCGGTGATGGGTGGCGTGCACTTCCTGCTGCCACTCCTCATCGCGCTCGACGTGCTGGCCATCGAGCGGACTGCGTGCCCAGCCGTGCTCGGTGATCGCGTCGTGTTGAACGAGGGCCACCCACGCCGCCGCCCGTGCCTGAGAGCGCGCGGCGGGGGTGAACACGACCTCGCTGACCGTCATCTGCAGGGCGTGGGCGGGATCATTCATCACCGCGGCCCGGTCGGCGTGCCGCGCCAGGGCCACGGAGCGCGCGGCCACTTCGGTGCGCGCCTGCCAGTGCGGCACCAGGTACACGCACGTTCCGTCGTCCCGGTCGGGGTGCCACAGGGTGATCCGCCACATCCCGCGCATCCAGCCCGCCATGTCAGACCGAGCCCAGTTCATAGATGCGGGCCAGGGTGAGGGTGGCGGAGGCGAGGGTGCGGGGTGTGGGTTGGAGGCCGTTGAGATAGACGCTGATGTCGGGAGCGTCCGGGCTGGTGGTGCTCATGCTGGTGCGTGCCGTTCGTGTCGAGCTGATAGGTGAGGGGGGAGGGGGCGGAAGGAGCTTCCACCTCCCTCCCGATAGCTAAATTCTACTCTCAATTTGGGGTGGGGCAACTGCGGAGCCCCAGCTCAAAGGGAGGGGTTACTGGTCGCTGTCCGCCTGAAGGAGCTGGGCGATCTCCTCCGCCTCCATGCGGCCGAAGACCTCGTCATACCGGACGGTGCGGGTCCTGCCGCCGAAGGAAGCGTTCTCCGCGGTGACGACCTCGGAGCGGACGCTGAGGATGCTCGGCACGGTAACCGACTTCGGGTTCACCCCCAGCACTTGGAACCACCGCCCGCTTATGCGGGCGAAGTCACCCACCGAGAAGTCCGCCGGCCCCCAGACCTTGAAGCCGTCCGCCTTGGCCTCCTCGATGACCTCCTTCCAGAACTCGATCTCCTCGGTCAGCTCGTGGTGCCGCCGCTGAAGCTCGGCCACGGTCTCCGGGCTGGCGTTGTCCCCGGCTGACTCACTCTTCTGCCTCCGTTCGACGTGCCGCAGAGCCGCGCGGAGTGTCCCAAGGCGCCGCAGCGTGCGGCGGGGCGCATTGCGGAACCCCTCGTAACCCTCGGCGGCCGCCGCCCTGGCCGCCCAGTGCTCGGCGCGCTCAGCCTCGGCGATGGCCGTGCCCATGTCGCTGTGGATGCGCTCCTGATCGCGTCGCGCACGCCGCTCAGAATGATGTCCGGCGAGGATGGGCTGGCCGAAGGGGATCGCGGAGGCGATCCGGTGGGCCATCTCCCGCCGCTCGGCGGAACGATCAGCGGCCCGCCCGGCCCTCTTGCCGGATCGCTCGGCCCGCGCCTGGGCCTGCTTGACGCGCTCTGCCTCGGCTTCGGCGAAGGTGCGGCGAGTGTCCTCGTCGATGGTCACCGCCACCTCGAAGCCTGCGGTGCGCAGCCGGGCGGCGAGGGCTTCGAGCATGCCCTGCGAGGCCCGCTTGTCACGGCTGTGGGGCAGGTACCAGCAGTCCAGGTTCCGCGAGAACCGCGCAGGGACGGTGTAGCCAGAGGGGTAGTGGCGGGTGCGCAGGACGGCGGATGCCTCGTCGCCCTTGCTGGTCCCGTGGATGAGGGTGCCTTCGCTGCGTGTGTGGGTGATCTCGATGGTCACTGACTGGTTCCTTCCCGGAGGTCGCGCTTGGGGACGGGGGTGAGGGAGAGTCCGGTGTGCCAGCCCCCGAAGATCTCCTGTGCTGCTGGACGTGAGGTGTGCAGCTGGTACCAAGTGCCGTGTTGGGCCAGGCTTTGGACATCGGTGATCACGAAGACGACCGGCGTGCCGTCTCGGTCGGCGAGGTGTTGGCCCGAGGTGCTGCGCAGCCACACGTGCGTGCCAGCCCTCATGAGTTGGCCTCCGGCTGGCCGGACAGGCCGATCAGCAGCAGCGCCGCCTCCAGGGAGACCTTGAGGTCGTCTCGATCGAAGGCGAGGGAGGACGCCGCGATGTGTGCCGAGTGCATGCCGGAGCAGAAGCTGGGGCGTGATCCCTCGGGGTATTGCTGGGCCCACTCGGCGGCGTACCGGGTGAAGACCCGTACGTACTGGAACGCGGTGCTCAGCGTCTCGGCCTGACCTGCCTGTGCTGCGCGGGCCTCCCATGCGGTGCGCAGCAGGACATCACGCCGGACCTCCGGCGAGACGCGCGCCCAAAGCGAGTACAGGCCCAGGCTGGCACTGGCCTTCCCAGTGTCGCCGTGAAAGAGCGTCAGGGCGTTGCTGAGGAGCGTGTGGAGGGCGGCAGCCTCCTTTGTCTCGTGTCCGGCGGAGGCCTTCGGTGGAGTGTCGTTCATGGTCTTCGCTTTCGTCGAAGTGGTGGCGTGGGAGGGCCACCAGGTCGTACGGATCTCGGGGTTGTGCGGGCCTGGCCGGCGGGAGAAGTCGAGCGCGGTGCGGACGTGGTACTCCCAGGAGCCATCTGGCCAGGGCCCTTGGCGGTCGATGACGGGTGCCGTGCCGTCCGGGAGGCGGCGGGCCCACTCCTGATGGGTGTGGCTGACCCGGGTGCCGACCGGCAAAGGGTGCGCGGTCATGCGGGTGCCGTCTTCGAACAGTGGTGAATCGCATCGAGATGGCGGGCCGCGGTGATCAGCGCGCAGGCTTCGGTGGTCCGGCCCAGCTGCCTGAGGGCGCACGCCTCGAACATCAGGGCCCAGTGGTGTGCTGGCACGGAGTCGGTGAAGGCGTCAAAGTCGTGCGGGCGTCGGGCTGCGGGCAGCCGTTCGTAGGCGGTCGCGACGATGCGCTGCACGGCGGTGGTGACGCGTCTGATCTGGGCGCTGTTCAGCCGCAGGTCGTTGATCACGTCGGCGGCGGCGTCGAGCGGTACATGCTTGTCGAGCACGGTGCGGTGTCTTTCCAGATGGAAGGGGATGGAGGCCGGGCCTGATCCGGCCCGGCGCCAGGTGGCTTGGTGAGTCAGTAAGAGGCTGTGCCGAAGAGCAGCCACCCCCTCTCGCCGGAGTCGGTGGTGATCGGCAATGCGCCGGCGGGGCCCCATTTGCAGGAGATCCGCGGGTCGTCGGCGTGAACGAGCTGCTCGGCGCGAGCAGTTGCCGCCCGTTCGCTGCGCCGCGGTTCGTCGATCAGCGCCACCGTCTCCTTCTCCGCGACGGTGCCGGTGAACCCGGAGTGCCCGTGCTCCCACCGGTGGTGGCTGCGGGCGGCGTTGAAGGCCGTGGTGAGGTCGGGACCGGTGGCCGGGGTGTAGAAGTCGATGGCACCCATCAGGCGTTCCTTTTCGTGGAGTTCGGGGTGTGGGCATGGCGCGGCCCGCCTCGATGTGAGGCGGGCCGGGGGAAGTTTTGTCTCAACGGATGTGTATGCGGCGCCGGTTGGTGCGTATGACGCGGGCCTGGCGGTCCTTTTGCTGGTAGATGTCGGCGAGTGCGTTGTCGGCATCCACTACCGCGGTGACCGCGTCGTCGAGCACGGCGGCCCTTGTGGCGGGCGGGAGGGAGTGGAACCAGGCCTCCATGGCGCGGCCGTCACGCTCCTCGATGCCGAGCAGTCCGGCGTAGGTGCCCCATGCGTGCACCGTCAGGTGTGCTGCCCACTCGATGGCGGTCGCTGCCTGCTCCTCGGTGATCCGGTGTTCTGTGGCGACCTGGAGCACGGCGAGCGGGTCGGGCAGTGGTGCGTGCATGGGGCTTCTTCCTTCGGTGGTCCGGCGGTTCGTTTCCCTCACCGCTCTAAGTAAATTCTACTATCTAAGGAGGGGGTGTCAAAGCGCGCCACCTGTCGCGAGGTGCGGGGTGCGCGCCGGTCCTGGCGCCGATATCGCTGCCCTTCAGCGCCAGCGCGGGACGGCGGGTCACGCGGCTGGCGCGAGAGCCTTGCCGCGCGTCGCCCGCTTACGGATGCTGGCCGCGCCCGCGCGGCGCACGTCGGCCCGCTGGGCCGTCACCCGGCACTCACCGCAGAGCGGTTCACCGAGCCGCCGATGTCCCTTCACCCCGCTGCTCGTCCCACACGTCCCGGCTTGTGTCGGGAGCTTGGGCAACGGCTCTACCCCCTCGGCGCTCGCCGCGACCTTGCCGTTCACCCAAAGCCGCGCCGCGCACACCCCGTCGAAGTGGTTGGCTGCCGGGCGGACGCGGTCGTAGCAGCGCACGATGAACGGGCAGGCGGCGCACCCCTCCAGCAACGGGCCGCAGGCTTCCAGAAGTTGCTGCGGCTTGCGCAGCAATGATTCCTCGGGGAGGTATCCGTCAAGGCCTGCGCACGGGGCGTTCTCGGTCCACGCGGTGGACGATGTTGAGGTGATCACGAGGGCTTGCTTCCTGGTGGAGGGAGGTTCAGAAGAGGGGTGGGTGCGCGACGGCGGCAGGCAAGATCGCGTCCAGCGCGGCGGCGGCCCGAAGCTGGAGAGCTGAGTTCTGGCGCGACCACCTGCGGTAGAACTCCCGCTCCCAGGTGGCGGCGTCGGCGTACAGGCCTGGGCAGGGCACATAGGCCTTCTCGTGTTCCGCCTGCCGTGTGACCGCCTCGCGCAGGGCTCCGTAGCGGACGGCCGTCATGCGCGCCTCGATGGTCTCCCGCACGTCAGACCAGGTGAGGGTGTCCGCGCGGACACCTCTGCTGGTGTCGAGTTCGTACCGGAACCCGCCGGGCGCAGGCGTCCACCGCGCCAGCGCCCCGGCATCCGGCTCGCCCTCCAGGCGGCGAACGGTCGAGCTCCCGCAGCGGCGGCTGAACTCGCGACTGCCCCATGCGCTGCGGGACGCGCTGTCGGCCAGGTCCGCGAACTCCAGGAGCTGCGCCGGCATGAAGAAGTCCCGGACGGCCATCTGCCGGTCATCGTCGGAAAGCCTCATGCCGCCGCCCCGGCCCGGCAGGCGACGAGATGGGCGGTGACGGCCCCGGTGGCCTCGTCGAGGGCGAGACTGCCAGCCGCTTCGCTGGCCGGGTCCTGCGGGACCGTGTCGTAGACGGCGCACCGCCAAGACGGGCTGGGTGAGTCCTCGGGGACGTGGGTGATGTGCCATCCCTTGAGGGACTGCCGCCGTAGCGGCAGGGCGTCCTGTCCCGCTACGACGATCAGCGAACCGTCCGCGGTGTAGGCGCAGACTGCAAGACCCCCACGGGTCTCGACGTAGGGGTGCAGTCCGCAGGATTCAAGGGCCGCGTACAGATCGCTGTAGGCGGCGAGCGCCTCCAGCTCCTCCGGGCCGTACGCGGCGCGCGCGGCGGCGGCCATCGAGGCAGTGTCCAGCATGAGCATCCGATCTGAATGGATATCGCGACCTATTAGAAATCGCACCGGTACCGGTCTGTCAATTCGAAGAGGGAGGGTTCAGGGGTGCACCCGGGGCTCGAACGGCTCGCGTTCACGTAAATTCTACTCTATTGCCGGATCGTCGGCTCGCCCCCGGCAAGCCAGGCGAGGTAAAGAGCGCGACCTATCTTGGACCGCCAGGAGTGCGGTCCGCCTTCTCCCGGGCTTGCGCCTGCCGAATCTCCTCCAGTCGCTGACGAGCCACGGCGGACAAACCCTGCGCGTCCGGCTGGCGCCGCACAGACTTCAGCACCCGCTCATTGGCCTCACGCCGAGAAGCCTTGACCTGCTCCTTCTCTGCCTGTTGCTGCGCCTCCCGCTGCTTGCGCGGACTGGTGCCGCAGGCGCGGCAGCGACGGCCAGGCTGATCGACGTGAGCCACACAGCCGCCGCCCTCCAGGCCCGACGAACCGAATGCCTCTACGGGCGCCCCTGGAGCGACAGCTGCGGGGGAAGGGGGGTTCTGCTGTGGGTAATTGGTGTGGTTACTAACTAGAAAGCCTGAAGAACCGGCGGCGGGTGCACCTGTGGCGGGTTCACCGACGCCTGGTGAACCGACGCCTGAAAACCCGTCCTCGGTCTCAGAGCCCTCATCCTCCACAGTCTGTGGAGACTGCTCGGCTTCGGCTTTCAGCCTGCGCTCGACCCGCCTGACCACCTGGCGGGCGTACTCTTCGGCGGCCCAGTCCTGCGCAGTGTCGTACACCTCCGTGATCCGGATCAGCCTTCCGTCGCTCAACCGCTCCGTGATCACCCGGTAGTAGCCGCAGTTGCGCAGCTCGCGCAGCACGGCCCGCACCGCATCCCGGCCCTCCGTGCCCATCTTGGCGATGGACTCGGCGCGTACCTGCCAGTCGTCCGGCTTCGCGACCAGGAACGCGAGGACCCCTCGCGCCCGGAACGACAGTCGGGAATCTTCCAGGGTGGCCGTCGGCAGCACGGTGTAACCGGAGCTGAGGTGGCGGCGCAGGATGGTCACGGAGCATGCCTCCAGGGCAGTACAAGCAGCAGAGCAAGGGTGATGAAGGGGAAGGCGGGCCCGGCCTCGCAGGCCCGCCAGGGAGCCGTCAGGGCCGCGTACGGGCCCGTGTGACCTTGATGGTGCGCGCGGTCTTCTGACCAGCGGCCTTGCGGCGGGGAACGACCATCCCGGCACGGCGGAGGATTGCCACCATGGCGTCGGTGTCCGGAACCATCGGCACGGTCAGATCGGCGTTCTCGAACTCCTCGACCATCGCGGCGACGTCCGTCTCCTCCTTGTCGTTGCCGCCGCTCCAGCCCAGGTGGTTCTCGCCGTAGTTGCCTTCGGGGGAGTCATCGAGCATCGCCCGCGCGAGTTCCTTGACCCGCTTCGCCTCCCTGAAACGCTCGTGAGCCCGCACGTAGTCGGCAAGGGCTCGGGCCCGGCCCTCGTCATCGTGAACAAGGATCGTCTGCGCGGGCCGCCCAGGCGCGGCACCGGCCCAGCAGGTCTGCATGAACGCGCAGTTGTCGCAGATCACGGACAGGCCCGGGCCCTCGTGATCGCGCCGCAACTGCTCCGGCGCATCGGCTTCCAGAACCCGGTCCACCCACCAGCGTGCTTCCGTGGCCAGCCATTCGTCGAAGGCGAACTCCTGCACGTGTTCCTCGCCCGTGTCGCGGCACACGAACCTGAACCGGATGCGCTGAACATCCACCGGGCCCAGACGGTGCAGGTACCGCTGGCCGGGCATGTCGGCGAAGCCGACCGTGCGCAACAAGTCGGCGTACAGCAGGACCTGGCGCATCTCGGCAGCAGTCGGCCCGTAGCGCACGACGCGGTCCCAGACACGAGAGGACTTGGTCTTCACGTCCTCCACGGTCACCACATCCGCGGGGCGCACGGGCCGGTGGCGCTTCGGCAGCCGCGCGGCCGTCGCCGCGTCGAGCTGTACGACATCGACATGTCCGCGCAGCGTCGCGTCAGCAACCGTGCGCTCCACCAGCCACCCGTACTCGCGGCGCGCGTCTTCGAGCAGCCCTTGGTGGATGTACGTGCCGAGAATGGCGGCCCGTTTGTCTCCGGGGTTCGTCCGCTCCGCGCCGGCCAGGATGTATCCGGCGCGGCGTGCGCAGATGGTGTCCGACGCCCCGAGCTGAGTCTGTACCGAGCGCGGGCGCCGAGCGTCAGCGGCTCGTGCGGCATCCCAGATCGACAGGGGTGCGGGTGCGCTGGTCGTTGTGGCGGTCACAGCAGTCTCCAAGAAGGCGCGCCGGGGCCCGGCCCGTCACGCGGCGGGCCCCGGCAGCGCAGGGGAAGAGGAAGAGGGGAATGGAGCGCAATCAGGCGGCGAACTCGACGCCGGGCTCCTCGGCGGTTGTGCCCTCGGCGTGCTGGTCCTGCTGCTCGCTGGCAGCAGCCCGCAGGCGGGACGCGTCATCGCTGGTGGGGTCGCTGAGCTTCCTGGGGTTCTTCAGCTCCGTGGCCGCACGCTCGATCGCCGCACGGACCACCAGCACCTCGTCGCGATCCAAACCCTCATCGGCCTCGACCCGCCGCCACAGCTTCTTCAGCGCCTCCACGCCCTGCACGGCGGCCTCGTGCACCTTCGGCATCCACGCCTGCGCGAGATCACCCGTCAGCTCCGGGGTGGGCTTGGGCTGGTTGTGGATCGAGCAGCCCATCAGGCCGAACACGAGCTTCTCGATGGAGAAGTCCGGCATCGGCTTCGGCTGCCCGCCGCGCGGCACCTGGAACTTCAACGAGCGCGCGCCGATGATCTGCGGCGGCTCCTCGCGGCGCATACGCACCCACACCGTCGCATCGAAGGCCAAGGACTTGTGCGCCTCCACCCGCCAGTCCTTCGTGCGCGGGATCGGATCGCCGTTTCCGTCGACCGCCGCGACCTCCTTGCCGCGGGCCAGAAGAACTACGATGCCGGGCATGGTGCGCACCAGGTACATCACCCGCTGCCACCGTTCGGCCGCGTCGTTCCAGAGGTTCATGGACGGCTTGACCTCGGCGTCCGGGTCCTGCCTGAGGGCGTTCTGGCCCGTCCGCGAGCGCCTGGCCCGCTCGTTGGTCCAGTTCACGAGCATCCGCCACAGCATCGAACCCGAGTCGATGACCAGGACGACCGGCTTCTCCTTCGCGACAGCCGCGCGGGTCGCCTCCGCGTGCACGGCTTCGATCTGGCCGAGGATGTCGCGGTAGGTGCCGTTGTGCTCGATCAGCAGGTAGTCCGCACCGGGCACGTTCGCGTACTCGTCGGCGGTGTCCTCGCCGAGCTCCAGCCAGTACGCCTGGCCGGTCTGCTCGCAGCCGGTGAACTCCGCTGCCTGATGGCTCTTTCCGCTCTTCTCCTCGCCTTCGATCAAGACGATCGGCCAGGGGATCACGCCAGTGGGCTTACGGGTCCGCAGCTTCGGTATCGGGCGGTTCACGCACATCTCCAGTCTTTGTATCGGGACCTATTTCAAGGTGTGCGGAGTTCCCTGGTCTCGAACAGGGCCGCCCACTCGGGATGCCGCTGGACCAGCAGCCGGACGTAGCGGGAACGGAAGTCGTTGTTCAGCTTGAACGGCTCGCCGCTCGTGGCGCGCCCGTACTGCCAGCGCAAGACCTCGAAGAGCATCCCGATGCCGATGCGCCGCAGCCCGCGCTTGGCGCAGTCGGCGGTCAGCGACTCCAGCTGCACCAGGATCCACGGGTTGAGCTGATGGAACGCCTCGAAGCGTTCCTGAATGCTCGCCCCAGCGATCCCCGGCCCCGGGTGTCGCAGCGGTGCGATCGACAGCTCCATCTGAACGGGGACCATGCAACCCTCCATAGTTTTCATCGCGACCTATATTGCGCCATGCCTTGCCGGGGAGCACAGGCACCCCCTCACACCTTCGATGGAAATTCTACTATCCATCTTGGGGGGCGCAACTCCGTGGGACCCGCCTACCAGTGCCCCATCGGCTGACCCCAACGCCCCGCCAGGCGCCAGGCCGACGGCTGCCGTACCGACTCCGTTGGCCTCACCAGGGAGACGCCGGTGACGTGCCCCGTCGGCCGCGCGAAACTACTGAACCTTGTTCCCCCGCTGCGAGAAGAACGACCCCGGGCCCTCGTATCGGCCGTGCTCCAAGGCCTCGGCGACATCCTCACGCAACACCCAGATCTTCTTGCGTGACTTCTCCATCGTGGTCGGCGCATGTGCGAGCACCGACTCCAGCAGCCACACCTTCGAACCGGACAGGGCGTAATCCGGCTCCGCCACCCGGCCCGAACCAGCCTTCGCAGCCTGACCGACAGCGACCTGCGTCACCCCGAACAGCTCCGCGTACTCCTGCGCACCGACCAGTGCGGGCAGCTCACCCTTCTTGCGCGGCCGCACCCTTGCCCCCTGCTCCACCTCCAGCGCAGCAAGCTCCTCCGCGTCGAGCTGCCGGCCACGAGAGCCCGGCGGCAACGCCAGCGACTCCACGAACCCCCCGGGCCAGACCGGCTTACCCGAAACGATCACGGCGTCCTCGTAGGAGAGGACGCCCCGGTGAATCCACGTATTACTGACCACTTCCGGCTTGATGCGGTACACCCGCCCGATCTCCTGCCGACCACACAACAGCGGCTTCGCCACCTCTGCCTCCTCTCCATCACGACATATCCAAGAGAGCAGAATAGTGCTAGCAACCGCGGATTCGATCCCCGAGGGCCCTAAGGGGCGAAGCCCCCATTGGGGAAGACCGTGGAGAATCGGCGGAAGTCCTGCCGAAACGTGATGATGAGGCCCAGAAGAAGAACGCCGGCACCGATCCAGGGCGCGATAGCCGTCATCCCGAGGAAGTGCGCGCCGATCCCTGCGGCGAGAGCCGTCACCAGCACTGCGGCAAGTTGTAACGATTCCCAGTCCTTCGGCGGGACGAGGTCCTGGATCATCTCCTCAGGGAGTAGCGCCCCCACCTGACCGGCTGAGTACTGTTCCGCGATGGTCACCAAGGCATCAGCGATGTCTGCGACGACGAGGTCCGGATCTTCTCGGCTGAGTCTGGCCTCCTGGTCGCGGAGATAACGGACTACTCGACCTGCGTGGTCCTTCAAGCCCCTCCGGCGATGTGACCACCACGGCACCGTGCCCCTGCCTCGCCAGGCCCTACGGACTCGCCTCTCCACAGTGCGGAGGTCCGACGCCAGCTTACGAAGCGCCCGACGCTGCATGCCGCCCCGAGCACCGTGGACCTTGGCGCAGCTCTCGACTGTGTACAGCAGGGTGGCTACCGGAAAGTGACGGCTCAGGGTCGCCGAGGCTGAGTACGTCACGGCGACGCCCAAGGCCAGACTCAAGAAAACCTTGACTCGGACTTCGCGGCCCGCCTGACTCACCTCGCCATCCAGCCACAAGTCCGCCAAGGCCACTGCGCCCAACCAGACGAACAGGAACCTGGCGATTAAGTTGGGGGCCCACGCCCAAGAGCTGCGGTTCCGATGAAAGCAGGCCCGCCACGTAGGGTGCGACAAGGGCCAACGGGCCAGATCGAGCCTCTGCATCGCATCTCTGTACTCGCGAAGCTGCATTCCGGTCATACGCCGGATGCGGCGGTCCCGGAGTTCCAGCAGCCAATGCAGCCCGCGAGCCACCGCATGGGCGGCCCTGTCAGCGCAGCGATCCCGCCACGCCCGTGCAGGGCCTGTCACACGGCTGATCGTCAATGGAGTCCCCCTCCACCCCAAGCGTGCGGCGGCAGCCGCATCAGCAGATGAAGGCAACCACGATCTGCACACGCCCGCCGAGGAGATGCCAACTTACGCTCGGATGAGTGATTTTGGGAGTCAGCGGCGACACTGATTGGTTCCGGAAAGCGCACCCCGATCTCCTGGGGACTGCTCGGCCTGGCCCCCTACCTCCCTTGCCGGGCACGAATCAGCGATCCCTTCCCCGCGAGTACATGCGGGGAAGGGATCGCGCCAGATTGCTACGTCGCCGTTACGGCTATGCCACAGCGGGCGGCTCCTGATGAAGGGCCTTGGCCGTCTTGCGGTCCTCCACCCGCTGAACGGCCTCACCGGTACCGAGGATCGCGGCGACCAGGGCGAGGATGAGCCCCGTCGGCAGGCCATCCACGAAGTAGGCGACGAGGGCCAGCGCCGCGGCGGCGATCGTGTAGAGGCGGGTGCTGTGCGCGTGAATGAAGTCGATCAACGTTCTACTTCCCGTAGGCAAGTTCGTGCAGGAGACTCCAGCCCCGGCGGCCGATCGCCGGATCGTCGGGGTGACCTGCGGTGAAAAGGTTGTGCTTCCGGTTGAAGGCGGCGACGGCCTTCTGCGTCTGCGGCCCGTACGCGTCGGACAGCGGCACCGACCGGTCAAGCCAGCCAGCGTCCTTCAGCGCCTTCTGGAGACCCTGCGCAGACGGTGCCGAGCGGCCCGGAGCAAGACCCTCCGGAAACGGAGGAGCGGAGTAGGAGCCGGCGCTCGACTTCCCCGGAACGGTGAGCTTCTGCCCCGCCTTGATCACGAACGGCTTCTTGATCTTGTTGGCCTGGGCGAGAACCTCCCAGCGGACGCCGAGCTTCTTGCCGATCCCAGACAGCGTGTCGCCGCTCTTGACCACGTAGGTCGACGAGCCCGCCGGCGAACCCCCCGCTGAGCCGCTGTTCGAACCTGCGGCAGACGGCTTCGACTTCAGCCGGGCAGCCACGCGCTCGCGCAGCCAACTTATGGTGAAGCCCTTGGGGTCAACCTTGCCGGGCTGCCACTCCTTGTGGCCGATCACGCTCGCCGCGCTCCAGCCGTGTGCGCGGCACAGCGCCGCCGCCGCCCGCTCGATCGCCTCAAGCTGCGCCTTCGGCCACGGGTCCGTGCCATCACCGCGGTTCTCGCACTCGAAGCCGTAGAAGTGCGTGTTGCCGTCGGTGTCCGCCTCGTTCGCAGCGGGAAGCCCGCGCTCGGCGATGACGGCCCGCAGCACGTCACCATCACCGCGGCCCGCGTGGTTCGTTCGGCCGTGACCGATCAGGTACACGGTGCCGTCCTTGGCGATCATGCCGTGACACAGCGGCCCCGGCAGACCCGCGTAACCGCGCTCAACGATGCTGACCGTATTGCTGGTACCCGAGGTCACGGTGTGGTGGATCACCACACCGTTCACCGGACCAAACGGCCCCTTGTGGTTCCTGTTGTGGGTTCTCCACCCCGGCCGCTCCACCACGTGCACGCCTTCGGCGCGCAGCGCGGCAACGAGACGATCGGCACTGATAGGTGTCGCCACGATCGGCGCTCACTATTCTCCCCGCACCCCAACTACAACCCCTGGCCCCAGGCCTGCTACGAAGCGGTACCTCGAGAGACGAGCCACAGCTGGAGGGCCATCCAAAGCACCGGCGAGACGAACGAGCTGAACACCAGCCGACGCGTCGCCATCGCCTGCGCCTGATCCTCGCGGCGCTGCTGCTCCGTGCGCTCCAGACTCTGATCAACTTCGGCCCTCAACGTGCCAAAACCCGTCTCAAGACGTGCGATCCGCTGCTCCACGCCGCGCTGATCCGCCCGGTACACGTCCTCGGTCACAACGTGATCAAGACGTGCCGCCAGCCGTGCGAGGTCGCCACGAAGATCCTCTCGGAGCTGCGAGACGGCGCGGTGCAGCTCCCAGAGCGTCGGCTCGGCGCTGGGAGGCATGGACACTGCGATCACTCCTGAGCAGCCCCGAGCCCTACCGTGATCGTACGGGGGTGAAGAAGAAGGGCCTCTGACCTGCCCCTTTGCTGTGCCGACTCGATGGCGTGCAGCAAAGGGCGACCGCCACGTGACGTCGGCTGGGTCACCGTTCTGGCCTGTGAAGAAGAGCTGGAAAGGGCACGCAACTGCAACGGAGAAGAGTCCGAATGATGATTGAAGATTTAACGATAAGTGCTGAGTGGAGACGTCTCCAATGCGAGAGCCACTCAGGGTCTTACAGCAAGTCTGATGTATCGAAGTTGGGATGTGACACGCAAAGCTTGCCGTTCCACTGCTGTGGGTTACCGCAATCAACTAGGCTCGGGAGTGCCCGCCAAGAGATGAGAACTTAGACATAACCTTCTGAGGACTTTGACAGATGTGATGTCGCAGCGAGCTTGACCGCCAACAAGCCCGCACTCGTCCTTACGCACAGCACGGTGCCCCCGCCCGCACCACGCAGGGTGCAGGACAGGGGCGCCCTGTGGGAGCGGCCGCAGAGCCGCCGACCCCGATGGGTCAAGCATCGGGGTCGGCTTCTACGACATGGCCTCCACGAGCCCGGTTGCCACCGCGGACGCGAACGCGGATACGACCGCGCCGATGACGATCAACGCCAGCTCGCGGCGACCCAGCCGCTGAAGCCACTCCCTGTACTTACGCATGCGGAACCTCCTGTTAGTCGTCCCCGATCCCGATGGCCGGGACGTGGGTGAGACAGAAGGGGCAGCGCGTACGCACGAGTTGAGGGTAAGCCGAACACCACGCTCAGCGACGCCATTTGGTGAAAACCGGGCCGCCGCAGCTCGCGTCTACGGACGTAGAGCGCGAGACACCGTTGCCGAAACAGCGGAGGAGCCCTTTTGCCGCTTGGGGCCCCGGGCCTCCCTAAGTCCGCCAGAGTGGTGCTCGGTCGCCCCAACGGCGGAAGGACGCCCCCCATGGTCGGAAGCTTCTTGTACTGGTCGGACCGCGCCATCCAGAGGCTCGCGGAAGATAACGGCGTCGAGTTGACGGGCCGAGCGCGCTGGACGGTGGGCATCGGCGCCGGGGGTCTCCAGGCGGGCCTCGGGGGTCGGGAGCGCCTCACCCGCAACCGGCTGGAGGAGGCACGGCGAGTACGGCGAGCACTGGGCAGAGCCGTGATCGAAGACTTCGCCATGCCGCCGCCCGCCGCGTTCATTCAGGTCACCGGGCGGGTCTCGTTCGCTCAGTTTGAGGGGATTTACGCGAAAAACCCGGGGGCGCTACTGCACCTCCAGACACGTAGCCCGGCGGGCCAACGAACCGACGTCTGTCTGTTCGGGAGCCAGGACAACGTCAGCGGCTTCGGCCCCTGGGACGACTTCGAAGGCGGCTGGATCTCCTCCGAGGCGCCCGCGGTCGACAAGTTGCTCCGGGCCGGCGACGGAGACGGGCCCCCGACCGAAGACGATGCGGAAGCCCTCGCTGTCGAGGCACTGAAGATCGCCCTGCACCAAGGGATGACGGGTACCGACGAGGAACACGTAGGCCGCCCCGAGACCCGCGGTTACACCGTTGGTCACAACGGCGACTGCACTGTGCTCGCGAGGGTCTACACCGACGTCGTCCTGGAGGCTGGTCGGTGGCACTTCCATGAAGGAGACCCGCTTGCCGGTGCTGAACGGATCATCGTGGGCAGGCCGTTGTGGGTTCGAGCCGTGCACCCTGAGGCGACCATCCGGTACGCGGACCTCCGGGGTGGGACGCGATGGCGCTGGTTGCGAAGGATGCGCCTGCTGCCGCGACGCCAGCCCAGAACGGGAACGGCACCGTGATGAGCTGGGTGGGCCAGCAGGCTCTAGGCCGGGGAGGCGTGAAGGGGTTCGAGATCGGTGAAAGGCTGACCGCACCGCATGCAGATCCCGCGGTAGATGGGTGGCTCCGCGTTCGCATAGAAGATCGCTGTGAACGGCCGCCCCGCTACAGGGCATTCCGGTGTGCGGCAGGTGGCGGTCATGGTGACCGGTATCGGGTCGTCCATGGGTGGTTCAGTCCTCTCCGATGATCATCCAGTGCACGAGGGTTGGTGTGGTGTTGGTGCGGTGCACCCAGATGGTCAGGCCGCTCGATGAGACAGCCGTGACGCCGACCCCGACGACGGTCTTGCCGGGCACGGAGGTGACGGGGGTGACGAACGCCCGGAAGTTCTTCCCCTTGATGTTCCCGCCGCTCAAGGTGATGGACGTGGGTTTGTTCGCCACCGGGGTGACGGTCGCCGTGCCCATGGAGACGTTGTCCGACCGCAGCACGCCCGCCGCCCGGATCGATGCCGCGGACAGGGTGGCGGCGCCCGGCCGCAGCGACAGGCTGCCTCCGTCCTCCCCGGACCCAAGTTGTGCCGAGTTCTTGCTGAGGAAGAGGCGCCCGCCGGCCGGTTTGGCTCCCCTGGCGGTGATGCGCTCCGCGGCGAAGAAGTCGTTGCCGAAGAACGTCCGCCACCGGTAGACGCCGTTGTCGTCCGTGTCGGTGAACGTCCCCGAGTTGATGCCGATGTTCGCGTCCGAAGGGCTGGAGCCGCTGACGTTGATGTAGGCCTGGTTCGAACCGTCGACGGACGCCCAATAGATGAACGGATAGACGTCGTTTGGCTCCATGCCGATCGCCGAGCCGTTCGTGCCGATCGCCCGCAGCCGGGCCGCGTTCAGGACGATGCGCGGCCCCTCAGCGGCAGTCTGCACCGTGGCGCCGGTGATGATCTTGCCGTTGATCGCGTCCGCGTCCAGGAGGTCCGCGGTGATCGCCCCAGCAGCAACATGATCGCGCCGCACGACCCCTTGGCCCAGGTCCTCGGACGCGGCCCGGCGCGCTGTGGCCTCCACCGCCTCGGACGGCGGCCCGGGAGTGCCGGAGGTGTTCACGGCGACCAAGCGCACCCACACGGGCCCGTAGTGATTGACCGCCACGGTCACCGACGCCCCCGACGCAGCCTCGATCGTCGTGGTGGGCCAACGCAGATCCGGTTGCCCGGCGCGTGAGGACAGGACGTGCACCTGCACGCGGGACAGATCCAGCGGCGCCGGTTGCCCGCCGGCGAAGGCGCCGTCCCAGGTGATGCGCACGCCACCGAGCACCGGCTCCACCACGGCCGGGGAGGGCATGGGCGGCCGGGGGCCGTTGACCGCGGTGACGCCGCTGGTGCCATCCGGCTGCTGGCCGATGACCGCGCGCAGCGAGCCGTTCTCGTCGTACACGTCGACCGCGCCGTTCTCCAGGCTGGCGTTGACCAGCTTAGGGGCACGGATCATGGTCTGCACGAGCTTTTCCAGGCGGGCCAGGCGGGCGCCGATGTCGTTACGCACAAGAGTTCCTTCGAGGTCAGGCGGCGGTCGCGTACTGGTGGGCGCCGGCCGGTTCGAGCTGGAGCTGGGCCATCTCGCCCGAGTCGGTGTCGGGGCGGATCGTGAAGCCGGTGATGCGGCACCAGCCCGACCAGTTCGCCCACTCATCGCGCACCGAGACCTGCACGTCATCACCGACCTGCCACGATCCGATCGGCGCGGCAGGATGATCGCGGACGGTGATCTCCTCGACGTGCCCGAGGCTCTGCCGCCAGGCCCGCTCCCTGCGGGCCCGCTGCGCGAGCGCATCGCGGCCGCGCACCTCCGGCAGCTCCAGGACGTGCTCCAGGCGTAGCCGTTTGTTGCGCACCGCGTCGATGGCCCGCTGTTGTGAACGCCCCTCACCGGCGCCTGTGGCGATCACGACCTGCGCGTACTCGTCCGCGCTGTAGGTGACCGGCGTATGGCCGACGATGTTGGTGTCCGAGCTGAACGCGATGTCGCTGCGGCGCGCCCCCAGACGCGGGTAGCCGACCCGGATCCGCCGCACCGGATGCCGGTCCTTGCCCCACCAGGTGGTGCAGGTGTAGTCCGGCGCATCAGGCGCCTTGATCAGATCGTCGAAGAGGTCGCCGAGCACCGGCGTTTCCCACCAGCGTGAATGCCACGGCTCTGCCGGGCTGCCCACCTTGGCCGTCGACGTCGTGTCGTCCACGGTGATGCCCAGGCTGCCGTCCGGGACCGACTGCGCGTAGGTGACGATGTCCCGCATCACCCGGCACGGGTCGGCGTTCACGTACGGGCCGCGCCCGCCCAGCTCCCCGTCCAGGTCATGCCGGTACTGCAAATACGACGACCACCCCGCGGCCTCGACCTGCATCGTGCCGCCGTCCGGTTCGGTCTGCCAGACGATGCCGCCCCACCGGATGCGCCCGCCCTCCTCGGCGTACAGCAGCGTGTTCCCCGGGTCCGTCAGCCCAGGATGCGACCACGCCAGACGAGGAGACAGTGCGCCCCGCAGATGGCCCGGCCCGTTCAAGTCCGGGCCGAACTCCACCCCCCGCAGAGGCAGATCATGGGACAGCCACTCGCCGGTCAGGGCGTGCTGCGTCAAATACCGGTACGCCACCGACCGCTACACCGGGCCTTCGGTGAACTCGACATCGGCGATGATCGACGTACCCCCGTCGACACTCAGGTCACCCTTCCAGTCCTTCGCCATCTTCGCCTGCATGTACAGCACCTGCGTGGTGCCCCGGTAGGAGGCGGGCAGCGTCAAGGTGTCCGCGACCACCGTCGTCTGCCGACGTACGACCTGGCCCTGGTTGTCGTCCACGACCGTGTCCTGGCCGTGAACCGTGCCGAACACGAGCTGGAGCTTCCCGTACAGCGAGTCGAAGTCCATCCGCAGACCCGCCACCGTGATGGTCACGATCATCTTCGTCGCCCACGCCGGCACCGGTATCTGCCAGCGCGCCTCGGGCGGCCAGTCATGCCACTTGTCGTCGTCCTTCCACGCCTTGCTCATCTTCGTCGGATATGCCGTGTAGAGGGTGCGCTCCCTGCGCGGGTTCGCCACCCGTCGCAGATCACGGATCATCCCCGCGGTGACCGTCCCCGTGCTCGCGGGCAGATCGACACGAGCCAACGGCACCCCCGTCACCCCCTTGGGCACTACAGAGGCGGTGGAGGACACGTTGGGGATCACGTCGAAGAAGTTGACCGCGTCCTTCGCCGGATCGAGGCCGCCCTCAAACTCCGGGTCCTGCACCCGCAGCACGATCAGATCCGAACGCGGCGCAGCACCCGTCGGCGCGATATCCACCGTCGCCGTGCCGATGTTGTACGCCGTGTACGAGCCCTGCCACGCCGACGCCTTCCCGCGGATCACCGCAGAGCCGTCCGCGATCTGCACCCCGCCACCCGGAACAGGCAGAGGCGCCACCTTGAGGTCGGCGGCCTCGGTCACCCCCTCCGATCCGTGCGACAGATCCTTGATCATCTGCCGGAACGTCTGGGCACTGTGGGTAGCGCCGTTCACCAGCAGCGGGGCCTGGGCGAGCGTCATCGAACGAGGTTCTCCTTCGGGTTCACGAGGGTCTTGAACGCGTCACGCCACACCACCGTCAGGCGGGCGGACGCAGTGGGATCGGCAGCGGTCCAGCGCACTTCGCTGCGGCCCTTTGGCAGCCGGAAGCTGCCCAGCGGCGAGGTGGTCGCGACGGTGCCGCCGTCCTGCCGCGTCACCGTGCGGCGCCCGGGCCGGGTATCGACCCGCACGTATTCGCCCGCCGGCACAGTGATCCCCAGATCGATACGCCGCCCCGTCTCCACATGAGTGATCACCGGGTTCGCGCACGGCCCGTGCACGGTGATCACCGGGTAGGCGTCGACGGTGCCGTTGTTGGTCACCCAGCCCGGCCGGTCCTGCCCCGACTGGTCGCCATCGCTCACCCGGATCGGCGCCTGAACCGGGGCGGTGAATCCGCCACCGGACAGCCAGCCCAGCCGCAGCCCCACCGACTGCTCGACGTCGGCGTAATACCGCGAATCGGGAGCGGTGAACTCAAGATCGAGAGGAACCCAGCCCAACGCGGCCTGCCCCCACGACGCTTCCACCTTGCGCAGCCGCCCGAACAGGACTCGGACCGGAGCACCGGGCCATTTGATGCGCAGCGCGGTCACCGCGCCGCCCACCGTGCGGACCCGCGGATCATCGGCGGCTTCCTCCAGCTGGGCGACGATACGGGCCGCAGCAACAGGATCGCCCGGCGTCTTCACACCGCAGTCGATGCGCAGCGTGCGCGCCTCGTACCAGTCCGCGCCGAGCCATGCCCCATCCGCGTTCGGCTGCTCCACCACCTCACCCCGCACAGCGGGACGGGCCAGGCCCTCGATCTGCGCGACCGGCACGCTCGTGCCGTGCCCGAGCCGCACCCCGGCAATCTCCAACTGGAAATCGGTGAGTTCACTCATCGCAGGACACCGCCTCGGCGGGCACGCCGCATCTGATAGGAGACGGTCGCCGCGATGTCGTCGGCCGTGGCGGCAGACCCGGAGACGTGGATCGTCTGCTGTCCGATCGCCGGAGCCTGGTGTACCACCGTGATCCGCCCGCGCCCGGCGTGCGCGTCGACCAGCCGACGCGGGGCGAGGCCGTATCCGAACCGGTCCGCAGTCTCAGCCAGCACCGCTGTTGCCCGGCCCCGCTTCGCGCCGGCGTGCGGGATGTAGGACTCCGCGACCGTCTCGGGCTCCGCGAACTTGATCAGCCCCTGGGGTGAGGAGTACACGCCCGGCTCCCAAATCCCGCCGTTCGCGTACGCCTTGCCCGCGTTCGCCTTCACCAGGTCGGACAAGAACCGGTCGGCCTTGCCCGTTTTCCTGATGTGACTCTTTGCGAGGTTCCCGACCTCGATAATTCGGTCCTCGGCCAGCCCCGTCGCCTCGGCCACCGAGTGGATGCCCTTGTTCTTCGACAGGGCCCCGACCAGCTTCACCAGGTCCGCGAGCTGGTCACCGTCGAGAGAGGTCGCCGCCTTCTTCGCCGCGGTGTTGGCCTTCTGCGCCTTCTTGCGGTCCTTCACCGCCTGAGCGGCCAGCGCCTCCGCGTTCTCATCGCCCTGCTCGGCCAGGCGCTGCGCGAGCGCCGTGTACCCGCGCGAAGCAAGCGTGGTCAGGTTCTTCTGGAACGCGCTGTTGTTCTTGACGGCGTTGTTCAACTGGCCGGTGAAATCGTTCAGCGTTGCCCGCGCCGTACCAGCGAGCTTGGTGAGCTGGCTGGCCATGTCACGCACGTACCGGTTCGAGCCGTGAGCCATCTTCCGGGTCAGCGCGACACCGTCTTCGCCCATGTCCTCCAACGCCTTGGCGACATCCGTGCCCGCCCTGCGAGCCACCGTCGCCAGGTCATTGCGCCAGCTCTTTGCCGTGTGTACGGAGCGGCGCAGGTTCTTCTCGAACAGGCGCAGGTCGAAGTGCTCCTTGCCGCCCTTGCCCTTGCGCTGTGACTTGGGAATCACGTCCGACACCGTCAGCCCGGAGGAACCCAGCGGCTGATAGGACCAGTCGGACAGGCCGCCGGAGGCGTTGTAGACGACCTGGCCGCCAAAGCGCCGAGCCACCTCGTTCAAAATGATCTTCGAGCGCGCCCGCTTACTGGGGGCCAAAGGGAGGTAAGCCTCGCCCTGAGTCTCGTCCTCCGCCCACACTCGCCAGGTGCCGCCGCGCGCGATCTGCGCGACATGGTTCTCCTTGCGGACGCCGCCGTCCGCGTAGGTGACGATGCCGCCATCGGCCTTGCCAAGCCGGTACCCGTCCTTGTCGGGCCCGTAGTTGCCGCCCTGCTGGTGAACGGTGTTGATGTACTCGGTCCGGTAGACGCCGATGCCGATGGTCTTGCCGTGCAAGCTGTCGATGGCGCCCTGGATCGTGGCCACGTTGCCCGTCGCGGCGCCGACCGGCACCGACACGTAGACGTTCTTGCTCGCCGGGATGGCGGTGATCGAGAAGCCGAGCGCCTCTAGCTGCCGCCGGGCCTCCGCCGTGGGCGCGCTGATGGGGATCATCCGGCCGGGCGGGAGACCGGCGATCTTCTGCTTGACCTCCTCCAGGCTGGTGATCGTCGACTGCGTCGCCGACGTGACACTGACCTTCTTGCTGCCGGGGGTCTCCGCGATCTTCGCGATCAACGAGTCCAGGTCTGTGCGCGCGGTCTCGGTGGGTGCGGTGACCTCGACGCGACGGTCCTTGAGATCGTGGATCTTGAAACCGAGGTCCTCCAGGTCCGCACGAGCATCGTCGGACAGGGTGGCGATGGTGATCGTCTTCTTGTCCGGGTCGGCCTTCAGCGTCTGCTGGACGGCGATGAGCTCGGCCATCGCCTCATCCATGCCGGCCGTCTGCAAGACGAGCGACACCTGCTCAGGCACCAGACCCGCACTGTCCGCCAGCCTCGTTGCCTGCTCCGCAGACAGGCCGAACCCTTCAGCGGTGGACAGCGCCGACTCACGGGCCGTCGCCATCTGCGCCTGCGCGGCCTTCAACGCCTCCGGCACGGTCTTCCCGGACGCCTCCGCGTACTGGTACGAGGCCAGCGCGGCATCCGCGGAATTCGTCGAGAGGCCTTGCAGAAGGTCGTACAGCTTCTGGCCGTTGCGGGTGACGGTCGACAGCGAGCCGTCCATGTTCAGCAGGGACTTGCCGTATCCCTGCGCATGGTCGACCCCGCCCTTCAGGGCGTCGGACGCATCCGACACGGACCGGTTCAACCGGCTCTCCGCCGCAGACAGGTCCACCGATCCGCCCGCGAGGATGTTCAGCGCATCGTGCAGGGCGCGGGCCCGCGAGTCCGCGTCCGCGGTCGTGTCCGACAGGCGGCGCATCGCGTCGGAGAACTGCCCGAACGGTCCCACCGCACTGGCCGCCGAACGCCCCCCAGACCCTGTGGCGTCCGCGAGATCCTTGGCGTCCTTCACGGCGTGCGACATCTCGCCCTTGACCGAGCCCAGCGCATCCGCGGCCCGGCCCGCCGCGAGGCCTTGGTCGTTGTAGGCCTTCGCCGCGCCACCCTGCGTCGCGACCCACTCGACGTTGGCCTCCGCCGTGTCGTTCAGCCGCTTCTGCAGGGCGTCGAGGCCGCCGTCCTGGCCCAGGTAGGCGTCCGTGAGCTCACGAGCCTTCACCCCGGCCTTCGACATGACGTCGACCAGCCGTTCCTTGCCGTCGAAGACCTTCGTGTCCATGACGGACTGCGCGGCTACCGCGCGAACGTTGCCGTTGATGGCACCGTTCGACTCTTGCAACGCCTGGGTGAGACTGCTGATCCGCGACTGGTGCTCCGCCGCTGCCTGAGCTGCCTGCTGCTGATGCGAGGCGAGCATCGACAGCGCCACACCCGCACCTGCGAGCGCCACACCCCACGGGCCGCCCAGCGCCCCCATCAGCCCTCGGGCAGCGCCACCGACCCCAGCGCCGATCGCCCTCGCCACCCCGGTGATCGGGCCGGAGGCGCTGCGGAACGCGCTGGTCATCTGCCCGATGACCGGAATCCGCGTCTGCATCACGGCCAGGGCTTGTCCAATGCGGCCGATGGACTGCCCCTGCGCGGAGGCGAGCCGCTCCTGCACCCGCATCTGGTCCCCGAGCGACCGGTACGCGCCGACCACAGGACCGGACACGGTCTGCCCCAGGCGCGCCATCACCGGGGCGACCCTGCGGGCCATCAGCATCGCGACGATCGCCGTCTGAATGGGGCCGGGCAGAGCACCGAAGGCGCGCACCAGTCCGGCGACGACATGCCCGATCGGGACCAGCACGGCTGAGGCGGCGCCGGCACCGGAGGAGATCAGGTTCAGGGCCGTGACGATGATGTCGAGCGCCGTCCCACCAGCATCGGCCTCCTCGGCGACATCGCTGATGGATTCCGCCACGGGCGCCGCAGCCGAGGCCGCGTTGTCGAGAACATCGAGGAGCGCGTGCCCCGCGTTCACCAACACGTTCACGCCCGCTGCGGCAGCGTCGAAAGCCAGGTCCTTCACCGGCCCGCCCAGCCCACCGAGGGCGCCCTTCACCTCACTCAGCCCGGCCGAGACGGCCTTCGACGCCGACGGCCCGGCCAGCGTGTAGAGGTCGTGGACGTAATCCAGGGCCCCTGCGATACCGGGCGTCGCAGCGGAGATCCCTGCGGTCAACAGCCGGGTGACCTTCTCCAGACCCGGCGCGGCCGCCGTGTACAGAACCTGACCGGCGTTCTTCGCCTGCGTCTTGAGGTGGGTGACCGCACCTGATAGCCCCTTGGTCTGCGAGGCGGCGATCTCACCCGCTGCCCCCGTCCGCGCGATCGCGGTGTGCATCTGGTCGAAGGACTCGACACCCTGGTGTGCCAGCGCCGACGCACCCGCCAGAGCAGGCTTGCCGACCACATCGGCCAGAGAGCCCAGGAACTCCTTCTGCGACATCCGGTGCTGGGCCTTCTCCAGACCCTCGACCACCGTGCGCAGGCCCTTGAAGTTGCCCTGGGCGTCGAACGCCTCGATCCCAAGCTCGGCCAGGCCCTGCCTGGCCCGCGCGGTGGGGCGCGCCAGGTTGGTGAGCATCCCGCGCAGGGACGTTCCTGCTTTGGAGCCGAGGATGCCGGAACGGGCCAGCATCGCCACCGCTGTGGACGTGTCCTCGATCGAGATGCCCAGCTGAGCGGCGACAGGGCCGGTGTAGGACATCGCGTAGTAGATGTCCTGCAAGCCGCCCGAAGCGGCGTTCGCCGATGCGGCCAGCACATCGGCGGCACGTCCGGCGTGGTTCGAGCTGAGCCCGAACTGGTCCATGACGTCGCCCAGGTAGCGGGCGGAATCGGCGGCGCTGAGGTTGTCAGCTGCGGCCAGCTGCATCGCCGCGCGGGCGTTGGCAATGCTCGACGTAGATGTCTGGCCCGCCTTGGCGAGCTCCAGCATCGCGTCCGCAGCCTTCGCCGCCGACGTACCGGGCAGTTGCAGGTCCGCCCCCAGCTCGCGGGCCTTGGCGGCGGCCTGCACCATCTCCTGCCCGTTGGCATTGGTGACCGCGCCCCACTTGTTGATCGCGCGCTGGTACTCGTTGCCTTCCTTCGCGATCTCCGCGAGCCCGGCGACGATGCCCCCGCCAACGAGCAGGCCGCGCAGGTGGTGGGCTTCCTGCCGGGCGCTGAGCAGCCCCTGACGCAGTTGCCGCATCGAGGCATGCCCGTCCGCGCCGACACGACGTAGCCCCGCCCGGGCCCGGTCCGCGTCACGGCCCAGGCCCCGAAGCCCCGAAGCGGAGCCCCGGGCGCCCGAGCCGATCTGGCGAAGGTTCCGGTTGAGGGCATCGGTGTCCCGGCCCAGCCTGCGCATCGCGCGCGAGGCCTGCCGGATCTCCGACAGGAGGTTCGTGAAGTCCGCTCGCGCCTGAACGCTGAGCGTGTAGGACGACACCCGCCGGCGCCCTTACTCCCCACGCGCCCTCTCGAAACCCCGCCCCTCACCCACCCACCCGACTACGCGCGCGGGATCAACCCGATGCGCACCCCGTAGCCGTCGGCCCCATCGGGTACCTGGTCCTGCTCGTGCGCGATCAGCTCGCAGCCCGGGCAGCGCACCGTCGTGGTGACGTACGCGAACCGGTCCCCACCGTGCTCCTCGTCCCACTCCGCAGGCCGGGTCCCGCACCCGTCACAGACGCTGCGCCGGAAGGCGGCGAACGCCAACGCCTTCGCGCGGTCCAGCTCACTCCAACGTCCGTCGCCTGCCCCGAGGAACTGCGAGTGCGGGATGGCGTACCGGTCGCACAGCCCCAGCTCCGCCCGGAGCTGTGCGTCCGTGATCAGCCTTTTCCCAGCTCCACGGTGGACGTACGCACAATCTGCTGCGCCTGCCACGCTGCCGCGAACAGCGCGTTCGACTCTGCGACTGGCCACGAGTCGAGCAGATCCTGGGCGTCCGCCTCGCTCATACCCTCCACCGTCGCCCCGTGATCATCCCGTTCGATGTGTGCCGCGGCGATCAGCGCGGCGGGGAACGTCTCCGGATTCCATGCGTCACCGTCCTCGGCCTGAGCCTCGGTCGGGGGGAACCTCTTGATCAGTCCGTCCAGAATGGGCCGGGGCAGGGCCTTGAACGTCAGCTCCGTGGAAACGTTGTCGAAGAACTCCTGTGCCTCTTCGACGGCCTGTTCTGCCGCGAGCGTCGCCTCGCTGTAATCGCGCCCGTTCTCCGCGTCCGCCCTGCGGCAGCGCGCGAGCTCACGCAGTGTCTCGTCCAGGTGCTGCTTGGCGTGCAGGTCATCGCAGATCACCAGCGTGTACTCGGGGAGCTGCCGGGCCCGCAGCTTCGCCAGCTTCGCTGCCCAATGCGCATCCTTCGCCACGGCGGCGGCCGGTGCGACAGGTGCCTTCACGTCGCTCGTCACCGGCGTCACTTCTCCACCTTCGGCGGGACAGTGGCAGCCGGGATCGCGGCATCCTGCATCGGCTTCTCGGTGATCGAGAAGCTGACGGTGAACTTGGCGGCCTCGTTGTCCGTCGAGTAGTTCGGACTGCGGGAGCCGACACGCACCGGAAACACGTCCATGGACCGCGAGCCGGGAACGTCGCCCTTGCGCAGGAAGACGACCCAGCCGGTTTCGTCCTTCTTGAGGAGCTGCTCGATGTCGTCCGACACCTTGTCCTCGTAGAAGCCGAGGCTGCTGTCATCGGCCTGGTCGGTGCCAGGGATCTTCGACTCGAATGTCGAACCGAGGTCGGGAACGTCGATGGCCTGGTTCGACAGGGCCCAACCGTCGATCGCGGCGATGGCATCCGTGAGATCAGTGCCGGCGACGAGCTCAGCGCGGGTGGGCACGTGACTCATGTCATTGATGCTGTTGAGCCACAGCACGCGGGTTACGCCGCGCCGGGAAAACTTCTTAACCTGCAAGGCTTGCTGTCCGATTCCGGGACGGCAACCCCGAGGATTTAGAGGCCCCGCCCCTCGACGACTGTCGGGGAACCGGCCCAAACCAGAAGTGGCTGGGCGTCCGCGCGGGGCCTCCGCGGTGAGGAGCAGGAGGCACTGCCGAAGACGGGCCGTGGCTGCATAGCGATCACGATACAGCGGCCAACGAACACCGTGCTGGCCACGTCCTACAGCACTTGATCAGCCACGAAAGGAATCACCTTTCACGACGTGCCCTAACCCCTCACGTTGGCCCAGACGAGTGTTCCCGGAAAGTCGGTGTCCATATCGATGGCCCGCCACTCGGCACCGTCACCCATGACGGCGATCCACGGGGGTGGGGATGCCAGGGCGTTTCCGATGACTTCGAGCGCGGCCGACAGGGATGCCCACGCCGGGCTTTCGAACCAGCAGTAGCCCGTTTCCTCGACGTCCCAGGACCCGAGATGCCCCGTCTGGGTGTCGACGACGAGCTGCATCTCGCCCAGCGCGCCGATCGGCACGATCAAGCGGCTGTCGCCCCAGCCGTAGTGATCGTTTTCCAGCTTGTACTCGAGCGTTCCGAGATGCTCCTCAGCAATCCGACTGACGCTGCAGAGCGTGTACTTGGACGGGAGGACGTCGGTGGACCCCGACCCGTTGTGCCGTAACAGTGATTGCTCGACATCCTCTGGCAGCCGCACGCCAAGCACGTTGTAGAGGTCGTCCAGCTCGGAGCGGGTGCACGGACCCGGCAGAGGCTGTTCTTGCGGAGCGTACTGGTCCAGCCAGCGTTCGATCTTCTCCCACGACTCATCCACCGACACGTGTCCTCCACTCGACGAGAGACCGACATGTGGTGCCGGTCCCGCCGTAGCGGGACCGGCACAACCTAGGAAATCATCAGACGCATGCTACGGGCACGGGTTGGTCAGCACTCCCGCCACGGGACGCTGTTGTTCCCGGCAAGCTGTACGCGTCTGCTTGGATTGTGTCTCGTACGTGACCTCGCTCCTGACCTCTCTGAGGCTCTTGGCTGTCAGAGTGAAGGACACGAAGCGAGGCCGGTAGATGGTGGGATCTCGGTAGTGGGCGCCGCTAGAGGCAACGCTGTTGTCGAAGTTGTTCACGTTGTAGGACATGGTCCAGCGGCTCCCTGACGCCAGGGACGGATGGACGTGAGCGTTGTAGGAGAAGCACCTGCCGTCTTCTTCCTTGCCCGCGGCCACGCAGTCCCCGAAGGGCACGGGGCCCCCTTCGGGCATCCGGAAGACCTCGTCGTCGCCATCCATATGCCCGAAGGCGCCGAAGGGGTCGCAGCCGAACCACAGGCGGACCTTTCCGCTGAACGCGTCCGTGCTGTCCTGACTGATGACCACGAAGTTGCCCTTGAACGGCGTGACGCTGTATTCGTTAGAGATACCGGTCAGAGCGGTGTCGCCTTCGGTTTCTCCGTACATCCATGAGCTGCGGCTTGAGTTGAGGTACTGCCACTTCTCGGGCTGGGCGATGTTGGTGCCCTTGACACGGGCGATTCTCATGCCCTTGTTCACGGCTTTGCTGTCGACACCGTAAATGTATGTATAGCCGTCACCGCTCTGCTCGGCGGACATGACGGCCGATCCCCACTGGATACCCGTGTCGGAGCGAAGTGGCTGAATCGATGCCGGTTTTGTGAGATTGCTGGTGTCGAACGTCGCGACCATAGATCGCTTGATCTTGAATTCCCAGGCTCCCGGGCCGTACTTGTACCACTCGTGGAAGACGACCTGAAGGTGTTCCTTCCCACCGATGGTGGTCACGAGGCCGTCCCCGAGCCAGTACCAGTGCCCCGACGCCGGCTGGGGCATGATCGCTTGCTTGTCAGGGCCAGTGATGGTGGTCAGATTGTCCCCGACCTGGGCCACGAACGTACTGTTGATCAGCGGCGCGGTCAGGGGCCGCGTGCCGTTGTCGTTCAAGGGGCCGAGGAAGGTGTCGGAAAAGAGCCACAGGCGGCGGCCGTCACCGAGTGTCACGCTGTAGGTGGAATCACCTCCGGTCCATCCATCGCGTGTCGTTTCCGCGTACTTATTGAAAAGGGCTTCCGGGTAGGCTTCCGGCTCTGCCTGTTTGGCCTCAACAACGGAATTCGCCGGACACTGGCTGTAGCTGACAGGCGCCGCGACGCCAGAAGGTTTGGCGGGCCCTCCATAGTCACCGCCCGCCGGAGTGACCAAATGGACGTAAAACTTGTCCTTATTGAGCATGCGATTGACCCGGTAGAATGCTGCGAGGTCCTGTCCGGCAGTTTTGTTGTGACTGCTCGTAATGGGGTCTACGGAAAAGTGCCTGAATCCGTCATTGGGGGATTGCTTACTCGCACCTTCGACTGCGCCCTCGTATGTTGACGCATACGGGTACTCGTCACACTGGCGGTCATAACCCGCCGATGTTGCGTAATCCGCCCCGTAGAATTTTTCGCACTGACTCACGGACTTAGTCCGGTTAGCCTCCTTCTTTGCGCCACCCTTCTCGTAAAGGCGTGTAAGCGGGTCCTTGCTCTTCGGTGATCCAGGAATATATTTTTTATGCGCTGATGACGGCTCGGTGTCATCCGGGGTGTTCTGCGCTCTCCATACGTGCTTAGTCTGCTCTTCCCACTGCGGACGAGAGTCGAATGCATATGTTACTGGTTGGCCGTCATCGAATACGCAGCCTTTCCACTTCCCGACGTAATGTGCCGAGTCGCATCGGAAGGGAACGCCTTCGATCCGGTTTATTTCTGCCGCCGAGAATTCGATACCGAATTTGTGTCGAGCAACCTTGTCGCCTGTGAGGGATCCCTCCGGCGAGGAGAAGGTGATCCACTGGTTCGAACCGGTCGGCTCATCGCGCCACTTCTGCAATGTATCGGTCCGGTTGCCCGTGACACTGCAGTTCGAGCCGCAGTCGCCCTTTATGCCGAATTGCTGGCCCCAGTTCGGACTCCCGGTGGTGCGCCAGTTATCCAACTGAACCCACACATCCACATTGCGGTTACTCGCTTCCCCTGTTGTCCCCAGGGCCGTGAGCCTGAACCTGATCGAGTCGTCGCCATCCACGTACAGGATGTCTCCCATGGCGCACCAGTGCGTACGGTCCATGATCTTGTGGATCTTGCCGCCCGAATAAGGGGCGTTTCGGCACGTGTTCATGTCTGTTTGCGCGACCGAGCTTCGCTTTTGGGATGCCCGTTCCTCATAACCAGGAGAGTTCCGGTACATGTACCGGGAAAGGTCCATTCTCTCTTCAGGGGTCATCGGCCCCTTCTGTCGTTCCCAAGTTACGACCTCCTTCCTCGCTGCCGGTGGGTTGCTCCCGTCAGAGTCTTGCGCCGCCGTCAGTGCCGTTGCGACTAGGGCCGCGACGATGAGAGCGATCAGGGTGCGTAACGGGCGTCTTCGCTTCAACCTGTGCCATCCAAATATGCAGGGAGTTGCTGGAGCGCACACAGTGAAGTAGATGGGGATGGCATCCGGCAAGGTCTGGCTGCGTGTCGAGCCGCAGATGGCTCAAACCTCCCTGGCTCCCCGCCTGATGAGATTCACAACCGGAATGACATCCAAAGGGAGAGCCGTCTTCAAACTCCCTGCACAAGGCATGTGAGTGGTGTGACGCACGATGCTGAATGGAACGTCCGGCTCAGCCCTTGATCGAGGAACGTCTGGTTCGGGCCACTGCGAGTTCCGCCTGCGGGTCTGAGGAACGGACAGTGAACCTTGCTTGAGCTGCTGGTGCCGCGAGGCATCTAGTCGGACCGTCCGCCGGTATTGACGCGGCGCCAACTGATAGACGGCATACGGCGCCGGACTGTTCACTAGGCGAGAGACGGGAGGTGGCGTCGTCCGCTCATGCAAGTATGTGCTGGCACCTGCACCTCTGCCCTTATGAGGTTTCCGAAGCTGATAGCTCATACCGCTGGACCGCGGTCACCACGTCCACGTCAGCCCCGGCCTCCTCCAAGCCGTCGTCGAGGAGTAGCTGTCTTGCCCAGACGTCGGTGCCTGGCGCTTTGATTTGGTACACCCACTGACCCGAAGCTCCGCGAGCAAGCACAGCGCGCCGTACCTGGTCCGCTAGCCACTCGGCCTGGTCCTCTCGATCGGCCACCACCGTCACCTGGTACACGAAGTGGGCATCCTCCGTCTTGTCGGCCAAGGGTGCGCCGGTGTACCGGCTCTCCAGCGGGTAGAGCACCGAGTAAGGCCTGGGACAGGGGTGCCCGGCAACGAGAGGCAGCCGCCCACGACCACAAGGCTTCCCCGTAGCCACGGCGAGCATGGCCTGGAAGGCCGCGGTCACGTCGGCTCTGTCGATCACAAGTCACCGCCAGCGAAGTACGCGGCAGCGGGCCCTTCGACGCTGATCACTCCGTACCGGCACAAGCCGAGTGCGTCCCACTCCATCACTCCGGGAGTCGTGAGGATCGACAGAGTCCGCTCCCCGTCCTCATCCAGAACCTCCGCCACGACCACTGCACGGGCCAGGAGGCCGCGCTCGTGCTCGGCGAGCACCCCAGCCAGAGCTTCCTCAAGGTTGTCGGCAATGTCGGTCACAGCTCCTCCGCCACCGCTTGACCGAGCGCATGAACCAACAGGGGCCCGAAGGCGCTAACTGCCGGGCCTAGGTGAGGGAACGGACGCTGGTTGTAGTGGCGCCCCAAGCTGTCCACGCCGACGAAGCCGAACTCCAGCCGGCGCCCTTGGGGGGCATTGGTGCCGACCTCGGCCACGATCACCGGGCCCGTCCGGTGGACATCGGACTGCCATGATGCCCGGTACTGACCGGTGATCACGCGAGGCCCGGGCCGCCCAGATGCATTGTGCTGCACCTGCATTACCAAGGCCTTCGCGCTGTACCGCATCGCCGTCTCGGCTGCGTTCACCGCTGCCCTGCCGTTGCGACTGAGTGCGCCAGCAAGATCCGACGGGTGATGAAAGCCACCACCGCTCACCCGGTCACCGGCTTCCGGTTGTGCTCCTCCAGCCACACCGTGCGCAACACGGGAAACGACGACACTTCGCCTTGCGCGGTGACCCGGTACTTCCGGCCCACCGCCTGCCCGTCACGGGCCTCAACTACTAGGACGGAGTCGTCCTCCCGCAACTCGGGTGCGTCCAGGGGCAGCAGAAGCCGGTATCCGGCAAGTACCTCCTCGACCCATGCACCGTTCAGCCCGGCACCTTTGGTGCGGATCCGCTCCTGATGGGCGTACAGGCCCGCCTTATCCGCATACACGGTCACCACAGCCCCCGGCACGAGATCGCCGGTCGCTGGGTCCAGCACGTCCTCACCAGCGTCACGGCTGACGCGGATCATGTCCGGCATCAGATGGCGTTCGGCGAAGTGGGCTATCCCTGACTGATCAAGCACTCGCAGCCCACTCCTTCAGCTGCGCCAGCACCCCGCGAGTCAGCTCGCCCGGCTGCCTGTCCAAGTCATTTCGGTCGAGCACAGCCTCATCGAGCTGCTGCCAGTCCACTGCGTCCAGGAAGCCGATCACCACATGCCGGACATCAGCGGGTGCCACGACCACCTCGGCCATGCCGTCGAACTGTGTACCCCGCCAACCCTGCTGCACGTACAAAGTGATTTCTGGGCCCTCGTCGGCGGTCTGCGTGATCCGATACGCCTCGACTGCGGACGCCACATCATGCCCATCGACCTCAATCACAGCGGGCTCGCCCGGGCGGGCCGCGATCCGAACTCGACGGGGCTCCACAAACGTGCTCATGCCTTTGACTCTAGGTGCGCGAACCGCACAACCCGCAGAGCGACGGAACACGTCCGATCTTGGCTGACGTAACGTGATCTGAGTTCCATCCGAGCTTGCTGGCTGCACTGCTCAATCGGTGCTCCGCCCCTACTCACCGGAGCGGAGCACCGGCGCAAACCGCGTGATCCAATAAGCGCAAGCACCTGAGGTATTTGGTCCCAGGCAGCGGGTGGGACGGTGAATCCAGATGCGCGGAGTAGGTCCGCGCAAGACCGTTCTCATTCAGAGAGCAGGGTGCCGTCCAGCAAGGTGGTGGTTCGCTACCTGGGTACTGAGTTCCACGGCACCCAAGAGACTTTGCTGCAAGTGCGCAGGGATGCGGCCCTGCCCGAGACCAGTCGATATCAATAGGTCTGACACCGTGTGCAACTCGTCTTGGGTCATCCGGTCACGACACGTTGCGTGATCGAGTACATCCCGGGCGACGTACCCGTCTGCATGTGTGATCGCGCCTTGGATGAGTTGCCGGGCCAACCCGAACTGCTGGTTGTGAGAGGAGAGGTCGAGCATGGCCAGCCCAACACGGCTTCGGAATACCGCAAGTTCGGGCGTCTGGTCGAGCGCCTGGTACTGCTTCACCATGGTGGCGGTGGAGCCGGCATTGCGCGCTCCGGCTGCGGTGAGACAGAGCATGGCGAGGCACGCAGCGACAGGGCGTTCCCAGGCCTCCGACAAGGTGCTGTTGCTGAGGAATTCCAGAGCTTCCTTGGGCTGGCCATCGAGGCAGCGGCCCAGTACCTCCACCTGCCGTCCATCGAAGAGGCGCTTGCCTATACCTCGGAGCTGCTCGCAGTGTGTCCGTGCGCGTCCCCATTGGCCTGCTGTGACGAGAGCCCGGGTGCCGTCGCCGAGGAGGATGGTCCATAGCCATTGGCACACCTGTTGATGGTCGACCGTGGAGTGCGTGAGGTGTCGGAAGGAAATGGGGTGGCCATCGATGACCGCTTCTGACTTCGCTTTCACTGCTTGGTTGAGGGAGTCGAGCAGTTGGTACGCGCCGGCGCCGTCACCGTCGCGGATACGTAGGCGGGCCAGGTTGACCAGGGGCTCCAGCGCGTACCGGGCTTCCTGCGCGCCCAGGGGCTGGGCGCGCAGGAAGCCTTGGGTGTGGCGCCAGCACAGAACGCGCGCCAATTCCGGCAGGCCGCAGTCACTCGCGATCAGCGCCGCCTTATTCAGCGCGACGGTCGCAGAGGTCACCTTGGCCTCTCGCTTGGCGGCGTCAGCCAGGTCGCTGATCTCCCGGACCCGGTCCGCGAGGGACGGGCAGGGCGGGTGCGGGCGGGCGACCAGGGGGAAACGCCGTGCTATCTGGCCGACGTCCATGTCACTGCCATTCGATGACGATGCGGTTCAGCTCATTGTCGAAGGCGAAGCGACCGGGTTTCGACGTGGAGGGCGCCGCGTCGAGCGGCTGGATCTCGAAGCCGACGTCGAGGCTGCGGAAGTCACGGTCCCAGGTCTGGACCTGCTCGGCGACGCGTCCGGCCAGCGCCTGCGCGTCGGGGCCGTGTCCGATGACACCGAACTCGTACAGGGTGGCGCCATCGGGGGCCTTCTCGGCGGCCGGTCGCCGGGTGAGGTAGGTGAGCGTGCCGCCCTCGACGACCGCGGTGGAGGACGGGTAGGGCGCCGTGAGAAGGCCGTTTTCGACGGCTTCGGGCTGTGCGGGCATCCGGCTCAGCCCGTTGGGCATGGTGCAGGTGAGCCACAGCTCCAGGTACTCCGCCGACTCCGGACCCCGGAAGGTGACGCCCGTCCACACCTCGGCGCGCGGCTGCCGGAAGATGTCGCTCAGGGCGTCGGGGTCGACCGTCTGGTCTCCGTTGGTGACGAGGGTGACGGTGTTGTCAGGGTCCAGGGAGACGAAGACGCGCGGGTCGTCGGCGATGCCCCGCCGCAACGGCATGAACGTGTTCATCTGGCTGCCGACGCTGCGCCAGGCTCCGTCCTGGTGCTCGAAGGCGATCGAGCGGGAGACGCTGCCGCGCAGGCGCAGCGGGGTGAGGAGGCGTCCGCCGGGGGCGAGCTGGTCGAGCCAGGCGTGAGGCACACCGTGCGCGCCGACCGTGGCGATGATGCGGTCATACGGTGCGTTCGGGGCGTGGCCTACTGCTCCGTCCCCGAGGATCACTTCCACGTTGTGGATGTCGGCTGCGGCCAGTCCGGCACGGGCGCCGTCCACGATGTCCTCGTCGACGTCGATCGTGGTGACGTGGCCCTTCTCTCCGACGAGATAGCCGAGGAGACCGGCGTTGAAGCCGGTGCCGGCCCCGAGTTCCAGGACTTTCTGGCCGGGCTCGACCTCGAGCTGGTCCAGCATCATGCCGACGATGTCGGGCTGGGAGGCGCAGCTGATGGACGTGCCGCTTTCGTCGAGCTTGGTGTTCACCGGGGCGTTCCCGTACGCCTTCTTCAGCGGGGCGTTCGGGAGGAAGAGGTGCCGGGGTACCGTCCGCATGGCTTCCTCCACGTGGGGCGTGCTCACCCATCCGTTTTCGACCAGGTGGTCGATCAGCTGATGGCGCAGGCGGTCGGCTGAACTGGCTTCGATGGTGTCACTGTTCACCCCGGTGACCGTAGTGGTCTGCGGCCTCGCAGCTTGGTCGGACGCGGCGTTGTCGCTCGTTCCCATGACTACCTCTTTCGCGAGTGTTGACAAGGTGTGCTGGTCCTGTGCTGGCAGGCCCAGGCGGTTCCAGTGGAAGATCGCGTGGTGGGCGATCACAGCTCGCAGCCCGCGCTCCAGGCGGCCCTGGCGGTTGAGGTCTGCGAGCTGCTGGCCGAACCACTCGAACGTGGCTATCCAGTCGGCCAGGGGTGTAAGGCAGCCCTCGGTGACGCTGCTGCTCGTGGCGCTGACGTCGACCGTCATGAGGCGATGGACGGCCGCCTTGTGCCGTTGAGAGTGCCGAGCGTTGTCACCGCGGCGTTCAGCTGCGACCCGCGCCCAGACGTCGCCCTGCTCGTACCAGTCGAGTCCCGCTGCGCGCATCGCCACGCTGAGCAGGAGGACCCCCAGCTCACGGCGCCCGAGCCCGGTCGCCGTCTGCTCGCGGGCCATCTCCTCCAGGAGGTGATGGCTGTCGTAGTGGAACAGGGTGTGCGCGATCTTCATGGCGGCCGGACCGCCGAAGGCCGTCTCTTCCGGCTCGTAGATGCCCCGCGTCCACGAGGCGAGGACACCAGCAGCGACCAGCTCGTCCAGAGCAGCGTCCAAGCCCTTGGCGGAGTCCGGGCCCGCGGGCCGGTATCGCACCCGCCACGAGGGGAACTTCCGCAGGAACGACCACTGCCCCAGGTCCGGTTCCAGGTCAATCAGCACCGGAAGCAGGTACTGGACGGCGGTGGTCTCCGTGCGGTCCCAGTCGGTGAACCGGATGAGGCGCTGTGGCCATTCGTCCGCTGCCATGTTCTCTCTCCTCTCATACCGAGTTGGTCAGAAAGCAGGCGTCCCAGCCGGACGCGGACGGCGTTCCGGTCTGGAAGGAGTGGAGGGCGAGAGCGACACCTGCGGCGCCTTCGAGGAGCCCGATGTCGCCGCCGTCGGGAGCGTCGAGCAACGAGGCCGTCAGCGTTCCGGGGGCGGTATCGGTGATCGGGGCCAGGAGCCGGGGCAGGCATTCGGTGAGGCCAGGGGTGATGGCATCAGCGGCCACGAGTTGCGTGATGTGCGCCAGGCCAGCGAACCCGTGGCACAGAGAGACATCTCCGGTCGCGCCGAGCTGACCGGGGTCAGTCATCGCCCGGAGGAGCGCACGCTCGGCCGCACGCTGGCGGTCACGGTCGTTGAGGGCGAGGGCAGCGAGCTGCTGGGTACGGGCGAACCCCGCCGTCCCGTAGCACCAGGACGGCCGTGCCGGGCCCGGGCCGGGCACGCCGGATCGCAGCTGTTCACGGGTGATCCAGTACGGCCACCACGGGCCGGAGGGGCCCTCCCGCTGCCACTGGTCGAGCCAGGCCAGGACGCGGGTGATCGCCTCGCGGTGGCCTTCGACAGTGACACCGCGGCGTGCAGCGAGGGCGAGCAGAGCGAGGGGGCCGCTGATGCCGTGGGCGACGCCGTTGTTGGCGTGCCCCGCCGGAAAGCCCGGGGACGCTTCGCCGGAGGGGGCGAGGTGGCTCCACCAGCCGGGCAAGACCTCGCCATCGTGTGTGACCGGCTCGGTCAGCCTGACCAGGTACGCCAGGACCTGCCGGAGCAGTCCGGTGTGGACATCACGGTGCAGCAGGAGGGCGCCCATCCCGCTCAGGCCCCGGATCGTGTCGAACTCGGCCAGCTCTGGCGTCTCGCCCCGGTCCATGCGGGCGTGGGCGCTGGCCAACCGGCCCCGGATCGCCGACGTGACGTACTGGTCGAGGGTGTCCAGGGCGCGGGCGTACCGTCCGGGCCGGTCGGCGGCGGCATGCAGGGCAAAGGCGAGAGCGGGCGCACCGTAGTAGAGGTGGCTGTCGGGGCCCCCGACGGCCGGTTCTTCTGCGGCGCAGGCAAGCCAGTCATGCGCCCGCTGCCACGGCCCCTGGCCCGTGCGGGCCCGTTCGATGTGCAGCAACGCGACGCCGACGGCGCCGTGCGCCAGGGACTGCGGCCACCATCCCTGACGGTGATCCAGCGACCGCACGGCCTGCGGTTCGGCAAGACGCTCTGCGATGGTGTCGGCGGCATCCCGTGTTTTGTCACGCAGGTCCATGGTCATCTCCTCGATGGGCCCAGGCTTTTGCGACGGCGTGGGCCAGCCGCATGCACATGCGTTCGTCGTCCTTGTCGATGCCGACAGCGCGGATGTGGTGGGCGTGCAGCAGCGAGTCCAAGACCAGGTCCGGGTCCATGCCGTCGGATGCGTTTAGCCGTTCCCGGTAGCGGACCAGGGCCTCGTCGCGCTCCCCCCAGGCGGCCGCGATCGCCGCGCCCCCAGGGGCCGCGCGCAACGCCGCCCAGTCACGGGTCGGATCGGCCACGCGTACGGCCTCTTCGAGCACTGTCCGGTCCACGGGACGCGGATCGGTGATCCGGCCGTGGCTGATCAGCCAGCCCATGCCGTCGGCGGTGCTGCCGGTGAAGGCCACAGCGAGAGCGATGAAGTTCGCGGCGGTGAGAGCCTGGGGGTGAGGGCGCTTGTTCTGGGCGAACTGGACGGCCAGGGCGCGGGAGTCCGCGGCGAAGACGTCCTCAGCGAGGCTCATCAACGGCCCGGCGCCCCACCTGCCGGTTTCCGGGTAAGAGGTCGCGAACCGCATTTCGCTCAGCAGTCCGGCCCGGCGCAGCCCGGCCGCCCACACACTCACCCGGTGCGCGGTGAGCGTGAAGTCCTGCGCATGGGGGACCGCGATGCGCAGGCGCAGATGCCAGCGCGGGTCGCGGTAGCGCATGTACCACCACTTCGGCGGCGCCTCCCATTGGTCGAGGAGCGCGGGAAGGTGGTGGGCCAGAATCGCCGGTTGTCGTTCGACGTGCCCATACAGCGTGACCAGCAGCCACGGAGCGGACCCCGGGAGGTGACCGTGGTCGCGGGTGAGGAGCCGGTCAGCGGTCACGGGCGGCACGGTCGGCCACTGCGGCGTCCGGGCGGCCGTCATCGGGACGACGATCTCGTGGGCCCGGCCCCCGAACCACCCGCTGTCACACCCCCCTTCGGTCAGGACGGCCGTTCCGCTGTTGTCCAGGTGGGCGCGCAGCAGCGCGAGGTGTGCGCGCACGGAGAGGTCCAGCGGGAGCCCCTGGTCGCCCTCGGTCAGTACGACGGCGTCCGGCACGCGGCGGCGCGTGCGCCACTCGTCGACCGCCTTGTGCCATTCCTCCCATGAGGCGCGGCGGCCGGGCAGCTCCGACCCCTCCAGCCGCCACCGGGCTGGAGAGAGGATCGTGCGGCCGTACCGCACTCGCGGCAGGTACGGGAGGGATGTGGCAGACGCCCACGGGAACGGGGTCAGGACGGCGGCCTGGGAGCGGCTGATCTCGCTGAGGAATCGTGCGAGCGGCGGCGTGTGGGCCCGCAGGTCGAGAGCGTGCAACGTCATCGGGTCCAGCAGGCACCCGCGGGAGAGGGAGACGAGGTAGAGCCTGCGGCGGTCACAGCCCACCGCGAGGTCATCGAGCGTGATGGTGCGCTCATCGGCCGGACGGTGCTCGGCCAGGCTGATCACGCCCGGCAGGAGTTCGGGCACGCGGGTGACGTTGGCGTCACAGCGATCGAGCGGTGCGAAGGAGACCTGCGTGGGCAGCGCGCCGGGCGCATTGACCGGCACCTGTTCCAGCACGGCGGCCGCACGGGCCTGGTCGGCAGGTTCGAGCAGTCCCAGGCACCGGCCGCTGCTCGTGCCGATGCCCCGTGAGGGAGCGATGCTGTGGAGGGCGAAGTCACCGTTGGCCAGAGCGGCCTGCGAAGTCGCATGGACCTGGAAGCGCAGCTCCAGGTGGGCCGGTACCTGCATCGTGTCTGCATCGCCGAGCGTCAGGGCGCGGAGCAGCTCCTCATCCAGAAGGATCTCGTCGCGGCCGTCGAGCACGGCGGCCTGGGCTAGCGAGAACAGCCGCTGTTCACGGGCGGTCACGACCTCCCGCTGCTCGGGTTCCTCATCCCGGTAACCGGCGGGGAAACCGAGTCCCACATCCGGGTCGACGACGTCCCGCACAGGGATGAGGGAGTTGATGCCGTACCGCTCGAAGAACCGGTTGTGGAAATCCTTCCACGCAGGCGTGCCGAAGGGGTACGCAGTGAGCCGCGACAGCACGGTGGCGGCCTTCTCCGCCTCACGGGCAACCAGCGGAGGCAGAGTGAGGGAGCAGTCCAGGCGCAGGTCCACCGTGATCGGCTGGGCCTTGACGGTGCTCAACGTCATCATCTTCAGCTGCAAGGCGAAGCGCAGACGCCGTCCATCTGCCGGGGCGAGCACCTGCTGGTTGTGCTGGGTGATGGCATTGCGGAGGAGCTGTAAGTCCGCCACGACGTCCGCGCACTGTGCCGCGTCGACGGCGTCGAGCTGCTGGACCAGGTGATCGAGAGCGTCGAGGACGGCGGACGGTGCGTGCAAGCTGCTGATGAGCACGCCGCGCTGGACCAGGCTGGTGATGAGACCTTCCACCCGGGACGCGGGCACGTCGGGGAACTCGGCCTTCACCCTGTCCACGAGCGTCTTGAAGGGGGCGGGCGAGGCGGCGGCTTCCACGGCAATCCGGGCGGCGGCGGTATAGCGCAGGGACACTTCCGCCGCGGGGCCGTTCTCGGTACGGCGCGAGCGGGGAGGGTAGGGCACCACCAGCCGATCGCCGCGTACGTAGGCGGTGTTGTTGGCCATCACGGGCAACTGCCGTAAAACGTCGGGGCAAGCCTCCAGACGGCTGACCAGGTCAGCGATCCAGGCGCTGTCGGCGCGTACGACGGCGCGATGCCATTCACCCCACGCCCACTCAGGCCGCTCTCCGAAGGAGGCGGGCGCGATTCCCGCGAACAGGCCGTGCGGTGTCGCCCGGCCCGTCATCCGCAGCACGTACCGAATGACGGACAGCACCGTGCGGCGAAGCGGACGGGCCTCCGGCCGGGGCGCCGAGCACAGCGTGTGAACCTGCTGTGCCAGCAAAGGGCTGGCCTGATCGATGGCCTCCGCAATCCCGGCTACCGACCAGACCTCGCGCAACCACGTCTGCCACCGGCTCCGGCTGGCCGGGGAGCCGTCGCTCAAGTCCGGCCACGCCGGCAGCGGCAGCGTCGCGTATCGGGCGGCGCGCACGAGCGCCGTGTCTGCGCACCGGTACAGCGACCCGGCGTTCCTGGAATCCATGCACCCTCCCTGTTCTGTGAGGACCGGGGGTGTCAGCCCGCGCGGCGACAGGCCGCGCGGGCTGACAACCGGCCGTGCGTGTGGTCAGGCCACGTTGGTGGCGCAGGACCCCTGGCAGCTCGGCTTGCACCCGTCATCCGTCAGGTTGATCAGCGAAGCCGACCCGTCACCGGACTCGAGGACACTGATGTCCAGGTCGAACGCGTCGCTGCCCGCCGCCGTACTCGGAGGCTGCGCCTGGTCCTTGATCGTGTTGCTGCTCATGCTGATCTCTCCCTACTCGTCGTGCACGGGTTGGCAGGTCAGGCCACGTTGGTGGCACACGGGCTGGAGCAGGTACTGCCGCAGCCGTCGTCGGTGAGGTTGATCAGCGTCGCCTGCTCGTCGCCGGACTCCAGGACGCTGATGTCGAGGTCGAACTCGTCGGGTTCCATGCGTTCTCCTCGGGGGTGTGCGGGATTGGTTCGCGCAGGTGCAGTGATCGCTGGCGTGCGGCGCGAGCCCGCGAGGGAGCCGTGCCGTACGCCTCGTGTGTGGTCAGGCTCCGCTGGAGACGCAGGCGTTGCCGCACGTCGCGGCGCAGCCGCCTTCGGAAGCAGCGGTCAAGCTGACGGCCCCACCGGACTCGATGACGCTGATGTCGAGGTCGAACGGGTCCTGCGAGCGTGCGGCCGGCGCGGTCTGCGGTCCGGCTTCTTTGAGGTTGTTGGGCACTGCAAGTCCTCCTCAGTTCACGGGCGTTACGTAGCGATGGCGCTGGTTCTGAGTTCTTCAGGGGACGTGGACTGTAGGGCGCTACCGGCCCCCGGCCTTCGTAACCACCTCGCATTCCTCCCTTGGCCAGACGGACATGCGCGGGGAGAGAGCGGTGCGAGAAGTCCTCTCCTCACGCGGTTCTTCCGATGCCGAGCCTTGATTCAGGTCCGCCATCGGGTGCTGCACCCGCCTGCCACCGACGACAGGCGGGCGGTTGAGGGGCGGCTACTTGCCTCCCCCCGCAGGAGGCAGCCGTCGCACCGCGCGCAGCCGTTAGGCGGCGTCGGGCACGTCAACCGACAAGACCTGGCACAGCCGAGTGAGGCTGAAGGTGGCCACGACCGGAGGGTGATCACTTGCTTCGATCACGTCGTCATTGACGATGACCTCTACTTTGGTCAGCGTGTTGGCGATCTGCGGGGTGGCATAAATCCGGTCGATTCGTTGGGGCCCACCCTGGTCCTTACGCCACAGTGACGCGGTAGGCGCGAGGGCTTCGGGCTGGCCCAGGGCCGTCGCGGCATGGTGCGCCAAGTCCACGAGGAGCGGGGGTTGACCGTGGTGCTCGCCCGCAAGAATCTCGTCCGGGACGGTGTCGGAGACCCGAGCGCCGTCCCGCTCGATGGTGCGGTGTTCGAAGTGGCTCCGGTCAGTGACCGCGCTCCAGTCCGGCAGCGGCGTGGTCTCGTCGGCGGTGTGCGGGTAGGAGTTCGTGTCGCCCCCGATGATCGCCGCCATGCCGGGCTTGGCGAGGGTCGTCAGCCGCTTCGCTTCGCTCGCGCGCCTGGCCGGGTCGAAGGAACACAAGTGGATGGAAGCAACGCTGAGCTTCTTCCGCGCATTGTTGATCCGGAAGACCGGGTTGCAGACGGGATGCCACATGGCCGTCGCGTGCTCGAAGTACTCGGTGGGCTGGCACATCCGGTCGGCGTAGACGCCGGTTGGGTTGGCTGACTCCGGCGTCGCGCCAGCGAGGAACGGGCGGTGACCGCCCAGCCGTGCGGCTTCCTCCCACATGGCACGAGCCCCATGCATGTGCGCCCGAGTCAGCTCCTGGCGCAGGAGCAGGTGCGGTTGGATCGACGCCATGATGTCCATGGCGAGGTGCCATCGATGGTCGGTGCCGTCGCGGTCGACACCGTTGTGCTCGACGTTGAAGATCGCCACGCGGAACTCGTCGTCGCGTTCGCTCATGAGGTGTTCCTTGAAGGACGGTCCGCGTCGGCAACCGCGGACGGGTAGTGGCCGGGCAAGTACGTACGTATCGACGGGAAGGTTCAGGCCGATGTCGGTGCGACGGCCCCCAGGAGGATCACGGCACCCCCGTGTCTCGCTTGATCAGGTCGAGCAGCTCCTGCGCGGCACGGGCCAGCGCCAGGGAGTACTGCCACAGCTCGTAGTGGTTCGCTCGCTCATCGGGACGCGCGCGCGGCAGGACGAGGCCTTGGGCCCGCTGATAGGCGGGGTGGTCACGCGGGACCGCGGGCAGCAGTGCTTTTACGTCGGCGGTGAGGGCAGTGACGTGCACGACCAGCGTGGCTCGCGCAGGCATCGCCACCCCTGGGCGCATCGTTTCGAAGATGGTGCGTTCGACGGAGGCGATATTCACGCGGACGTTCGTCGGCGGGGCGTCGTGGCTGATCGTCATGACGTCGCTCCCTGCTCGTCGAGCAGCGGGAGGAAGGCGAGGAAGACTCGGCGTTTGTGCAGGTAGGTGAGGACCCGCTCATATGTGGTGTCATCGAAGGTGAGGGCCGCGCGGTTGGCTGCGAGGATGCCGCTGGCGAACCCCAGGGAGGCGTATTGGCACGCAGCCCCGAAGGCGCGGCGCTCCTCAAGGGGCACCTCCGGGTCGAGGTCGCAGAAGGAGCTGCCCGTGACGGGCCAGCCCTGCTGCTCCTCGGCGAAACGGCCGAGCTGCGCCAGCCCCGTGCGTCGCTCGTCTCCGGTTGTCGCCACTACGTACGGGGCCACGGTGATCGTCCGGCCGCTCCGATGATGCTCTTCGAGGAGTTCCGCCATGTAGTCGTTGCGCAGGCCGGCGAGCTGGGCGGCACGGTTCCCGGGTGAAACGGGCGGTTCGTCGTAGTGGAGGTACGCACCGACAGAGAGGTCGCAAAGTCTCGTCACGTCGGCCGCCTCACATGGCCCGCAGCTCGGCTGCGAGCAGCACTTCGTGCGGTACGGGGGCGGGCTGGAAGGTGTCGAGGAAGCCTCGCAGGGCGAGCGGGGGGACTAGCCGGTCGCTTTTGAACGGCCGTAACCAGTAGGCGCCGGGAGGGTCCGTCTGGGCGAGGGGCGGCAGACCGATCTGATGCGGCCGACCCAGGCAGATGGCGTACTGGTGCGGCTCCCACCGCTCGCTCGTACCGGGTGGCACGAGCCAGTACAGCCACGACCGCACCGGGTCCTCGATGACCGGCCCGCAACCGTCGAGCTGCACATCATCCAGGAGGTGAACGATGGCCCGCGCGGCGTCCCCGCTCGCCGTAGCCACCACATCGAACAGCGCGCCACCCAGCGGCAGACAGGCCGAGCGGCCGTGTGTGAGAGCCATGAGGTTCTGCACACGGGTGGCCAGATCCCCCATATCGGCGGCCACCTCCTCGCGGCGGATGGTCTGCTGCTGAGGGGTGAACGCGACCGGGCCAGCCGGCCGGATCGTCCGATCCGGAGCGGCAACCCTTTGGGGCAGAGGCGTGGTCATGCCATCGCCCCCGGGTTGAGCACGGCCTGCACCGTCTTCCCGGAGCCGTCCTCATTCGCCGCGTACCCGAGCGTGGCGCCGAAACTACGCGCCTGCCACAAGCCAGGCCGACGTCGTTCGGGTCCCGTCGGCTCCCATCCCAGCACTTCCGCGAATGCAGGGAACTGCGGCATCAGATCCGACACCTCGATGAGCAACTCACGCGTTCGGATCTCCGCGAGACGTAGGGGGACCTGGACGATGCCGCCATGCCGGACAGCGTTGTCCACGAGCACCGCCACCACCCTGCTGGCCAGCTCGACGTCGCCCGGCCAGTGGGCCACGGTGAGCCGTGACCGACTCTGGATACGGGCGCTGCTGGCGGCTATCCCGGCGAGCTGATACGTCGTCCACCCGGAGCTGTCCTCCAACCCGAACGTCGTCGACCACTCCCACGTTGCAGCATCGACGATAGGGCGCAGTAGGACGGCGTGCAGACCAGTGTTCTCGCCAGTTGGCTGCGGCTCGTTCTCAGTGCCAACGCTCCTGACGACTTTGCTTGGGGAGGAGTGCATGGGGGCTCCAGCTGCTCATCATCCGTCCTCCGCCGAGCGGCGAGGGGAGATCAAGGTTCGCGGCACCTTGCTGGACTCGCCATGTCGTGGCGAGTACCACCTCGCGCTCATACGGGTGATGCAGGTATCACCGACATGTCACCGGGGAACCACATCCCCCCAAGATCCCTACGCGCGGCCCTTGTTGGGTGATAGTGGAAAGCGGAGTCGCCAAGGTTGCTATGCGCGGCCCGTGTACGAATCCGCTGGAAAGGAATCGTCGGCCATGGATGCGCGGACACTGCTTCAAGTGCTGGTTCGTGATCGGGGCTGGACCTTTGACCGCTTCAGGCATGCCTACGAGAAGGCCGCCCGAGAGGTCGCAGCAGCAGCCGGCGAGCCCCCTTCTACCGTGACGGTAGAAGAGCAAACGTTCCGTCGATGGACCTCAGGCCGAGTCAAGGGACTCCCGAATCATCCAGCTCCGCAGGTTCTGGAGCACATGTTTGGGTACTCCGCGCGACAACTCCTGGACCCGCCGACCGAACACCCCTCGGCTTCAGCCGGGCACCAAGTACTTGCGCTCAACGAAAGCGAACTAGCGATGACTGCTCGGGACGCAGCCGCACACGCCGGTGACGCCGCCTCCCTCAGCGTGCCGGACATGACACTCGACCAGCTCGACGACGACATCGTGGACCTGGCCCGCGCCTACAACCGCACTTCCCCGGTCGAGGTCTACCGCCGGGCCAAAGAACTTCTGGACGTCGCCCAGTCCCTGCTGGAGAGAACACAGGTACCCCGTCAGCGGACCCGCGGATACCTTGCCGCAGGCCAGTCCGCGGCCCTTCTCTCAGCGATCTCCTTCGACCTCGGTTCTCTCCCGTCGGCCGTATCGCTGTCCCGCACTGCTGCGCTCTACGGCCAGGTCATCGAGCACGGCCCTCTTCAAGCCTATGCGCATGGCGCACTCGCCTTCCTGGCGTACTGGGGCGGCCGCCCCTCCGAAGCTGTCCGGCTCGTGCACACTGCCCAGACTTTTGGGGGACTCGGCGATACGGCCCGCATTCGCCTGTCCGTCATCGAAGGCCGCGCCTACGGGCACCTTGGGGACAAAGCCGCGTCAGAGCGTGCTGTGCGCAGGGCCCTCGAACAGAACTCGGGGACTCGAGACGAACTGCACGATGACGTCGGCGGCGAGTTCGGCTTTCCCGACGACCGCGTGGCCATGAGCAACGCCACGACCTACCTGCTCCTGCGTAACTCCGAGGGGGCGGAGACGGCAGCGCACAGTGCCCTGCACCTCCTGGGCAGCAAGCCCGAAGACCAACGCCCGCTTCTCGTCTCGTCCCAAGCGTCGGTAGACCTTGCCCGCGCCCGGCTTCTGCGTGGCGAACTCGACGGTGCACAGGAAGCTCTTGAACCCGTCTTCCAAGTGCCCACCGAATGGCGAGGCGCGGGGACGCTGGAACGCCTCGCCGCCGTCCGCTCCAGCCTCTGCCACCCCACTTTCGCCGACGCCGCAGAAGCGAGCACTCTCGGCGAACGCATCGAGGAGTACAGCGCGGCGGCCACCGCTCATAAGCTCGGCGCCACCACCCCACTGGCCATCGGAAGTTGACGGGCCCCGACGGACTGTGGAGCGCAGCTCGGGCGGCGGGAGTACCGGTCAAGCCACCGTGTCGATCCGAGTAGCGCACACCGCGAGCAACGCCTCCAAGTCGGCCAGCACATCTCCGCCCGCGTTCTTGTTGTGGGGCAGCTCGTCCAACGCCGTCGCCACCTTCACCTCCAGAACGGTGACCGCGTCGATCGGCAGGAACGCTCTCCCTAGCAGCCAATACCCGCTGTCGATTCTCGTCAGCAGATCCCGGTGCACCTCATCCCAACTTCGCACTAACGCCGCTCGTTTGGTCTCATCTGGACTGTCTGCGAGCTCCTCCAGGTCCCGTACCAACGTCTGAACGTCCGCGTGGACACGGGTGCACAGCTTCCGCATCCGTGTCCATGTCTTGTGGCTTGAGACGACCACGGCTACCCCTAAGGTGACCGCCACGGTCAGGACCGCCGCCGGGTACTCGGGAAGGACGACCATGTACACCATGGCTCCCACCATGCTGATGCCCGCAGCGTTCGATACCGTACGGGTGATCACGGCCCGTGAGATGCGCCCGTGCAGACGGACCAGCGGAGCATCCTTCGGTTCGTTGATTTCCGCGAAAATGGGGAGCAGGCCCCAGATAGACATCAGATTCGTGGTGTCACCGAGGTACCTGGTCGGCCGCGCGGTGTCCAGGTTGAGAAAGAGACGCCACCCGTACAGCACGATGGCTGCCACGGCTGCCCACCACAGCAATATTTGTACGTCTCCTCGGCGCCGGACCCACTCGGGCGACTGCCACCTCGCCGAGACCCGCTCCGAAATATCCGCCCTGAGCCCGGGAAGCGTGAACGCCTGCCAGTGCCGGGCCGAACGGCCCGCCAGCACGATGCCACCGAAGACGCACACCAAGCTGACTGCCTTGTCCGGGACGGTTCCGTAGTCCCACCGCGCATTGCCCCAAGTACCAGCTGCGATCCCGACCGGGAACAGGACAAGCCGCCAATGGGTACGAACGAGGCCAGTGCCCCGACTTCGGATCGACATGGCTCCACTCTTGCGCCAGACCACCGAGTCGCACTGCGACTTGAGGCTTATCAGAGGATTCCGGGCTGGACGGCCGAACTGGGCCAGCCAGCCCGGCGCAAACACCGAATCGGAACCCTCATTGCGGGTTCCGAGACTGGTTCTCAGTTTGTTCGTTAACTGTTCGAGGCCGTGGCACCATGTACGGCATGACGACCAAACGAAAGGTCCATGCCGCGTAGACGGCCAGGACGCATCCGGGCCAGCATCCCGGCCCGACAACAGTCACAGCACTCAAGGCCGGCCATCGACCGCCTCTCCTCGCGAGCGTTGGCCGAGATAGTTCGTCTTGAACGCACTCGGAACTATCTCCAGCCGGGTGACACCAGCGCGGCCTTGCACCTGTGGAAGGACTACGTCCACCGCCCCGCACACGAACTCTGGCGCGACGACGAGTTCGGCAACGTGCACTGGTACTGCTGCGGCAACCCTCTCGATGGCCGTGCCCTACTCGACGGCGTAATCCGAGCAATGTCACCTCGCGGAGCCCGTGAACTCCGAAAGATCATCGAAAATCTGGACGCCTCCATGGGCCCGTCTTACCCGGCCACAGGCCACCGAAGGTAAATGCAAACTCAGGCTCCCAGTTCCTGCAGGATCCGAGCTTCCTTCGCCGTTGAGATGCCGTGCTCAGCCCACCGTGGATGCTCCACTGGACGACCCCCACCTTGCATCCACTCCCATGTGCCAGTAATCGTCTCCACCAGGGGCCGACACCGCAGCCCGGCAGCCTGTGCCCGGGAGGAGTCGACGTTCCACACGCCCGCGCTCGTACGCCAGAGCGGCAGCTCGGTCCACTGCTGCACACCCCGCTTGATCAGGAGGTCGTCCGGTGCCCAGACAAGATGCCCATCACTGCCCGTAGCCTCCAGACACGCAGTGAGGAAGCCGTCCATCGTCTCGCGGCCCACAGGCGCCGTCACGTTGAACGCGCCGCCGCTGCCGGATGCGGCGGCCTGGTCGAGCGCGAAGGCGGCAACGTCCCTGACGTCCACGGGCTGGATCGACGCCTCCGGTCGCCCCGGTGCGAGGATCGCCCCGCCCTTCTCTGCCCTTCGCAGCCACCAGGGGAGCCGCCCCACGTACTCGCCCGGACCCAAGATCACCCCAGGGCGCAGGATCGAAACGCGGTTTGTTCCGAAGGCTGCCAGCGAGGCTCGCTCAGCGCCCGCCTTCTGCCGTCCGTAGTACCAGTCAGGACCGTCCCAGTTCGCAGGCAGCCGCCCGTACTCGGCGTCGGCATCAGCGGGCCCGTCGAGGAGTTCGGACGCTTCCGTCAACGGCTCGTTCGGCCACCCTCGATACGCATTGACCGTGGAGATGTATACGTACTTGCCTGTCACCGGCTCCAGCGACTTGGCGCCAGCCAGGACATCCCTCGGGGCGAGTTCGGAGGCGGAGGTGTCTATCACGGCGTCCCACGGCCCGTGCTGGGCGAGTGCCGCAAGGTCTTCTTTCACCGTGCGGTCACCGTGGATCTCCCGCGTTCCTTCGGGGGCCTTGCCCGACCTACCTCTGTTGAATGCCGATACGGACCACCCCCGGTCAAGTGCGGTCTGAGCGACAGCTCGTCCCAAGAACCAGGTCCCACCAAGCACGAGAATCCTCATGACGCTGATCCTGCCCGCTGAGCCCGTACTTGCGCCACGCTGACGTAGGAGGCGGCGCAGCCTGGCAGCCGCAGGAGGCGGCCGCGTGGCTCGACGTGGAACCGTGGAGGACGCTGCTCATGGCCGACTTCGCGGAGCCAACGCCATCTAGAGCCAGCTGGCCCGCATGCTCGTCACCGTTCCGGGACCCATGTCATCCTTCGGCTGCCCGAGCTCGCCGGCCCACACCCGCTCCAGCATCCGGCGGACGGTCCCCATGATCTCGGGCGCCGCATTGCGCAGGCCGTCGGCATCCGCCGCCGAGATTTCCTCCGGGGCAATGCCAGCCTCCTTCAGCAGGCTAGAAATGTTGGTGAACTTATCTGCCAGCCAGGGCAGCGGATCATCAGACAACTCCTCGACGAAGGTCCGCGGGCCGGGTTCCCAGCCGACGACGTTGGGATGGTGGTGTGTGCGGTCGAACGTGTTCGGCGCCGCGTTCGCGTCCTGGAGGAGATCCACCCGCCAGAGCGGGCGACCGATGGTGATGGGGCGTGCGGCGTAGATGGAACCCGGCAACTCGTCGCTCTCGAAGACACGTAGCTCCAGCCGTACACCGCGCTCGGGGCTCTCCTGCCCGTGGAGCGGTTTCGGGTTGAGGAAGTAGAGGTCGCTCACCACGACGCCGACCCGCTCGAAGGCGAATGCGTACAACACGTGAACCCCCTGGGCTACTTGTGAAGCAGGCCAAACCTGTGTCGCCGAGCCTACGGACATCCGCTCTCACACCATGAGCGAGAACTGGACAACGAAACCATGCCCTTGGCTCCCGCTGTCAAGGGTGCGGTCACCCATAGGAGTTGGCTCTGACGGCGCCCCCTTAGACGTCCCTCGTCGGCTGTACTGTCGGTGGGCCGCCGTCCCTTTTGGGCGGGCTGGCCCGTCGATTGGGGAGAGGGCGACGTCCTGATGGTCACAGATGAGCAAGCGTGGAGCGCGCGGGCACGGTGCCGCACCGCGGACGCCGACCATCTGTTCGTCGAGGGCGCGGCGCAGCAAAAGGCAAAAGCTTTATGTGCTGGTTGTCTCGTACGAACCGAATGTCTCGCTTACGCACTCGACCGTCGCATTGAGCACGGCATCTGGGGTGGCATGACGGAGCGGGAACGGCGCGCACTGTTGCGGCGCCGGCCCTTGGTGACCTCCTGGCGCAACCTGTTGGAATCGGCCCGCACCGAACATGAACGGCACACTGGCCTGGGAGACGGCGAGACCGGAGCGACAGCTTGAGCCCGTCCAACAGCGTCCACAGCGGACAGGATGCGTTGCTTTCTCGCCGATGAGGTAGCCCCGTAGCGAGGGCACCACAGATACGACGCCAGGAGAGCCGACCGGCCGCGTGCAGGTGCGTGCGGATTGACCCCTAGGTGCTGCTCGCGAACTACCTTCGTGCGCGGGCGCGTAGGTCGATCGCGGAGACCGTGAACGGGCCTGCGGCAGGGGGATCGTCGGGGGCGGTCGCGGTTTCGAGTTGGGCCAGGCGTCGTTCGAGGCCCGCGAGGTTGGAGGAGTTGTCGACGGTGACAATGCCGTTGACGGTGACCTTGAGAGGGTCGGTGAGGAGCTGCGCGATGCGCTCCTGTAGGACTTCGTGGGCAACGGCCCGGGCGGTGCCGAGCCGCTCGTAGCGGCTGGCCAGCTCTTCGGGCGGGGTGTCGCTGCCGAGCAGGGCTTGCAGCCAGTGCAGAACCTCACCGGTCACGGTGCGCTCCAGGGAAAGGAGCGTGGTGGGGAGCCGGGGCTCCCCACCACGCGAGAGGGGTTAGGCGGACTTCGGCTTCCGGGTCGTCTTGCCGGATTCACCTGCCGAGTCGGGCGGGATGTGCCAGCACTTCGGGTTGGTGATCTGCTCAGCCACGGCGGAATCCGTCACTTCGGTCCCGGCCAGGAGTACGGCCGGAATCCGCTCAGCGGGGTCGAGGACGTGGACCGTCGCGGCGAGCACGCCGAGGGACTTCACGGCGGCGCTCACAGGACGGTGGCGGTGATGTGGCAGTCCGGGGAGTACAGCACCGGCATCGCGGCGGCTGCACCCTTGGTCCAGATCTGCACCGGGTCGTCCTCGACATCGCGGGTGATGATGATGCCCGGCGCGTCTTCCCGTTCGATCGCAGGGTTGGTGCCGCGGGAGAGGGCGAGAGACTCGGTGGTGGTGCCGTACTGGGTCTGGCCCCACTTCGCACGGTCCGGGGGCAGCATGATCCACCGGTCTTCCGGCAGCACGCGCTTGGAGACGTCGTCCTGCCACACCTGCGCCTTGTAGAACGTGACGGGCGGAAGGCCGTAGTTGCCGCGCACCGAGTTGATCTGCTGTGGATTCAGTGTGGCCGTCGGGGTCTGGTCTCCGGCCGGGGTGCCGTAGTACGCCGCCCGGTAGGCCTGGTTGCCTGCCAGGTGCGACCACGCCTTACGTGAGGTGAGCACCATCTCCGGAGCGGGGGCACCGATGGAGTCGAGGTAGTCGATCCACCGCAGCTCATCCGCGATCGGGTCCGCGGTCGGGTCCGACCACGGCTTCGGCGCGGTCGGCATGTTCGCGGCCGGCACGCCGTAGTCGGCCTCCACGGTGAGGCCGTTCTCCCCGGCCAGGCTGAACTTGCCGTCCAGCAGGACATCACCGGCGGCGAGTTCCAGGCGCGAGCGGATCGCTTCGACGTGCCGCTCCACGTCGTCGTAAAGCAGTTCCACGAGCCGGTCCTCATCGGCGCCGCGGGCGGCGTCCAGAAGCAGCTGCTCCATCTCGCCGACGAGGAGCTTCTGCCCCAGCGCGGGCAGGGTGCCTTCGGTCTGCGTCGAGGTGGCCTGCCGCTTCGCGAACGGCACACTGGTGTCGTAGGCGCGGTAGGAGGCCGCGTTCACGCGCCGCTTGTTCTGCCGCACGCGCCACTTCACGTCGTGCACCCGGGCCTCGGGGAACACCTTCTGCGTGAGCAGGAAGTCGTCCGGGCTGGGGATGGTGCGCGCGTAGACCGTCAGGTCGGTGACGGAGACGTTGTTCAGGAGGTCGGCGACGCTCACGCGCTCACCGCCCCGAGGAAGCGGATCTGCGCACCGGCCGGGTGAGGGGCGATCTTGGCCGGGTCGAGGCCGCCGGGGATCTTCGCGATATGAGCAGTGCCGTGCCAGAGCAGCGCCGCGGGCACCTTCGTCACGCCGGGCGTGAAAGGCGCCTCCGCGTACACGAGGCCGGCGAGGACGGCGCGGCCGTCATCGGCTGCGGGATCGTAGGCCCCGTACAGGCCGGAGTCGGTGATACGGCCGACGGGGACACCGGAGCGGACAAAGCCGTGCGGCTGAGCTGCGGTCGGCTCGACGTAGTGGACGTTCTTGGTCAGCTTGTCCAGGTCGAGGGTGATGGTCTCGGTGGAGTCGGTGCCGTGACGGGAGGCAAGCCAGTCCCGGTCGGCGGTGACCGTCACAGTGGTGGTGTACGGCTGGATGCTCAAGCCGTCTTCTCCAGGTGGTGCGGTGCGGTCACGCCCTCACCAGGTGCGGTGGGTGCGGTCCACGAGGAGAAGAAGGAAGGGGCGTGGTCCCCAACATCAGCCAGCCGCTCACCGTGAGCGGCCACCCGGTCTAAGGGGTGTCGGGCAGGAGGCCTCGGCGTCGGGCCATCTCCAGACCGGCAGCGCCGGGCGGACGCTCTGTGCCGCCGGGGCGCGGCGGCGGAACAGACGCCGGAGCCCCGCCCGGGGCCGGGGGGATGTCCCGAGCACGGGAGCCGAACAGCTCGGGGCGGCGCTGGCTCAGCTCCTGAACCGCCTCGTCCAGGGCGGAGGGGTCCGCGTCATCCGGCAGGCGGAGCAGCGACACGGCATCGTCCAGGTCAGGCCCGGTCGCGCCAGCGGAGACGAGCACGGCGCGACGCGCTGCCTCCCGCTCCCGGGCGACAGCCGCAGCCTCGCGCGCGAGAGCCGCCTGCTCCCGCTCGATGACGGCCTGTTCACGCCGCTCAGTCTCGGTCAGCCGGTCCTGCTCGGCCTGCCGGACCCCCGCGAGGTACTCCTCCAGCGCCGCCGTATTAGAGAACCCGAGCTTCTCGATCAGGGAGCGGACCGCTGCACGGCCACCCTGGTCCTTCTCCCGAGCCATCATCGTGTTCAGCTGCTTCTGGGTGACACTGACCGTGGCCTCGTCGTTCGACGGGTCATCCGGGGAGGCGCCGCAGACCGGGAAGATCGGGCGGCCGTCACGGCGGTAGCCGAGCACAGTTCGCGGAGCGGGCATGCTGCGGGTCATCAAGTGGTGCTACTCCCACGACGGCCCCGCGCCGCGGCCCAGTCTACGGAACCGAGCGATGAACCCTGCGGTAGGCGCCCTCCGACCTGCGTAAACCCGTGGACTGACATGATCGAGATCATGAATACGGGTGGGGAAAACGCAGGAGCGGAGCACGACTCCTCGGCGCGGGTGGGGCGTCGTCGGGTGCTGATAAGCGGCGGCATCCTGGCCGCCGCTGCGATAGGCGCGGTTGTATGGGTGTGGGCGCCGTGGGTCGACCGCAGCCCGTTCACCGGCTACTCAGTCGGAACGGCCGACGGAGAGAACACCATTCCGGGGTCCACGGCCGATACCTGCGTACGCAAGTCGGCCTCCGAAGAGGAAACCGTGATCTACGACGAGGACGGCCACAAGCTCGCCGCAGGGCGCGCGCCGAGGGAAGGCGAACGGCTCGGGCCGGAGTTCGGAGACTTCGCAGGCGACTGCCTGTTCGTCACCCGCATCGACAACATCCCAGGCGGCAAGGGTTCTTACTTCAGCGCATGGGGCGGCGGAAGCAAGAGCGAGGTGGCTGAAGAGTGGCTGAGAGAGTCCCCCGAGGACCAGCGAGAAGGCCTCAAGACGGCGAAGAAGCTGGACTCCGAGGACGCGGAGGAGCTGGACTGACGGGCTTCTCGCCGGGCTCCGCCTCGCTAATCATCCGCCTCTCCGTGATCCGCACGACCTCTTCGCGGGCGTCATCAATGGGGTACCCGGCGTCCTGCAACATGCGGATGCCGGTCTCCAGCGCCAGCACCCCGGCAGTCACCCCCTTGACGACCTCTTCGAGGATCGCTGACCGGTCCGTAGGGGTGTGCGGCCCGAACACCAACCGAGCGGGAAGAACCGGGCTCTGCGGCCAGCCGTCTGCCCGGCCTGCCTGGTGAATCCGCTGCACCATCTTCAGCAGCAGTGCGTACTTGTGCGCGCGGGCCAGCCGCATCGCGTCGACGAGCGAGTCGAGTGGGCCCAGGGAGAGCTGGAGCGCGTACCCGCTGGGTACATCGGAGGGGTCGACGGTGCCCAAGCTGACGGCGGGCAGCCGGGCGTTGACCGCTGCCCGATCGCGTATCTCCTCGACACGTGCTCGGAGTTCAGCGAGCTGGTGGGAGGTGTCCAGGACGTCCATGCGGCCGCCGTCGCCGAGCGCGAACACCGTGCCCGGTTCGATTGTGAGCGGCTTGGGCCTGCCAGACACCCGGTCGACTTCGGGACGGGCGCCGGCGAGCCCGATGATCGGTGCGCCGGTCGTCGAAGAGGCGCGGGCGGAGTCGGTGTCGGTCTCGGCCAGCTCATCGAGGGCCTGCATGACCTTGGCCAACGTGGATTGGCCGAAGTGCTCGCCGTCCGCGATGGTGTTGCTGATGTGGACGAGCGGGATGAAGTCCAGCCGCAGATCGAGCCGGTCGAGGACCACCCCGTCTGCGCGGGTGCGGAACCGCGCCTTGTCCAGGGGCAGGTCATCGAGTTCCTGGCCGTGACGGAGGTCAGAGATCACCCATTCCGCGTCGGTCAGGTAGCAGGTCGTCGCGGACGGCCGGTCGGGCGCCCACGGGTAGGTGCGCTGGAGGCGGCCGAGGGCGTCATCGTAGCTGTCTCCGGCCTGGGGCACGGGGGCGGTTGGGACCTCCGACGAGCTGGTGCCGCCCGACTCGTCCGCAGGTCGGATCGGGCCGAGTTCGTAGGTGATCCGCCTGATCCGGGCTTTGAGCCCACGCTTGGGGTCCTCCGGGATCTCCCACGCCAGGTGCACCCGGCGCGGGTAGTCTCCCGGGTCCGCGTCGTCCTCGAGGACGGGAAAGTAGAAGCCGGGATCGTAGGTCTTCAGCCTCACCCGCTGCTTGTCGGGGTCCCAGGCCAAGAGGTACAGGCCGTCACCGAGCAGGACGGCCTTCCGCTCGGCCGCCTGCATCCGCAGCGGCAGCAGCTCGGCCTCCGCCCACTCCTTCAGCCGCTGCTGTACGGCGGCAGCAGCGATCGCCTCCGAGGTGGCGTCCTCGTCCTTGGCGTGCTCGGCCCCGGGCACGATGATCTGCTGCGACTTGCCCAGCAGGTGAGCGAGCGTGGTGTCCACGAACGTGGAAGCGTCCCCGAACTCCCGCCGTTCGCCCGCCGCGTCATTGCCGGCAAGACTCGCGAGCTCCCCTGCCTGGTTGTTGTCGTAGGCGGCGAGGAGCTTGTACGCGGCCAAGCGGCGCACCGCCTCATCGGGAAGCCACGTGGCTTGCACGGCAGGGGCGAGAGCCCGGTGTGGACGCCCGTCGCTACCGGACATCACTGGTTTGTAGTTCAGCCATGACCACGCGTCGGTAAGGAAGGTACGCAGGCCCACGAAAACAGTCCGATTCGTCAGCCCCACGCCTCACACCAGGGTAGTGGTGCCGGTCTGCGGCAATAGAGAACCCGGTGAGGGCCGACGGTTTGATGACGCCAATCAGAGGCGACCGTGTGCTTGAGCTGGGTGGGTGGTCGAGTTAGCGGCGGCATCGGGGAGCACGACGGGGCCGCGGCGCAGTGGGCTCGATTCGGCACTCCGCGATCAGCCTTGACCATGGAGCGACATGCTCCTGCCTGCCGCGCGACAAGGTGGGCGCCGTTGCAGTCTTGGCGGTGCTCGTGCATGACCTGGAGGGCACGGTGGGCGGATGGACGGACAGGATGTGCAGACTGCTTTCACGACACTGGGGGCGGTCTTCTCAGGGGTGGCTGCTCTTGCCACTGTGATGGTGGCGCGCTGGCAGACCCTGTTCGGGCGGCGGCTCGCCCTGGAGTCGATGAGCACGCAGGCCGCCGCGGAGCGGCGGCTGCTGCTGGAGACTGAGCGGTGCGCGGCGTGGAGGGCGTTCCTGCGCACCTCGGACGCTTTTGCCGACGCGGTATGGCGGCTGAAGGAGCTGGACCCGCTGTCGCGGGGTGACGAACTGCGCACCAAGAGCGAAGCACTGACCGAGGCGTGCTCGGGACTGCAGGTCCTTGGCCCCGACGCGGTCGTCCGCCATGCGGAGGCGCTACGGGATCGGTGTTGGCGCATGGAACGGTACGCGGTCAGGCGAGCTGTGGTCCGATCCGCACTGGAGGCCCTGGAGCGACGCTGGTGTCCGGGAAACGCGGAGCGGTGCGAGGAACGATGCGAGGGCAGCGACGCACACAGCTGCGCTTGGCTGGCGTACGTGATGCTCGAAGGCTGGGGCGACCGGGACGACGATGACCGCCCTGACGACCTCGGCTTCTTGGAGTACCTGGTCAGGGAAAGTGGTGTCCTCGCGGTCGCCGGCGCCCCGGCGGAGGGCGGCGTGCAAACGGAGGATGACCTGCGGCGGCTCCTGGTCGTTGCCCGTAACCCTGGGTCCTGGCGCCTCCTGTCCGCCGAAGACCGTTGGTTCCGACCGCGCACAGGCTATGAGGAGGGCCGCAGCGCGTTCGTCAGCTCGGTGCGCGCCTTCTTGGACGAAACTGGCGGGGCGACGACGGGATTCTAGGGTGCGCACGAGAGTCCTCCTCAGCGTCGGTCTCGACCCCGTCGGTCCTGGTAGGCGGTCGCGGCGCCTCCGGCGTGCACTGGATCTGCGAGCTGGGTGAGGCCGTGTACTGCGGCGTCCATCCGGTCCGGGCTGTCCATCCCGGCCACCCAGGTCACCATCTGCTGTTCGAGGGTGGGCCACTCACCGACGTGGTGCACTCGGCCCTGTTCGTAGAGCTGGGCGATCGGTTCCGCTCGCAGTCGCTTGCCGCTCTTGGCGGTCACGGGCAGCACCGCGGGCATGAGCATGTTCTCGGTGCGCTCTTCCCGGGCGAGCTCCTGCCACGCCTGGTGGAGGATCTGGCTGCTCATATCTCCGCCGAAGTTGGACTCGACGACGATGGCGTCGGCACGCAGCTCGATGGCGAGTAGGCACGCTTCACGGCCCCAGGCGTCCGCGCCTCGGTTGGCGGAGCGGTCGTCCAAGACGTAGAGGTGTCCGTCGCGGTCGCGGGCTGCGGCCACGATGCCGGTCTCATCCCCCACCGCGGACTCGCCGCCCGCGGGGTCGACGGCGACGACGATCCGCGTGAGGTCGATGCCACGGAACTGAGCTGCGGAGATCCGGTTGTTCGTGATCCACGACCACTGCCATACGCCGCCGGCCTGGGGACGCGGCTGCTGCATGTACAGCGACCACCACACGCGCTCGCCCACCGAGCGGCGGATCTCGGCGAGGGCCTCGGCGTCGTACCGCTCGGGCCACAACGGCGCCCCGATGGGACGCTGAAGGGCGTCGTCGGCCGAGAGGGCGACGGCGGGCAGATCGATGACGGTCCACCGGTCGCCCTCATCAGCCAGGACCCGTCCGGCGAGGTCGTCTTCGTCCCAACGGGTCTGGATCAAGATGACGGAGCCACCCGGTTCGATGCGGGTCAGCAGGACGGCCTGCCACCACTCCCACAGCCGTTTGCGCATCGTGGGCGAGGAGGCTTCGGCCGCGTCCTTGATCGGGTCATCGACCACCGCCAGGTGGGCACCCTTGCCGGTGAGGCCTCCGCCGACACCGGCCATGACCGCGCCGCCCTCGGTTCCGGTGAGGTCGAAGCGGTTGGCGGCGGACGAGCCGGACCGCAGGCTGATACCGAGCTGGGACTGGTAGTTGAGGATCGCGTCCCTGATCCACCTGCCGTGATCGTCAGCCAGGTCGGACGAGTAGCTGGCGATCATCACCCGGTGCTCGGGACGGCGCCGCAGGTACCAGAGCGGCGCCCACCTGGCAGCCCTGCGGCTCTTGCCGTGCCGCGGGGGCATCGTCAGCAGGAGCCGTGTCGGCTTGCCCGCGGCCACCTGCTCGAAGGCGGCGTCGATCAACCCCAGGTGCGGGGCCTGCATTTCGCGGCCGTCGGTGAGTACGGCAGCCATCGCCCCTGGCGAACGGTCCATCGCCAGCTCACGCTCGATACGCACGAGCCGGGCACGCAGTTCGGGGGTGGAGGCGGCGGCTATCTCACGGCGGCGCTGAGCGGGAAGCGTCCGGTAGAGGTCGAGAACCGCCGCTTCGTCAGCCCTTCCCACCCTCGCCACCGGCGAGGCTGATCAGGCGCTCCAGCTCATCCAGGCCCGCGGTCTCCACCTGCACCGCGCCACCGTCCGGGCCGGACACCTCCGTGCGCACGGGCCGGTCCAGGCCCAGGAGGCGGCTACTGCGCTCGATGATGCGGACCGCGCGGTCGACGGCCTGATAGTCGCCGTTGCGGATCGCGGCCCGATAGACGCCGAAGAACAGCCGCTCCAGGCGCTCCACCATGAGCTGCCGCAGCTCGTCGGTGCGGTCGTCCAGGGCAGTGGTGCGCTCGGCCAACGCCTTGGAGACGTCTTTACAGGCGAGCTCGATGAGCCGCTTGTCGGTGGGCGGCTCGTGCTGCCGCTTGTACTTGTCGATGCCGTACCCCTGCGGGTACGCGACGCCATCTGTGTTGATCGCGGGGTCGGCGGCGAGCTTGCGGCCGATCGTCAGCCAGTCGACTCCGGCGAGTTTGAGGTCGATGGCGTCGGCGCGGCGCTGAGTGATGGCAGCCCGGGTGGCCCGGTTGGGGCGGCCCATGACACAACTCCCTGGACCCGCACCCACGTCCATGATCCTGTAGTGGAGGGGTGGGGCGTATCGCTTGCACGCCGGTCCGACCGGAGGCGGTCTAGGGCGCCGGAAAGCTGCCCGTGGAGTCGACTGAGAGAGGTACTGTCGTGCTCGTGAGGGTTCACGGGACGACGCCGCTTCCGCGCTCCGTCCTGCCCCAGGTCGAGATCCAGCCCTACGTTGAGATCCACCCCCGCCTCAACAACCAGCGTGTGTTGAACCCTCCGAGGTTGGCGCTACGCATGGCGAGGTTGCCGTCGTATCAGAACCCCGCACCGTCGGGAGACCCGGACTTCGTTGTCCTTCGCGGTGGCGAGCCGCTGGTGGTCGTCGAGGCCAAGGTCAGCGCCATGCGGGCTCACAACGCCGCTGTCCGTGACCTATACGCGGCCATGGCGCTCGCGGAGCTCACCGACAACGTCTTTGAAACGGCTGCTGGGTGTGAGCTGGCCGTTGTCGATGAAGTGCACACCATGTCCGTGTTCCAACAGCCCGAGGTGCCCAAAGCCAGCGAGTTGGACGCGATCATTCTTGTGTCCAAGGCTTTCCTCAGAACCATTCAGGAGTGGGCGAGTTGGCGGTGTGCAGCTCATCGATGGCTGGCTGCCCTTGCTTGTCTGCTTTCCACCGTGCGTCGCTCTGGATGTTCGTACCGCGACGCCGTTCTGAAGACCGACACGTCGCCGTGCGGGGTGGCACGACTTGCCGCGCCTCGGGTGCCGCGCGCCCCGGGAAAGTGCATCCTTCCCTGCCCCCGCCATCCTCAGGCGCAGGGATATGCACTAGCGGCTTGACCCGAGCGGGACGGGCAGCTGCGCTGCCCACTGACTCCGGTCCGAAGAGGTATCTCTGTGATCCGCAAGTTGGTTAACCTCGCCCGTGCATTCAAGAATGAAGTACAGGAATTCCGCTCCGAGTTCGAATGGGATGGTGAAGGCTGCGTTCCACCCTGGGATGTAAAGGAGGTAGAGGGGGGAGAGGTAGCCGACGAGGACTAGAAAGCGTTTGCCTTCTAAGCTCTCTTATTGGTGAGCTGTCACCAGCCCATGGGAGGAACTGTGCCCGTTCGGCTTCGGTGAACGGGCACAGTCGCCTTTCAGGCGAGTCTCAACTGCTCAGGGCCTGCCGGATGCGGTGGCTCTGGAGGCGTTGCGTCTGGAACGTCCCGGTGATTTCGGAGCCACCAAGCGAACTGCCAGTTGCGGCAGGTTCGGTAAAGTCGTGATTTTCTCCCTGGTGCATTGGTGGGTATGGAGTGCTCTCCCCATCCGGTGATTGGTGTGGCGTTGGTGAGCCTGACGCCGAGTCCGGAAACAAGTGCATCCCCCTGCCAGGTCTCGCCGGGCGCGTACTCGAAAGCGAGGTGGGCATTGCGGGCCCAGTTCCACGGGATCGGTAGCGCACACAAGTACCAGGCTGCAGGCGGATGCTGGACCGGCAGGTTTACTGTCTGATAGCACAGTTTGCTGCTGACGTATGGTCGGTCGCAGACGGCAAACGCCTTGAGGCAATGCTGTGTGAGGTCGACTTCGCGTATGCCGGCCAGCCACATGATGCTGTATCTGTCGCGGGCCTCTATGTCTATGCGAACCCGGCCCGAGTTCGCCCCCAGTGTCATTTTATTACCCCTCCATTGTAGAGTTCCTTTCCTTGGTCAATTCTATCAGAATTGACGATATACCTTCATGTTTGCCATGCCGGAATTCATTGGGGTATGGCATGTTGAATTCCTCCGAAAATGCCTTTTCGTAATCCTCGATGGGGAGGGGGCGTGGCTTGCGGCAGACAGCTTTAACGGTGGCGCGACTGGTGTCGCTCATCTCTACTTCTTCGAAGTAGCGGGAGAGGAGCCCGCGCAGTGACTCAGGGGTGTGGTAGCGGATGCGTTGCCACTTTCCCTTGACAAAGCGCATATCTACGTTGTGGGCGTCCAGGAACGAGAGCCGGGTCGAATCGCGGCTGATGGAGTGCTCGGACTTCTCGTACGCCATCTCGCGCTCAAGGTTGCGTGTGCCGACGCAGACCTGCCCGTCCGGTGCGCACAGGGCATTCACCGTGGTCAGGACCCAGTGCTGGTAGTCCAGGCTCGTCGTCGCGTTGATCACCGAGTCGAGCACCACGACCTCGTACAGACCGTTTGCCCGAAGCTCTCGTTCGATGCCCCGGAGCTGGCCGACGATGGTGCGGATGTCGAGGGAGTACTTGCCCTTGAGGGTGCGGTAGGGCTCGTAGTCCTGCACCCGGTACCCCTTGGCCCGCAGGTGCCGGGCGTAGTCGCCGTGACCGGCCCCGAAGTCGACGACTCGGTGCGAGGTGGTCAGCCACGGCAGCACGAGCCGTTCCCATACCTCGGACTTGTAGCGGACTTGGTCGGCTTTGGCCTTGGAGGAGTGCTCCCGCAGCCGGTTGGGCTGGACGATGTGCTGATTCCACACCGGCGCCTGCTCTTCGAGGCCGGACCAGTCGTAGACGCCGTACTCCCCGGTCAGGTCCTCAACGAGCTGGCCGGCGTCGAAGGACGCGACCGTCCACGCCAGGACGTCGAACCGCTGGGACTTCGCGACGGCGGCGTACTCGGCGTTCAGCACGATACGGCCCTGATCGTCGATGACGACCGAACCCCACGGGCCGTGGGCGGCAGTCATGAAGCCGATCGCCTGCTGGAACGGCAGGTTCTTGGACTTCTCAACTTCGATGGTCTGCCACGGAATCCAGCACCACTGCCCGATTGGGCCCGGCTCGGCGTACACCACCGACGACTCGGTCTCGACGCGGTTGTGAAGGAGGTTGAACTTGATCTCGTCCTGAAGCCTGACCTTCTGCGGGAGGATCATCGCCGGGGTTGTCTCCAGCCCGACCGCCTTCAGCCCCTTGGTTCTCTGGTGGCCCGCGACCAGTGTGCCGTCGGCGTTGAGGATCACCGGCTTGACGACGCCGTGGCGCCGCAGTGAGGACTGAAGGCGCACGAAGGCATCCCCGGACAGGCGACGCGGGTTGTATTCCGCGGGCCGCAGCTTCGCCAGCGGATAGGCAGGGTCGAAGCGGACATCGAGGGACTTCACGCGGCTTCCCCCTCCGGGGCGCGGTGCTCCTCGTTGAGGACGTGCCACCCGAAGCCCATGTCGGAGTCGTGGTCGCCCACGAACGCCTTGTACAGGGCATCGAGCAGCTCGACCTCGGCCTGCGTGATGCGCACGCGCGTGGATGACCACTGGAGGTAGCCCCACTGCAGGTACTCGACGGTGGCCGCCGCTCCGGTGCCGGCGCCGTCGGTGGGAAGTTCGATCGGCTCGGGGAGCGCGGTCTCGTCCAGGAGCTGGTCGAGCTGGTCTTGGTCGTAGCCCGTGCCCTTCAGGTCCGGCAGGTCCTGGAGGATGTCCGCGAGGAGGAGGGTGTCGTATCCGGCGAGGTCGCTGGTGCGGTTGTCGACGACGACGATCTTCGCTGCTGCCTCGTCGTCCACGTCGAGCCAGGTGACGGCGATCTGGGCCCAGCCGAGCTGCTTGGCCGCCTTGTAGGTGTGGTTACCGGCGAGGATCTCGTTCGGGCGGCCCGTCAGCGTGCCGCGGTTGACGACGATCGCCCGGTATTGGCCGTGCGTGGACAGGGACTCGCTGATCGAGTCGACGTCACCGGTCCGCGGATTGCGGTGGTAGGGAACCAGCTCATCGACGGGGACGGCAAGATCAGCGAGCGAGGCCGGTATGCGAGAAGCGGTGGGCATGAGGCTCCAGCCCCGCGCCCGTGACCGAGCCTAGGTGATCAGGCGGCGACGGCAGGGCTGGTGCCCGCAGGCACCGGCTGGCAGCAGTCTGTTTCGGCAGGCGCCCGGCTCGGGGGGTGAGCCACCGCGCGTCGCTGCCTTCTGGGCCATGGAGGAGGAATCCGAGGAGCTGTACGCGACCGCGCAGGTGCTCCTTGATGCACAGACCGGGTCGTTCACCAGTGAAGTCAGCGAACTGCTGGACTACGTCGGGTCGACCCTGCTTGTCATGGACCGGGTGACCGTGAACCCGCAGTGGCGTGGCCACGGCCTGGCCTCCGTACTCGCCAGCGAGGCAATTCACCGGCTCATGGCCGGGTGCCGGGCGGTCGCCTGCTCGCCCGGTATCAGCGACCTGGGTGGCCCGCATCCCATGGACCGGTCCGAGTGGGACCGGGTGACTGCCAAGATCACCCGGGGATGGGAGCGCATCGGGTTCCGCTTGTACCGCGACGGCGTCTATCTGCTCTCCCCGACCTCGCAGGAGCTGGAGGAGCAGCGCGGCGTACTCCGGGGGCAGCTCGTGGAACTCGGCGCCTCTTGGCGACGAGCCACATCCGCACCGCCACCGTGAGCGCGGGTACCGCGGTCGAGATGGACACGGTAGAAGGTCATCGTCCCGACAGCGGCATCCTCCACAGTGCACAGGGCGCAGTCTTCGCCGGCGCAGGCGTTGGACGCAGCCGGATCGGTTGCGTCGTCGTGAGTGCGTCGGCGGTGGAGGATGGTCACGTCCCACCGCTCCAGCGTGTCGGTCTGCGGGGTATCGGCAAGCGCATCGTCGTAGGAGATGCGTAGGCGCAGCTCGGAAGGGTCGCCGGGCACCGAGGAGGGCTCGGTCACGGCGGCAGCCTAACGAGGCGGAGACGACCACAGCAGGCTCCGGGGCTGGGCGCGGTCAGGCGATTCTGCCTGCGTCGAGGACGATCAGGAGCCCGCCGAGCGCCATGTAGACGATCCAGCACCGCCCCCACAGCGCAGCGTCGGCTGTCGTTGTCGGCCTGGCTCCGTCCTCCCGGCTCTGCGCCACGGAGTCGATGAGTGCCAGCATCTGCGCGTGTACGTCGTCCGGCATTGCCGACAGCGCGACATCGGCTGCTTGAGCAAGGTCTACCCGGTGCATTCGGCCCCCTGGATCGTGTTGGAGAGCATCACGTCAGGGCGAGGTCACGGCGAACTGGTGTGCCTGTGGATAACCCCAGGTCACCGTACGCGTGTGACGGCCACCGTCGCGTGCCGTGTCATGCCGGCCTCCACCTCGACCACCAGGCCCGGGTCCGTTGTCTGGTAGTCCTCGCCGTCATCTGTACGACCGCGTCTGCTTGGGCCGGCGTCGGCGACGAGCCGCGCGATCTCAGCCGCCAGGGGTGCGGCCAGGGCCTGTGACAGTGCGCTGCGCCCGTCTGGCAGGACCACGGCCAGACGACGTGGGCGGTTGGCAGGTCCGACGTAGCCGATAACGTTTGCGTCGACGGTCTCGCTGTGCCTGAGCTTCCCCCAGACCCTCGTGGCTCGGTAAGGGCTGGACGCGAGCTTGGCCACCACGCCCTCGATGCCTTGATCGGGAAGGTGCTCGTACCAGGCGAGCGCGACCTCAGGATCGTCGGTGGCGGGTACGGCCTGGATCGGGGGCGGTACTGGGGCGAGAACGTCGAGGAGCGCGGCTCGACGCTCCGTATACGGGCGGGAGCGAAGATCGACACCGCCCGCCATGAGACAGTCCCACACCACATAGTGGGCGGGGTACTGAGCGGCGAGCGCGGAGGCACGTTTCGATGTCGAGTTTCCCCGGGCCCGCGCCGCCGAGAAGGAGAGCCGCCCGTTGACCCAGACGACCGCCTCCCCATCGAGCACCGTCCCGGGCGGCAAGGTGGCTTGGCCGGCCACCGCTAGATCCATCCACGCGGAAGTGACCGTGCGCGCCGACCGGGTGTGGCAACGCACCGTCTCCTCCCGGTGCAGGACCAGGCGGTGACCGTCGTTCTCCAGACTGCGATGTGTCTCACGAGACATGATCGGCGGCATGAGCAGTTCTACGACGCATGGAAGTGGTTCCATGCGCGTCTCTCCTCATCCATGATGACCAGGTGCGTGATCGGATGCTTAAGTGGTCAGGGGCAGCTCTTTTCCTCGCGCTCATGCTCGGGGCGATCATCTATCTCTGGACTGGCCCGCTCGAAAGGGCGGACCAGGCGGCAAGCGTGGTCAGTTCGTTGGTCGCGCTCCTGGGAGTTCCTCCCGCCGTTGTGGTTTTGTGGCAGTTATGGCACAGGCGTCCGGCGACCAGCCGGTCGGTGTTGGAGGAGGCTGCCGGGCAACTGGCGGTGGCGCTGCGCAACCAATGGGATGCCGAGGCCGCGGTACGGCGGATCAACGACCCTTACCCGCTTCCGGTGGCTTGGCAGCCCGCGGACAGTGAACTGCAAGAACCCTGGACGCATTTGGAAGAGCTGGCTCGATCATGGCCGGGTGGGCCACCTGGCGACCCGGCCCGCTGGCCGCGGGACGTCGCAGGGCTGGCCGGCCAGGACGGTGCGATCGGCGAGATATTCACCGATCGGGTCCCCACCCGCCGACTAGTGATCCTGGGCGAGCCGGGATCGGGCAAGAGCGTGCTGCTGATCCGACTGCTACAGGACCTGCTGGCCCGCCGCACCGACGGCGAGCCTGTGCCGGTGCTGTTCTCTCTCGCTTCCTGGGATCCGCATCAGCCACTGCAACGATGGCTGGCCGATCAATTACGCCACTCGCACCCCGGCCTGCGCGAAGCCGCCACAGCCACCACCGACCGCAGCAGGCCCGGTGACCTCGCCGAGGCACTGCTGGAAACCGGACGCATCCTGCCCTTGCTGGACGGTTTCGACGAACTTCCGCTCCACCTGCACCCATTCGGTCTGGACGCCCTCAATCGGGCTCTCTCCGCCCGCAGGCCGCTGGTCCTGACCACCCGGTCCGACGCCTACCGGGCCGCCCTCACCGGTCCGGGCACCGCACTCCGCCTCAACGGCGCCGCCGCCATCCGCCTGCTGCCCTTGGACGCCGCACAGGCCGCAGCCTACCTTCGCCGCGACACGGGTGGCCCGCACACTCCCGGCGCCGCCCGATGGAACGCGGTGATCGATCAATTGGGCACTGCCGGTCCGGTCAGCCAGGCGCTCAGCACCCCTCTGGGCCTCTTCCTGGCCCGTACCATCTACAACCCCCGCCCCAGCACGGATCTCCACCACACCGCGCCGCACCCGGACGAACTCTGCGACACCGCGGCGTTCCCCGACCGTGCCGCCGTCGACCGGCACCTCTTCCACGCCTTCATCCCCGCCGCCTACACCCCGCACGGCCCGCGCCCACCCCGCTGGAGCCCCGAGCAGGCCCTCCGCGCCTTCACCTTTCTTGCCCGCTTCCAGGAAAGCCACTGTCACAGCAGCCCCGACCTGGCTTGGTGGGAATTGAGACGGGCCGTCCCGTCAACCATCCGGCGCCTCATCGGCGGACTCGTTCTCGGCCTCGTGGGTGCTTTCGCAGGCGTGGTGGGGGGATGGAGTACGGTCAAGGCACTGGCCGTGGTCACGGGCGGGACCGCAGGAGCGATCATGGGCAGGCGCATTTACGGCTCTGTCGGCGCTGTCCCGCTCGGGCTCATCGGGGTGACCGTTGGTGGTCTCGTGCTGATGCTCGCAGAAACGCTGATGTGGACCGTCCCATTGCTGCTTGGCGCCTATCAACCGGAGGTCTCGGGCAGGACCGGCCTTCTCACCGGCATCATGCTGGGATGCCTAATGTTCCATCCGGCCAAACGTCCCAGTTCACCGCGCGTCGGAATGCGGCAGTTGCGTGACGCGCTTGTGGGCGGACTTTGGGTACTCGTGCTCTTTCTGACTTTGGCCGTGCTCTGGCTCCGGGTCGATTATGACCTCGTGGGTGTACTCGTGGGCGGGCTGGCAGGTGGGCTGACAGGTGAAATCACGGGCCGGTGTCTCCGCCGGCAAGCGGGTGGGCTGACGCCCGGGTTCTTGGGGGGAATGGCGGGTATCTTGCCGCTGAATGTCTACAGCGCAACATTTGCGCTGTCCCAAACCGCTCAGAGCGTCGCTCTGTATCTGATCCCACTGGTGGGCGCACTTGCGGGAGGAGCACTGGCTACCGGCATGCGCGGACCTACGCCAAGAACCCCTGATTTGACCTCCAACGTCGGGCCGACAAGGCTCTTCGACTCGGACCGGCGCGCCATCCTCGTGCTCAGTGCTGTCTTCGCACCGATGGCTGGGGCCGTCTTCGGATTCATATTCGGAACCGACTTCGGAGGGGAATTCGGGTTCCCGGGTGAACCAGCATGGATCGATCTCTCGGTTCGGATCAAGGTTGGATTCGTGGTAGCCGCTGCAGTCGCATTCGCGTTCGGAACGGTGGCGACGGCCTGGCCCCACTTCCTGGTGGCGCAAACGTATTTGGCGGTGCACCGCCAGATACCACGGGATTTGATGGCCTTCCTGCAGGATGCCCACGAGCACCGCGGCATCCTGCGGCAGGTCGGGCCTGTCTACCAGTTCAGGCACATCGACCTGCAACGTCACCTCGCTCAACAACACTGACCGGCGCACGTCTTCAGCAGGTTGAAGCCACCCGTTCCGACTGTCCGACACCTGTCCGTCGGGCAGCTGAGACACTTGTGGAGTGTCTGGAGAACCGTCGAATTTGGGCTCGTACCACCAGCCTGTGCCCCTGGGCAGCTTGGACACGGACGCGGCGAGAGCAACGGCGAGGGGGTACTCCACGTCACCAGCCTCCGGCTGACCGCCGGTACCCGCGCGGCGGGATGCGCCGCTCGCCTGTCGGGCGGCTCGGATTTCGGCAGCGACCGTGTGACGGAGTGCCGCAGCTGGTGAGTTTCGCCAGCTGCGGCACTCAGCCCGCAAACGCAGCTACGCCCGATGGTCAGACAGCGCGTAGCCGCCGCCCCTGGAGAGCTTCCGGCTCCTCAATAGGAGTGTCGGAGGTGGCTTCTGCCGCCTCCGCTGCCGTGTCCTCGGCCGCGGGGCGGAACTTCGTCTTGAGGTGCGGCGTCGCCTGCATGGTGACGATCGTGAGTGCACTGGTTGCTACCACGGAGACCGCGACAAGCCCGGCGACGACTCGTCTCCCGTCGAGCAGGTCCGCGTGGCCGACCAAGTTCCGGGCGCCGTCGCGCAGGAGCGTGCTGTACCCGCCGCTCGCCGAGTTCGACAAGGCTGTCCCGGCCGCGCGCTTCACCAGCATCAGTTCCCAGACCGAGCCACCCCAGCGAATGTTCATGGGGGCACTGTAGGAGGCTCCGGGGAGAGAAGCGGCGGATTTCGCATACTCCTCCGCCCACCTACCAGCCCATGTCCTGGGCTTCGATGGCACGGCATACAGGCCGGTGGACTACATGACGGCTATGGCGTTTGCAAGGAAATTCGAACTTGCGCTCTAATCGGGGTATGGATCGCATGGACTTCCCTTCGGACCTCATGGAGGCCCAGACGGCTTGGTATGCCACGTACGAGAAGCTCGCTGACGCAGCGGTGGATGGGACGGCCGCGCATCGGAGGCGCCTGCTGAACCTCTCCCGGCTGATCGCCGCCCACCCCTACTGGGAAACGTCAGCAGGAACACCAGCGGCAAGGGTCGCGCTCTAGGAACTCGCACGCGCCAAGGCGCGGTCGTGAGCCTCACCGAGCGCCAGGTCCAGATCGTGCGCAGCGCGCGTGAATGGGTCGCCGAGTACGGCGAGGCTCCCTCGCTTCGTGAACTCGCTGAGGCGGCGGGCCTCTCTTTGCCCTCCTCAGCTCACTACCAGGTGGAGCGGATGCGGGAGCGGGGAGTGGTGGTAGAGACGCGAGGGCGCCGCAGTGGGCGATGCCCAAATTGCGGCCAGTGACGGGACGAGTTACCGATCCTCACGGTATGAGACAACGGCCCAGCCGCAGTAGCGGACCTCACCCACTCATCGTGGGCGAGCCATCCGGCACCGCCCCGCGACTACCTGCAGGCCCTGCTCACCCGTTGAGGGCGCTCCGAACGACATCACCCTGGCGCGGAGACCAGCGCCATGGTGCAGCTCAACCGCACAGACTCGGCTAACTCGCTGGTCGTGGGGCGATGTCAGTGCCTCCTGCTATCCCCTTGCCATGGCACTTTCACCAGAGTTACCCGCTGCTGTGTATGCCGTGCACCACCCACAGTTCGCCGCCGTCAAGACAGGCATCTGCCTGGAGCCGAGAGCGCGCCGAATCAGCGCACATCAGCGTCGTGGTTGGGTACTGCTCGCTGACTTTGGCACCCCCACTGCACTAGACGCCGCTGCCATTGAGCGATGTGTCCTTGATGGCCTCGCGACTCCCGTATGGGAGGCATCGGGGTTCGGTGTTCGCGAGATCGACGGTCTGCCTGGCCACGGCCGAATTTCGGGTTGCGTCCACTGCGGAGCCCCGCGGGCCACGCCTTCACTCCGCTTACGAAAAGAAGGGTTCCTGACCCCCGAGCAGATGCCGCAGGGCGGCAGCTCTGAGACCCGCGACGCGCGGCTGGTGAGCCCGGCGCGTATCCAACTGGCACTGTATTTTGCTGAGGAGGCCCAGCGCACCCGTTACTACCCCGGCCCGAGGGAAAGCAAGGACGCCTTCGAGGTGCGGCGTCTCCAGGTCGCCAAGTGGGAGGAGACGGCTCGCCGTAACCGTGCCGTCCGTTGAGCTGAGCTTTTGCCGCTCCCGCGCCCCATGTGCGCCATCGGTAAGTAGCTGTACAACGGCGGAAGTGATCACGGTGCCGTAGCGGCTCCGACGTATCGGGCGTAGACGTCGATGGCCTCGTCGTCATCGGTCCTGATGGTGGCTTCGAATGCGCCGGCGGGGCGGAACGCAGCGAGCTTCCCTGTGCGAATGCGGTGAGCGAGGTTGGAGGCCCGATTGCTGTTGGGGTGCGTGTCGACGTGGGCCCACTCGCCGGGACGGTCGCGGAGCGCGGCGGCGGTCTCGTACGTCGCGTGGTGGGACCGCTTGTCGGGCAGCGGCGCGAAGCGGGCGTGCATCAGTGTTCTCCGGCGTGGGGCAGGGTGGCTTCGGCGAGCTGCCGGATGCGGGCCGACAGGCGCCACTGGTCATCGGTGAGGTGTTCGCACAGGGCGTTGGCCAGGCGGGCGATCTCGGTGAGTGCCTGTTCGGGGGGTGTGTCTCGCGTCGGAGACGGGGGTTCCATCTCTGGCTCCTCGCTCACGTCAGCGGTTGTTGCAGCGGCAGGTGTTGGTGATGGGGTTGAACCAGCTGTCGCATGAGCCGCACCAGCTGGCGCCGGGCATGGGCGGGATCTGGCTGGCCTGCTGGGAGCGGTTGTGCATGGTGTGGGGGCTTCCTCGGTCAGAAGGTTTCGGGGAGTTCAGCGCGGGGGCCGTCAGGGGCGAGGACAGCGACGATGTGATCAAGGTCTGTGGGGCGCCACAGCGCAGTCTCGAAGCCACACGCCCGGAGGTGCTGGAGCCAGTCGCGCTGAGCGGGCCGTATCCGCCCGGTGTTCGACTTGAACTCGGCAAAGATGGTCCGCTTGGCCTTGGGGTGCCCGTAGACCTCATCGGGCCAACCAGCGTCACTGCGCCGGGAGTTGTGCGTGTGGTAGGTGAGCGTCCAACCGCGAAGGGCGGCGATCTTACGGACGTGGCACCGGAACTGTTCTTCGGTCACGCGGCGCCCCGGCGTCGTGGTGTGACTGCTGCAAGGAGGACGGCACGGTGGGCTTCGGCGTCCGGGTCGGGCTGCGGTTCGCGGTGATGCAGCGGTACTGGACGCTGGCTGCGGCGGTGGCGTTCCTTGAGGAGTTCGGGCAGCGGGCGCCGGGTCTCCTCCCAGAGGATTTCGTGGACCGGGCGCCCGTACCGCTCGGCGATGTGCGCCTGGTACAGGGCGTCGTCTGCTGCCGAGGGTGTCTCGACGGGGTGGATGGCAGGCATCTGGTTCTCCATGGGTGGGCCGGGACCCGCTGGGGGCGGGTCCCGGCCGGAGGGGTGGCTCGTATCGGACGAGCCGTTCTGGGCGGGCGGGGCGCGGGGGGTCGCTGCCCGTCCAGAAGTCGGTTGGTGGTCGAGCCGTGCCCGGGCTCGATCACGTGAACGAACCTAACACGACTTTGTATCGCGACCTATTTCGGGGGTCAGTCGACGATCGTCAGTTCGTCGTCGTAGTACGGCAGCGGCTTGCGCATGCCGTCCCACAGGACCATGTTCAGTCGCTCGCCGAAGGGGACTGCTTCGGCGTAGCTGACGACGCGGCCGAACGGCCGCAGCTCACCCTGGGTCTTGGGGGCGACGGGGGTGACGATGGTGTTCTTGTCGAGCGTCATGACGTGCTCCTATCGGCTGCTGTTGGCGAGAGAGTCGAGGGCGACGCCCCACTCGGCGGTTACGGGTTCGTCGACGTGAAGCCTGACGCGCCATCCTCGAAGGTCGTGACCCGCCAGCACTCCGGTCCGCCGCCCATGGGGCGCTCGAAGTGCTGTACGCCTCCTTCCGGCAGAGGGATGGCGAGGCGCATGAGTCCCAGCTCCGTGGAGCGGATGACGTACAGGCCCTTGGTGAGGGCTTCGCAGACGATGCCGTCTACCAAATCCATGATGCAGTTCCTTTGGTCGTGACCTATTAGAGGTCAGGTGAGTGCGGCGTATCCGTCGCAAGTGGGGCAGGTGTCGCCGCTTTGGGGGTGGGTCCCGTCGGTGCAGTGCGGGCAGGGTAGATGGCGGCCAGTGCCGTGGCAGTGCTCGCATTCCCGCGTCCGCTCGTAGGGGCCGTGGTGGTATGTGACCAGGCCGGAGCCTTCGCACTCCCCGCATTCGGGCGCGAGTACGTCGAGCGCATCGAAGGCATCGACGGGCGCGATGGTGAGCATGCTTCCCCATTCCGTTCCGGCCCGCCCGGCATGGTGGGCCCCTCTTCCTGATGTGATAATTCTACTCTCTTTAAGGGAGGGTGTCCACTTCGGTACTGCGACTTACCCACGCAACTAGGCCTCCGCATCGCGGAGTTGGGTCACGTCGAACAAGTCCTGCTGCGCGAAGCGATCCGCCGGGCCCTCACCCGGCCCTGATTCGCAGTGCGCCAAGTGATCGGCGACCGTCCACCGCAGCCACCGCGGGGCGGTTCCAGCCCCGGATCCAGGCGCGCGACCGGGTGTTGAGGAGGACCGTCGCATCACGCTCGTGTCCAAGAGCAGCAGATGAGGCTTCACCCGATGCACGGTGCCGTCCTCATGGACCCACACGTCACAGACCTCGCGGTCCGCGCGGACCAGCATGGCCAGGCGGTGGATGTCCCCCCACCCAGGGTGCAAACCACCCGGCTTCACCCACAACCATGTGCCCGGCCCGACATCACCAGGCCCCGAGGGCACGTGGTTGAACGGCGGGCACTGACGTCGTTTACGGCGCGGCTTGGGCGGTCTCGCCGGCGGGTAGTGAGGGTGCGCCTGGTGGTACTGACGGATCTCCTCCGCCTGGGCCCTCAGCTTGTCCGCCAGGCTGTAGCAGCGCGGCCCGAAATGCCAGCTGCGCGGCAGTCTCTTCTCCCAGAACGTCGGGGAGCCGCACTGACAGCGCCCCTGCGTCAGGTAGGGGGCGGCGGCGCTGCACGGCCATGGCGTACGGCACGAGCGGCAGGCCCACGGCGAAGCCGCCGAGTCAGGGAGGTGCGCCCCCGGCAGGTAGATCGGGGGCGGCGGCACGTACGTGGCCATGTGCTCAGTCCTCTGTGTGCGCGAGCAGCGCCGCCGCCCCGCGTATCTGCCCCGGTGCCCAGGTGGAGCCGTCGAACGACAACTGGGAAAGGCGGGTCCTCCCTTGCCGCAGCGCGAGTGTGCACGCGCCCCAGTGGAAGTCGAGCTCCAGACGCCGGCTGCCGACAGCACCGTGAGGCAGACGCAACTCCGAGGGACGCAACGGGAGAACACCGTCATCCACCACGGCCGGGACGTGATGGCCGATCACATTGAGCAGCCGCCCGTCGCTGTGGAGGCAGCGGCCGAAGCATGTGAGCAGGGCGGCTCTCGTCGAGCCGACCACGAAGGCGTGCCGGGTCGACGAAGCACGCTGCCGGGCCCGGACCTGCACGTGCGGGGCGCAAGCGTCGGGTGTGCGGTGCAGCCAGAAACCGTCTCCGATCTCGTCGCGGTAGGTCCGGCCGAGGTCCCAGCCCTTGAGGTGACGCAGGCTGAACCAGGTCCATATCTGCCCGTGGTCGCGATAGCAGGTGTCGTCCGGGTCGTCCGTCATCCACAGGCGGGTGGTCGGTGCGGCTGAGAGCACGGTGCTGTCGGGGTATCTGGTGTCGATGCGGATCAAGACCTTGGCCGCGTTGAACGGAACCGGGTGCGGTGACGCCGAGAGGGAGTGGTTCAGCAGGGCGCAGGTCTCGCAGGCTCCTGCTCGCGGGCAGGAGCCGAAACCGCCCCACCGTGCGCGTCGCGTGTCGTAGCTCTCGAAGAGGGTCGCGTATGAGGTCGGGCGCAGAGCGCACTGCGCCCCACCCGCCCCCATGTGTGCGTTGAGGCTAAGGCGGTTGTACCCCTTGCCGTCCCGCGGGCGCTCGGGGGTGGGTTCGGGCAGGTAGATGGGCATGAATGCTCGTTCTCTCGGGAGTTGGGCATCAGCGAGCCGGTGAGCTGTCGCAGGGCAGGCCGCGGAAGGCGGCCACGGCCCTGTCGGCTCCCGCGGAGGGCTAGAACAGCTCGTCTTGGCCTTCGACGTCACCGGCTTTCACCGTGGGCTTGCGGGAGGGGCATCTGTCCGGGACGACTTCGCCGAAGAGGGCTTCGGTGCCGTAGGCGTCGGGTCGGGCCGGAATGCGTGCAGGCGCGTGCACGGGCAGCAAGTTCAGGGCGTCGTGATCGAAGTCGGTGCGCCACATGTCGGGCCAGTTCGGGCCGGTGCTCATGCGCGATCTCCTCGACTGGAGGAGTTGAGGACCGCGTCTGCCCAGTCGTGCATGAGGGCGGTCGCAGCTCGGCCAGCCGCTTCGCCTCGCGGCAAGCCGTCCTTGAGGTGCTTCAGGTAGCGGACTGCGGTGACGTCCAAGGCGTTGGAGGAAGTGAAAGCTTTCACCAGGCGTTCGATGTCCGCTCCGTGTACGTGGTTGAGGGCCTGGGCCGCGAGCGCGGCGATCATGCCCACGTCTTCGCCGAGCAGCTCGGCCTGGGCGGGGGTGAGAGGCGCGCCATGCGGCCGTGTCGTGTGAGGGGGCGAGCAGGGGAGCCCGCCCCCGGAGCGTGGTACTCAGGCGGCAGCCAGTTCGCGGTCGGCGCCGTCCTCGGCGGAGCTGTCCGCTTCCGCCTCCGGGTTGACGCTGACCAGCTCGCGGGCTTCGGCGTGCGCCTTGGCCTGCTTGAGCTGCCACCGCGCTTTGGTCAGCGACTCAGCGACCCGGTCCAGCTGGTCCAGCCGTGCGCCGACCTGCGTCTCCAGCGTCTCCGCGAGCTTCAAGGGCTTCGTCCGGGCGATCTCGTCCAGGAGTTCGCGGACCTGCTCGATCTTGTCGAGCGTGTTGCGGGTCTTCTTCTGTGCGGCGGCGCGTTCGGTGCGCTGCTCCTCGGTCATCTCCTCGACGACCAGGAGGACGGCTTGGTCCTGCTGCTGCTTCATCGCGTAGGCGAAGTGCACGATCTCGTTGTCCGCAGCGAACTCGCCGCGCACGAACTTGCTCAGCACGGAGCCCTGGTTGGCGAAGTTCAGCGCGGCGATCTGCACCGCCGCCTGCGTGCCGATCTTCCCGGCCTGCACCAGTTCCTGAATCTCGATACGCAGGTCAAGCAGGGCCAGGCGCAGCTTCACGTACGTGGTGGTCTTGGCGAAGTCGGCGGCGACGGTCTCGATCGTCGCGCCCTCTTCCTCGTCGAGAATCCGCTGGTAGCCGTGGGCCTCCTCGAACGGGGTCATGTCCTCCCGGGTGACGTTCTCCGACATGGACCGCTTGAACCGCTGGAGTTCGTTCTTCTCCGAGGTGATCGTGGCGCGGATCTTGGTGCGGCCGAGGATCTGGTGCGCGCGCCAGCGGCGCTCACCGGCGACGATCTCGTAGCCGCCGAGCTCGTTGTCGGGGCGCACCTCGATGGCCTGCATCAGGCCGTACTTGTCGATCGACGTGGCCAGCTCGTTCAGTGCGTCCTCGTTGAAGTACTCGCGCGGCTGGCGCGGGTTGCGGTGGACCTGGCTCATCTTGAGGACGCGCTGCATGGGGTGCTCCTTTGACTAGGTGGTGAGATTTCCTGCCCTCACCTTGTACCTAAATTCTACTCTCTATATAGGGGGTGTCCACTCCGGGAGAAGGCCGCGAAAGTGACCTCGATCACCAGCTGTCTGGGGGAGGTGATCATCACGCCTCCTGCCCTCTCGGCAGCGGTGACGGGCGTCTCGGGCGTCGGCACCGACCGGGTGTTTCGCCCGCCATTGGCACGAGGTCTTCGACGGTCTGCGCAGTGAGGCCCCGATGCCGAGGGGTCCGGAAACGCCTGTGGGCGTCGGGTTGTCCCGACGCCCACAGGGTGGTCATCTACTGCTCGTTCGAACTGCCCCCGCCCTCGGCCCACTCGCGCCATTGGCGCGCCTCCACGGGCCTGGCGGCGCTGAGAGCCTCCTGGCAGGCAGCGCGGATGGGGCAGAAGCGGCAGACACGCTTGGCCATGCTGGCCGCGACGGCCGTCGTGGCGTCGCCTTCCTTCGGCGGGTGCTGCGCGCACAAGCCGCTGCTCCATGCGATCGGCTGCGACATCGGTGCGGCTTGGCTGTGGAGGCCGCTGAGGGCGCGCAGAATCCCGGTCGCGTCGGTCTGGCTGGTACCCGCCACTCTCGGGCTGGGCAGTTCGGAGAGCGCCTTGATGCGCTCAACGTCAATCACTCGTCCCCCTGAAACGTCAGGACCGTGGTCAAGGGTCCTGCGAGGTGGCCGTCTGGCGGACGGCCATCAGCCCAAGGTCCAGGCGCCTTGGGTCCCCACGAGCGGCTTCCCCCTACGGCCCGGAGCCGCCAGGGGTCAGTGCCCCATGCCTACGCCGCCATCCACGGGCAGCACGGCGCCCGTGATGTAGGAGGCCTCATCGCTGGCGAGGAAGCGCACGGCCGCGGCGATGTCCTCGGGGCGGGCTGCCGACCCGAGCGGGATCTGGGCGAGGAGCGTCTTGATCCGTTCCTCTGGCAGGACGGCCGTCATGTCGGTGGAGGTGAGGCCGGGGGCGACCACGTTGGAGGTGATGTTGCGCGAACCCAGCTCGCGGGCCAGGGACCGGGAGAAGCCGATGAGTCCGGCCTTGGCGGCCGCGTAGTTGGACTGCCCTGCCTCGCCGAGCATCGCGACGGCGGAGGAAATGAAGATCATGCGGCCCTTGCGCGCCCGCAGCATGCCGCGCGTCGCGCGCTTGGCGAGGCGGTAGGCGGCCGTCAGGTTGGTGTCGATGACCGCGGCGAAGTCTTCTTCCGGCATCCGCATCAGCAGACCATCGCGGGTGATGCCCGCGTTTGCCACCAGGACTTCGACCGGACCGTGCTCGGCCTCGATGAGCTTGAAGGCAGCCTCGACCTGGTCCGGGTCGGTGATGTCGCACTGCACCGGCAGGATGCCGGGGACGGAGGGCGGTTCCCCCGAGCGGTAGGTGACCGCCACCTGGTCCCCGCCCTCCGCCATCATCTTGGCTATCGCGAATCCGATGCCACGGTTGCCACCGGTGATGAAGACGCTGCGGCCCATTGTGGGGTCACCTTCCAGGTCACTTTGACGAGTCAAGGCCACCGCGGCGGAGCCAGTCATCGGACGTCCGTGGGGGTGGCCGGCAGGAGTTCTCTCTGCGCACGGCATACCTTGCCCGGATTTCGTCGCGTTAGGTCGCCCTTGTCACTGCCGGTAGTGCCACATCCGGTACTACCACTCTCGAAACCGCCCACCAGTGGGTAGTTATGGGTGGTTTGCGGCGATTTAGGAGACTCGAAGGAGTGATTATGAAAGGTTGGTGTGTACAAGAAATGGGTTAAGGTCTGGGCTAACATTTTCCCTCTTGTAATCTGATAACGGACAAAAGACCATGACGACATCCCTGCCGCCGATCACCCGCATGCTGCGCACCTGGCGGAAGCGCCAGGACCCGCGCGCTGTACCGGGGTTCACCGAGCGGTACGGGAAACGCAACCGCAAAGGCCTCACGCAGGCAGACATGGCCCTGCTCACCGGCATGTCGGAAGGCTGGTACCGCAAGCTGGAGACCGGAGCCCAGGAGAACTACTCCCATGACGTCCTGGACCGCGTCGCCCGCATCCTAGGCCTCAACGACGCCGAACGCGTCCACCTCTTCTACTTCGCCACCGGCCACGAGCCCGCACCCCTGAAGCGGCCGGATGCCGGCCACCTCGACCCCACGGTCACGGCACTCGTCCACCAGCAGATATGGCCCGCCTACACCTTCGGCCCCGACTGGGACATCCGGGTCTTCAACGAGCACGCCGGCCGGGACTTCCCCTGGATGAACCACGGCGTCAACGTGATGATCTGGGCTCTGACCTACCCCGAGGCCCGCCTACAGCTCATCGACTGGGAAGAGTCCTGGGCCAAGCCCATGGCCTCCCAACTGCGCCTGGCCGCGCAGGCCAACCGGGGAAACCAGCGGCTCGCCGAAGTCGTCCGGGAGGTCAAGGAGCGCGATCCGGTGGCGAAGAAGATCCTCGAAGAGGACCACACCGCCATCACCCACCCTGACGGTGATGTGCGCCGACTGCACCTGCCCAACCGCGACGGGGTTTTCGAGGTCGAGTTCATCACCTTCGCCCGGCTGCGAAACAACACGAAGATGATGATCGTCATGCCCCCGGGTGATGCCGCCTACCGGCAGGCCAACTCGGCCATGCCCTCCACCATGGCCAGCGTCCCCGCGGGTACCCCGGGTGCGCCTGCTTCGGCGTAGGCGGCTGTGGTCTGGGTGAACAGCCGCTCGGGATGAGCCCATGAACCCGCGTGCTCGGCCATGATCCGGCGGGCAGCCTCCATGAGGGGTACGCCGGCCTTGGCGAGCTGCCTGGCGCTCTCCGCAACCGCGATGAGACGGCCCTGCACTATCTCGACGTCGGCGCGTCCCATCAGTGGCCCATGGCCCGGAACGAAGGTCTCGGCCCCGGTCGCCAGCAGCCGCTCGCAGACGGCTATGCAGGCGGAGATCGACGCCGACCACACCACCATGTGCGCCCCACTGAACAGCGCGTCACCGGCGAAGACGATGCCGTCCTCTGGAATGTGCACGGCCACATCTCCAGGGCTGTGGCCCGGCCCGAGATCCAGCAGCTCGACCAGTGTCTGCCCGACCTTGACCTCCAGCCGCCCGGTGAAGGTCTGGGTGGGGCCCGTGACAGTGACACCGGAGAAGTCGAAATGCCCGAAGCACTCAGCGGCGTAGGTCGCCGTGGCGCTCTGGCCGCTCATCGCGCACAGGGCAGACAGCTGCTCAGGTCCCATCTCCTTGCAGGCGTGACGCGCGGACAGCTCCGAGGTGATGATCTCCGCGTCCGCGACGAGCTGGTTGCCCCAGGTGTGATCACCGTTGGCGTGGGAGTTCACGACGGTGGATATCTCCGTGCCCGGCAGAGCCGTGGCGACGGCACGCAGAAGGTCACGTGTGGAGTCGAGCGTGAACTGTGTATCGATCAGAAGGCCTTGACCGTCACTGGCCACCACGCCGCTGTTGCTGTAGCCCCAGCCGGGCCGGTCGTTCATCCATGCCCACGTGGTGGCGGACAGCTGCTGGAGGGCAGGGGAGGGCACTGTGGTTCATCCATTCCGTGGGACTTAATCGGCTAAAGCCTCAAAACGCCCGTATCTTACGGACAGGTGTCCCCGGCGAGGCAAACCAGCCCAGAGGCAAACCTGCTGCGGTCCCAGCGCAGACGGGCAGACGTAAGGTCAACGAGCCTCGCGCTGCGGAAATATCTCAGCCGGGGCCCGTTCCGCAGGCCAACAGGCCACCAGAAGCAGGGCAGTTGACCGCCCGAAATGGACGGTGCCTAGCGCCACTCGATGTGGATCCGCTCACTGGGATCGCGGTGCCTGCCACGCCCCACCGGCATGACGCGCACCTTGACGATCACGACGCCGACCAGCGCCCGCTGCCAGGCCCGCGGCGCCGTCTTCCACCAGGCGGCCAAGTCCTCGACGTCGTCAACGGGTACATCGATCAGCTGCTCCAGGTAGCGCAGACGGCTCCGCGCCTCACGCAGGTCCTGCTTGGTCGCCTTCTCGGCAGCCTCGTAGGCGGCCGGCACCAGCACCTTGCGCATCTCGCGCAGCTCCCCGAACCGCTCCGGCGACCCGTCGATGTGCTCCTTCAGGCGCCCGGCCTCCGCCCGCAGGTCGGCCAGCAGCTGAGCCACCCGCTCCCGGGCGCCTGGCCGCAGCAGCTCCGCGAGAACTTCCTCGGCCACGGAGTCTTCGAGCCGGTCGGCGTTCATCCGAACCCGCCCGCACGAGTCCTGACCCTCCCGGGGTGCGGGGCAGCGGTAGGCCGGATCGCCGCCGCTGGTGACGCGCGTGCCCACCATGCTGTAGTCGCACCGGCCGCACTCCGACCGGCCTTCGTTCAGCAAGTAGTCGAAGGCACCCCGGGGCTCGGCCTGCTGGCCCGCCTTCTCGGCGAACAGGGCAAGGAGCCGCTGACGCTCACCGGGCGTCAGTACCGTCTCGCCGAAGTCCTCGATGGGCTCGCCGTCCTCACCCAGTCCCGCCATGCGGGGATGGCTCAGGACGCGGGTCAGGACCTCCGGTGCCCACTCGTTGCCGAGCGCCGTGCGATACCCCTGGGCATTCATCCACCGGCATGCCTCGGCCCTGCTGTGCTGGTCGAACAGCAGGGAGGCGGCCTTGCGCAGACCTGGGGCCTCCTGGGGGTGGAGCCCTCCGCGGCGACTCAGGTAGCCAGTCAGCCGTGCCATGCGTCTCCGTCCGATCACGAGCGGATCGCCTGCCCATAGCGACCCCTTAGCCCGATAATAGGTCACGATAGCTCCATTGTGTAGACAATGGAGCCACCAGGTCGACGAGACCCCGCAAGCGGCGACATTTGCGCACGTCACAGCGCCACAACACCGGCGATCAGTGAGGCACGTCACGATGCCCTTCGCTCTCGGGCGGCACCTCGCGGAGCTGGTCGCAGCGCCACCCGTCCACGTAAAAAGCAGCCCCACTGAACGGACGCAGCGTGATCCGACCGGGCCCTGGTGAGCCCGTGCCGCGCCTCGTCAGGACACCCCCAAGGCCTCCCACAGCGAAGCAGTCGCCACCTTCTGCGTGCGCCCCAGGGGGATCAGCTTCGCCGGGAACGCATCCGCCTTGATCAAGTCATACGCCTTGTCCGCCCCGATCCCCAGGGCACGTGCAGCTGTCACGACATTCACTACTGCCGGCAGCGATCGGACTTCCTCTACGGACATCCCGCTACACCGCTGGCGCTGCTCAGTCACAGACGAGGACAAAGGTGGTCACATCCCTCTTCCCCGCGCCACCTGGCAGGAAGCATACGACGCCCAAGGAGCCGTCACCTTCCCTACAGCAAGATCAGGACACGTAAGGAACAACCCGCCGCAACCAGGGAGATACCCACGTGTTCGATGGCAGCACCTACAAGCGATGCAAGTGCACCGAACCCAAGCTGGATAGTGACGGTCAGCCTGTTCTCGACGCGAGTGGGGAACCCAGGTTTCGCGAACTCGGCTCCGCCTGCCCCCTCCTGAACAGACGCGACCACGGCTCCTGGTACTACTACGTCAAGCTCCCCGACGGCCCAGGCGGCAAACGCCGCCGCCCGCGCAAAGGCGGCTTCCTCACACAGAAGCAGGCGAAGGAGGAAGCGCAGAAGCTGTGGGACGAAGCTCAGGGGGGCGTCGACATCGACAGTAATGAGACTGTCGCCTCGTACCTCGACCGTTGGCACGCCAAGCGCGTCGACCTCAAGCGCAAGACCCGAGGCGACTACCGCGACTTCATCGACCGCGTCTTCAAGCCCGCCCTCGGCCACCTCCCCATGCGCGATCTCCGCGAGCGCCACATCCAAGAGATGTTCCAACAGATATGGGCATACAACGAGATCAAGAAGGCTAACCGCGAAGCGGCAGAGCTAGCCAAAACCGAATGCGACGCAGCCCACTTGGCCTGGAGTCAGGCGCCCACGCCCCGGCCCTTCGAGCTGCGTCAGGCATGGCACCAAGCCCGTACAGCTCTCAAAGAAGCCCGCGCCAAGCCTCGCCAGGACACCGGGCCCGCCTCCCAGAAGAAGTACCTCGACTGCCTCACCGCCGCTCTTAACGATGCCGTCACCGAGAAGCTCGTCACGCAAAACTGGGCCAAGCTTGTCGTCATCCCTAAATACGAGCGCCCCCAACCGCTGGTGTGGACCGACGAGCGAGTGGCACGCTGGCGCGAGACCGGCCAGAAGCCCAGTCCAGTCATGGTCTGGACCCCAGAACAGACGGGTGAGTTCCTCGACGCAGCCGTCGATCACCCCATGTACATCATGTGGCACCTCATGGTGTACCGGGCACCACGTCGAGGTGAGGCAACCGGCCTGCCCTGGACAGAACTCGACCTCACCAAAGGGGTGGCCTACGTCTCCGGCCAGCTCGTCACCGATTCCAACTACAACGTATGGAAGGACACCCCCAAGAGCCGCAGCGGCCGCCGCACGGTCGCTCTCGACCACGCCACTCTGGCCCTGCTCACGGCCTGGCGCGACCTACAGAAGGCTCAGCGCGCTGAGTGGGAGAAGAAGCACCGCGAAGACCCTCGGAGCCACGGACCGTACGTCGATTCCGGCTACGTCTTCACCCGACCCGATGGGCGCCCCCACCACCCCGCCAACGTCTCCCAGGCCTTCAACAGGTTCGTCCAGCGCATTGGTCTGCCACCGATCCGCCTCCACGACCTGCGCCACTGCGCAGCCTCACTCAGCCTGGCTGCCGGCCTCTCCATGAAGGCCATCCAAGCCCTGCTCGGCCATAGCAGCTACCAACTGACGGCTGACACCTACACCAGCTTGTTGCCTCAGTTCGAGCATGCCGCCGCCAACGCCCCGCTTGAACTCGTGCCACGCCGCAACGGAGTGGAGAAGCCCGACGGTGAACAGACCTCCGCATCAGAGGTAGACCACGAGCAGGCCGCGGCTTCGGTTCCTCCCGGAGCAGAAGCACAGGATGAGGCAGTCGCCTCCGCCGCAAACTCGGAAGACCGGCACCTGCACGTAGTACGTATCGACCGCGGAGACCAGGCGCAAAACGCCGCTTGAGCGCGCTGTCCCCCGCACGTCCCCCGGCCACGATCAAGAGCCCCCGAAGCAATCAACGGGGGCTCTTTTCTTCCCTGTTTTGCCTGATCAGAGGGGTTACCCCCGCAGTTGTCGAACTCGCGACCGCCTCTTCATCGACGAGGGCTTCGGCAGCCTGGACGACCAGACCCTGGACGAGGTCCTGGACGTCCTGGACTCACTGCGCGAGCGGGACCGCAGCGTGGGCATCGTCAGCCACGTCGCTGACCTGCGCCGCCGGGTGCACGCGCAGTTGGAGGTGGTGAAGGGGCGGGGCGGGTCGGTGGTGCGGCAGCGGGGGCTGGGATAGGCGAGCGGGCGGACGGCCCCGCCAAGGGCGCGGTACGGGCAGGCGTTATCCTGACCCCGGTCGCCGACATACCCCGCAAGCAGCGGATTTTCGGGTCGAAACGGCCACCTCCGTACAGGCAGAAAGCGCAGGTTGTGGACTACCAGGCCGTTCTCGAGGAAGTCGCCGCTTTCGCCCGGCCGCTGGTGGGCCGCGGTCAGGTGGCCCGGTACATCCCGGCGCTCGCCGGCGTGGACGCCGAGCGGTTCGGCATCGCGGTCGCCGACGTCGACGGCGAGGTGCACGGGGTGGGGGACTGGCAGGAGCCGTTCTCCGTCCAGTCCATCTCCAAGGCCTTCAGCCTCGCGCTCGTCCTCGCGGAGGGCGGCGAGCGGATCTGGGACCGGGTCGGCACGGAACCGTCCGGCAACCCCTTCAACTCGCTGGTCCAGCTCGAGTACGAGAACGGCATCCCGCGCAATCCCTTCATCAACGCCGGCGCGCTGGTCGTCACGGACCGGCTGCAGAGCCTCACCGGGGACGCCGGCGCGACGATGCTGGAGTTCCTGCGCGCCGAGAGCGGCAACCCGGACGTCGCCTTCGATCCGGTGGTGGCCGCCTCCGAGGCCGAGCACGGCGACCGCAACGCGGCACTGGCCCACTTCATGGCGAGCTACGGCAACCTCGACAATCCCGTCGGCACGGTGCTCGACCACTACTTCCGGCAGTGCGCGATCCGCATGAGCTGCCGCGACCTCGCCCTCGCGGCGGCCTTCCTCGCCCGCCACGGGCTGCGCAACGACGGCACGCGTCTGCTGCCCGCCCGCGAGGCGAAGCAGGTCAACGCGGTCATGCTCACCTGCGGCACCTACGACGCGGCGGGCAGTTTCGCCTACCGCGTCGGGCTGCCGGGCAAGAGCGGCGTCGGCGGCGGCATCGTCGCGGTGATCCCCGGACGCTGCACCCTGTGCGTCTGGAGCCCGGGCCTGGACTCGTACGGCAACTCGGTGGCGGGCGTGGCGGCGCTCGACCACTTCACCACCGTGACGGGCTGGTCGGTGTTCTAGCCGGCGTACCCGGCGCAGCCGCCGCACACCCGGCCTGCGCCGAGGCGACGGCGCCGGTCAGCGTCCCAGCGGGCGTCTCGGCAGGGGAGAGGAGTACACGACGCTCGTCGTCACCGAACCCAGGGCGCCGATCCGGCCCGAGACCTCTTCGAGGTGGTTCATCGACCGCGCGGCGACCTTGATGACGAAGCAGTCGTCGCCGGTGACATGATGCGCCTCGAGGATCTCCGGGGTGGCCTCGACCAAGTCGTGGAAAGGCTTGTAATTCCCCGTCGGGTAGCGCAGCCGCACGAACGCGAGAATCGGCAGCCCCAGCCGCTCCGGGTCGACCACGGCCGCGTAGCCCTGGATGACGCCCGCCTCCTCCAGGCGCCGCACGCGCTCGGTGACGGCGCTCGCGGACATCGAGACGGCGCGCGCCAGCTCGGCATAGCTGGCGCGGCCCTCGCGCTGGAGGACGTCGAGGATGCGCCAGTCGGTGGCGTCCGTGGAATAACCGGTCATGCCCGAGAGGAAACAGGGAAATCCCCGGCCGATCAAGGGGGGTGCCGGGGATCGCCGCTTCAGACTTCCGGTCGCGGCACCTAGATTTTCTGCCATGGACACCACGAACGTGCAGGTCAGCTCCCCTTCCGCCGACTCGGCCGCCGGACTTCCCGCCGCCGTGAATTCCGTTCTGCGGATCCCGCCCGCCTCCCCGGCCGCGGCCGCCGCGTACTTCGGGGCGAGCCTCGCCTTCCACGCCGATGTCTCCGACGTGGCCGCCGCCCTCGCGGACGGCGGCGACCCCGGCTTCGTCGTGATCGACACCCGCAGCACCGCGTCGTGGGACCAGGGGCACATCCCGGGCGCGCTGCACCTGCCCACCGCGCTCATCCCCGAGCAGGCCGAGGCGCTCCTCGACAAGTCGGTGCCGGTGATCACCTACTGCTGGGGCCCGGGCTGCAACGGCGCCACCCGGGCGGCCCTCGCCCTCGCCCGGCTCGGCTTCCCGGTCAAGGAGATGCTCGGCGGCTTCGAGTACTGGGCGCGGGAGGGCTTCGCGTACGAGACGTGGGAGGGCCGGGAGCGACGCGCCCCGGACGGCCTCACGGCGCCGCTCGACGCCGCCGACTGCGGCTGCTGACCCCAGAGGGGCGGTGGACGGGCCGCAGCCACGGCCGCCCACCGCCCCGTTGGTCACAGCCGGGACAGCTCGTCCACCAGGTCGTCCAGACCCAGCGAGCCCTGGGAGAGCGCCGCCATGTGCCACGCCTTCGCGTCGAACGCGTCGCCGTGGCGCCGGCGCGCGTTCTCGCGGCCGAGCAGCCACGCCCGCTCGCCCAGCTTGTAGCCGATGGCCTGACCCGGGATCGTGAGGTAGCGCGTCAGCTCGCTCGCCACGTACTCCGCCGGGCGGCTGGAGTGCGCGTCGCAGAACTCCTGGGCCAGGTCCGGTGTCCAGCGCTCGCCCGGGTGGAAGGGGGAGTCCGCCGGGATCTCCAGCTCCAGGTGCATGCCGATGTCGACGATGACCCGCAGCGCGCGCATCATCTGGGCGTCCAGATAACCGAGCCTGCGCTCGGGGTCGGTGAGGAAGCCCAGCTCGTCCATGAGCCGCTCGGCGTAGAGCGCCCAGCCCTCCGCGTTCGCGCTGACGAGGCCGACGGTCGCCTGGTAGCGGGAGAGGTCCTGCGCCACGTGGGCCCACTGGGCGATCTGGAGGTGGTGGCCCGGCACGCCCTCGTGGTACCAGGTGGAGACGAGGTCGTAGACGGGGAAGCGGGTCTCACCCATGGTCGGCAGCCAGGTGCGGCCGGGGCGCGAGAAGTCCTCGGACGGGCCCGTGTAGTAGGGCGCCGCCGCGCCGCCGGGCGGGGCGATGTGGGACTCCACCGTGCGGACGCGCTCGGCGAGTTCGAAGTGCGTGCCGTCCAGCGCCTCGATCGCCTCGTCCATCAGCTCCTGGAGCCACACCCGCACCTCCTCGACGCCCTCGATGTGCGTGCCGTGCTCGTCCAGGTGCGCCAGCGCCACCCAGGGCGTGGCGGCCCCCGGCAGGACCTTCTCCGCCTCGGCGCGCATCTCCCCGAGCAGCCGGTGGAACTCCGACCAGCCGTACGCGTACGCCTCGTCGAGATTCAGATCCGTGCCGTTGAAGTAGCGGGACAGCAGGGCGTAGCGCTCGCGGCCCACGGTGTCGGGGGAGCCCTCGATCGTGGGCGCGTAGACGTCCCGCATCCAGTCCCGCAGTGAGACCACGGAGGCGGTGGCGGCCCGCGCCGCGTCGTCCAGCTCGGAGCGCAGCGCGTCCGGCCCCGCGGCGGCGAACTCCTCGAACCAGCCGCCCTTGCCCGCTCCGCCCGCCCACTCGGTGAGCTGCCCGATGAACGTGGCCGTGGGGCGCGGCGCCCCGAACAGCTTGCGGTCCAGGCCGAGTTCGAGCGAGGCGCGATAGCCCTCCAGCGCGGTCGGTACGGCCCGCAGCCGCTCGGCGATGACCGCCCAGTCCTCCCGCGTCTCCATGGGCGTCACGGTGAAGATCTCCCGCACCTGGTGCGGCATCGTGTCGAGATTGCCGACCCGGCGCAGGCCCTCCCCGGCGTCGTGCACGGCCAGCTCCGCGGTGAGCCGCTCGCGCAGCAGCCTGCCGCAGCGGCGCTCGATCTCCCGGTCCGCCCCGGGCCGGGTTTCCGCCTCGTCCAGCCGGACGAGGGTCGTCCGCGCCAGCCGGGCGAGCGCCTCCTGACCGGCGGGCGAGGTGTCGGGGAGCCTGCTGTCGCTCTCGCGTACGCCGAGGTAGGTGCCGGTGATGGGGTCGAGGGCGATGAGCTCGTCGACGTACGCGTCGGCGACCTCGCGGGGCAGGGGGCCGGCGTTCGGATGTGGGTTCTTCGTCACTGACATGCGGACATCCTCGTACGAGGGGACGGTGCGCGTCATCATGGTTCGGCGGGATTCTCGCGTGGTCCGGCGCCGGCGTCCTCGGCCGGCAGCAGGGGGCCGCACTCCCACTGCTGGAAGATCAACCTCGTCTCCACGCGGGCCACTTCGCGCCGCGCCGTGAACTCGTCGAGCACCAGCCGCTGGAGATCCGCCGGGCCGGCCACCGCCACATGCACCAGGAAGTCCTCCGGGCCCGTGAGATGGAACAGCGACAACGACTCGGGCAGGGCCCGGATCCGTTCCACGAAGGGCACCACGAGGTCGCGGCGGTGCGGCCGCACCTGCACCGAGAGCAGGGCCTGGAGGCCGCGCCCGAGTTTCGCCGGATCCAGGCGCAGCTGGTGGCCGAGGATCACCCCCGAGCGCCGCAGCCGCGCCACCCGGTCGAGGCAGGTGGACGGCGCCACGCCGACCTGCGCCGCGAGGTCGCGGTAGGTGGTCCGGGCGTCGTTCTGCAACAGCCGCAGAATGTGAAGGTCCACCGGGTCCAGTGCGACAGAGTCGGCCATCGGGCGAACGTAACACGGGATGTGCCGCCGTCGGCCCGAGTCCTGTTCAGCCTGTGGGGCATGGAAGCGAACACGGAGAAAGCCATGCGGGAGGCGCCGCGTGCCCTGGCCACCGAGGCCGTGCACGCCGGGCGGGACGATCTGGCCGAACTGGGTCTGCACGCCCCGCCCATCGACCTCTCCACGACCTACCCCTCCCGCGACAGCCGCGGCGAGGCCGCCCGCATCGACGCCTTCGCCGCCGAGGGGGTCCTCGACGACGGGCCGCCCGTCTACGCCCGGCTCGGCAATCCGACCGTCGCCCGTTTCGAGACCGCGCTGGCCCGCCTCGAAGGCACCGAGAGCGCGGTCGCGTTCGCCAGCGGCATGGCCGCCCTCACCGCGGTCCTGCTGGTGCGCGCCACCGCCGGCCTGCGGCACGTCGTGGCGGTGCGGCCGCTGTACGGCTGCAGCGACCACCTGCTCACGGCGGGGCTGCTCGGCACCGAGGTGACGTGGGTGGATCCGGCCGGCATCGCGGACGCCGTCCGTCCCGACACCGGTCTGGTGATGGTCGAGTCACCGGCCAACCCGACGCTCGCCGAACTCGACCTGGCCGCCGTGGCCCACTCCTGCGGCGAGGTGCCGCTGCTCGCCGACAACACCTTCGCCACCCCCGTCCTCCAGCGGCCCGTGGAGAGCGGCGCCCGCCTGGTGCTGCACAGCGCCACGAAGTACCTGGGCGGCCACGGTGACGTACTCGCCGGAGTCGTGGCGTGCGACGAGGAGTTCGCGCGCCGGTTGCGCCAGGTGCGGTTCGCCACCGGAGGGGTGCTGCATCCGCTCGCCGGGTACCTGCTGCTGCGCGGCCTCGCCACGCTGCCGGTCCGGGTGCGGGCGGCGTCGGCGAACGCGGCGGAGCTGGCGCGGCGCCTCGCCGGGGACCCGCGTGTGGCGCGCGTCCACTACCCCCGGCTCGGCGGCGCCATGGTCGCCTTCGAAGTGTGCGGCGACCCGCACGAGGTGATCGCCGGAGTCCGGCTGATCACCCCGGCGGTCAGCCTCGGCAGCGTCGACTCGCTCATCCAGCACCCGGCGTCCATCAGCCACCGCGTGGTGGACCCCGCGGACCGGCACTCGTCCGGCGTGAGCGACCGCCTGCTGCGCATGTCGTGCGGTCTGGAGGACGTCGAGGACCTGTGGCGCGACCTGGACCAGGCCCTCGGCCCGGTCAGCGCTCCGCCCGCTGATGCCGCTCGACGCGACCGTCGTGCGACCCAACCCCCTCGTGCGGGCGAGCCTCGCCGTGCGGCTGCCGCGCGCTGACGGACGGCGCGTCGAGGCGGGCGGTGATCACCAGCGTGCCCTCCTCGATCTGGTAGTCGAGCGGCAGGCCGAGACCCCGCATCGCGGCGACCATGCCCGTGTTGGAGGCCTGGGTCACCGCGTACACGCTCTCGCAGCCCGCCTCGGCCGCCATCGCCACGAGCCGGCCGAGCAGCTGACCGCCGATGCCGCGCCGCTGCCACTCGTCCTCCACGAGCAGCGCGATCTCGGTCTCGTCGCCGTCCCAGAGCAGATGGCCGACGCCGACGATGCGGCCGGAGGCCGTCTGCACCGCGAGGGTGCGGCCGAACCGCGGGCTGAGCAGGTGGCCGAGATAGCGGTCGGCGTCCCGCACCGGGCCGTGGTAGCGCATGCTCAGGGTGCGCTGCGAGCAGCGGTCGTGCATGGCCTTGGCGGCCTGGATGTCGGCCGTGTCGGCCCGGCGCACGGTGATGGAGTTGCCCTCGGGCAGGGTCAGCACGTCCTGGCTGCGCGGGACCCGCGGACCGAGCCGTGTGTCCAGTTCCACCAGGGCACGCGCGCGGGCGAACTCCGTGGGGGTGAACGGCAGATGGGGCCGCTCCACGGTGATCACCTCGCCGTCCGGGCCGTTCAGGCGCAGCACGGTCCCTTCGAGCGCGCCGTCCACCGGTGCCGCAGGCGGCGTCGGGGCCTGGCGGCCCACGGCTCGGGAGGCGGCGGGCAGCGAGCGGATGGTGCAGCGGCCGAGGAGCTGTCGCAGGGCGAGCGGCAGCTCGGCGGCGTCGAGCGCGGTGCGGGTGGCAAGGCCCAGGATGCGGGTGGGGGCGTCCACCAGGTCGTGGGTGTCGGCGCGTTCGATCCAGGTGCCCGCGCCGCCCGCGCGGGCGATCGACCGGGTGATCTCGGCGCCGGCCAGGGCTTCCGGGGCGCGCAGCAGGAACTCGTCGACCGTGCCCTCGGCCAGGGGATGTGCCTGCAGGCTCAGGATGTCCACCCGCAGCTCGGCGAGCGCCCCGCAGAGCGCGGCCAGGGAGCCCGGCTCGTCCCGTACGGTCGTACGCATCCGCCACAGCGTCGTCGCTCCGGGCGTGGCCGGGTGGCCGCTCCGTGTGGTGGTGGCGGGCCCGGCCTGCTCCGCCTCGGCGGGTGGCCGGGCGCCGATATCGGGTGCCGGCGGGGCATGGTTGTGGCGCCGTGCCCACCACAGGTGGAACCCGGTCGTGGCGAGGAGCACCACGGCCGAGATCACGAGCAGGGCAGGCCCGTCGGGGCCGTGCCCGATCATGTTGGCCACGGCGTCCGCCACCGCGACGGCCGTGAAGAGAGCGGCCAGCTCGACCACGTCGCGCCGCCAGTGATGAACGGGGCGGCCGTGCTTGGCGCGGGTCACATCGGTCGGTTCAGTTCGCATGCGACCACTGTGGGCGAGCGGTGTTGCGTGATCACGAACGTCGTGTGACTGATGGGTTAAGAGGCCATCTGTCCTTTTCGTGCCCTTCGCCGGACTGTATCGCCGGGCCGGATCACTGCCCCACCCGGCCCGGCCGCAGGACCTTCGTGAACAGGACGCCGCCGCCCTCCTGCCGCAGCCGGACGGTCAGGTCCCCGCTGCCCCCGTCGATGTCGACCTCGCCGAAGTACTGCGGTGTCTCGGCCGGCGAGGTGTTCGCGCGGCTCGGCGCCTTGACGAACTTCTGCTCGGGACCGAACGTCGCGTCGAGCTTCGTCGCGGGGAAACCGCCGGCGGCCAGCGGCCCGGACACGAACTCCCAGAACGGCGCGAAGTCCTTGAACGCCGCCCGCGAGGGGTCGTAGTGCTGCGCCGAGGTGTAGTGCACGTCGGCGGTCAGCCACACCGTCCCGGTGATCCGCCGGTGCTTGATGTGCCGCAGCAGCTCGGCGATCTGCAGTTCGCGGCCCAGCGGCGCGCCGGGATCGCCCTGCGCGACGGCCTCGAAGTTCGCCCTGCCGTCCGGCACGACGAGTCCGAGGGGCATGTCGGAGGCGATGACCTTCCACACCGCCCGGGACCGTGACAGCTCCCGCTTCAGCCAGGCCAGCTGCCGGGCGCCGAGGATGCCGGTGGCGTCGTCGATCTGCCTGTTCGGCGAGTTGGCGTTGCGGTACGAGCGCATGTCCAGGACGAACACGTCCAGGAGCGGCCCGTGCCGCAGCACGCGGTACACCCGCCCCTCCTCGTCGCCCGGCGGCAGCGTCGAGACGGGGAAGTACTCGCTGAACGCCCGCAGGGAGCGGCCCGCCAGCACGTTCACGTCCTTCTCCGTGTAGCGGGCGTCGTCCAGGATCTGGCCCGGGTACCAGTTGTTGCGCACCTCGTGGTCGTCCCACTGCACGAGGGAGGGCACCTGCGCGTTGAACCGGCGCAGGTTCTCGTCGAGGAGGTTGTAGCGGAACGCTCCGCGGAACTCGTCGAGGGACTCGGCGACCTTCGACTTCTCCTCCGTCGTGACGTTCCGCCACACGGAGCCGTCGGGGAGGGTGACGCTCGGCTGGATCGGCCCGTCGGCGTAGATGTTGTCCCCGCTGCACAGGAAGAAGTCGGGGTCGCGGCGGCGCATCTCCTCGAAGACGCGGTAGCCGCCCCGGTCCGGGTTGATGCCCCAGCCCTGGCCCGCGATATCGCCCGACCACAGGAAGCGCACCCCTTCCTTGCGGCTCTTGGGCGTCGTGCGGAAGGTGCCGGTGACCGGCCGCCCGGTGCGGCGCGGGTCGTCGGGGTCCGCGAGCAGCACCCGGTAGTGGATCTGCTCGCCGGCCGGCAGCCCTTGCAGCCGGGTCGTCCCCGTGAAATCCGTGTCCGGCCCGAGCAGCGGCCCGTGCCGGCGCCGCGCGTCGCGGAACGACTCCGTGGCCGCCGTCTCCACGATCATCCGGGCCGGGCGGTCGGACCGGACCCAGACGAGCCCCGCGTGCGCGGTCACGTCCCCGGCCCGCACGCCCCACCCGGCCTCCGGGCGGCCGGACCGGGCGAACGCGGGAGCGGCCCCGGCGAGCCCCGGCACGGCGAGCGCCGCCGGTGCGGCCAGCGATCCGAGCAGCAGGCTGCGGCGGCGGGGGGACGGGCTCGGCTGACGTCGTGACATGAATGCGCCTCCAGTTGACGGGGTGCGACCAGTGTGCGCGCCGCTGACCAGGGGCGCGCCACAGCGCCCGCACGAACCACAAGTGAACAACTCCCCGCCCGCCCGGGGGAACCGGCGCGCACACAACACCTGGGCCCGGCCTGTGGGTCGCGGGTCTTCGGACGGACGCGGTCCCACCGAGGAGGACCTGCCCCGCGTCTGCCCCGGCCCCCCCCGTACACCCGCTCGCGGCGGCGGGCCCCGAGCCCGTCAGCGGCAGGTGTCGCGGATGACCCGGGCGACCAGGGCCGGGTCGTCGTTCATCGGGACGTGCCCGCAGCCGGGCAGCCGGACGAGCCGCGCGTCGGGGATGACCTGCTTGGCCCGTATCCCCTGGCGGCGCAGGAGCACCCGGTCCCGGGTGCCCCAGGCGACGGTGACCGGCAGCCCCCGCACGTCGTCGCGGAAGAGGACGTCCCGGCCGGCCGTCAGCGTCGCCTCGAAGCCCGGGGCATGGCGCAGGGCGAGCGTCTCGGCGACGACCGCCTCCGGTGAACGGCGCCCTGGACGGGCGTAGATGGCACCGGTGAGCACCGCGCGACCGGCCGCGCTGCCGGACAGCCTCTCGACCACCGAAAGCGGCAGCAGCCGCGCGCCCTGCCGCAGCGCGAGCAGGGTGCAGAAGGCGTACCGGCGTTCGGCCGCCGACCAGAAGCCGCCGGGCGACAGGGCGGTGACGGAGCGCACGAGCCGCTCCCGGCCCAGCTCCAGGGCGAGCAGCCCGCCCAGGGAGTTGCCCGCCACATGGGGGCACTCGATCTTCAGGGCCGCACACAGCGCGCCGAGCGCCGAGACGACCGTGGGGAGGCCGTACGTCAGCCCGTCCGGCAGCGCGGGCGACTCCCCGAAGCCCGGCAGGTCCACCGCGATCACGTCGTACTCGGCGGCCAGGACCCGCGTCACCGGCTCCCAGGCCTGGCGGTGGTGGCCTATGCCGTGCAGCAGGAGCAACGGCTCACCCGCGCCCGACCGTTCGTAGGCGATCGTCATGGTGCGCGGGCCGCCGGGCGACGCGACCTCGAAGGACACCTCTGCGGACATGGCTGCTCCTGTTCCCGTCGCGGGACGACGGATCCTCAACTGCGTTAGACACGTTGTCAGCAACAATTACCGCCCAGTAGGCCCCACTTCAAGAGGCAAGTCCCACTTCAGAAGGTGGCCCACGCCTCACGGGGCCGCCCCGATTCCTCCTGGACAGCGGATCTTCCGTGAGCTGGGATGGAGAGGTGGCCACCGACAGCGCGACCGACCTCTTCGAACAGCACCGCCCCGTCCTGACGGGTGTCGCCTACCGCATGCTCGGCCGGGTGGCCGACGCGGAGGACGTCGTCCAGGAGGCCTGGCTCCGCTGGTCCGCCGCCGATCACGGCCAAGTACGCGACCCGCGCGCCTACTTGGTGCGCGTCACCACCCGCCTCGCCATCGACCGGCTGCGTCACGTGCAGTCCCGGCGCGAGGCGTACGTGGGACCGTGGCTCCCCGAGCCCTATGTCACCGACTTCGGCCCCACCGTCCCCGACACGGCCGAGCGGGCCGTCCTCGCCGAGTCCGTCTCCCTGGCGGTCCTCGTCGTCATGGAGTCCCTCTCGCCCCTGGAGCGCGCCGTCTTCGTGCTGCGGGAGGCCTTCGGGTTCCCCTACGCCGAGATCGCGCACACGCTGGACCGCGGCGAGGCCGCGGTGCGCCAGCTCGCGGGGCGCGCCCGCAAGCACGTCGAGGCGGGCCGCCCCCGCTACGAGGTGGACCCGGCCGAGCGCCGCGACCTCACCGAGCGGTTCCTGGCGGCGGCCGCCGAGGGCGACCTGGAGGGCCTGATGGCGCTGCTCGCCCCGGATGTCCGCCTCGTCGGTGACAGCGGCGGCAAGGCCAAGGCGCCGCTGCGCGTCGTCGAGACCGCCGAAAAGGTGGGCCGCTTCCTGCACGGCGTCGCCGCCAAGGGCCTCGCTCCCGGGTCCGAGCTGGAATTGCGGTTCCTCGAACTCAATGGAGCCGAATCGGTGCTCCTTCTGGCCGACGGGAAGCCGGACAGTGTCCTCCAGGTGGACACCGCCGACGGCCGCATTCAACGCGTCTACATCATCCGCAATCCGGACAAGCTCCTGCTGCTCGCCCACCACGGGCACGGCGAATAACCGCCCGGGACGGCCCACGACCCCCCGGAACCAAGCCCCCACCCGGCGGTGGGGGCTTCTTTCCGAGGAATCCGCGCGCCCCTCTCCACGGGCATGGCCGATTACGCCCGCTTGGCCCCGTGCGAACTCCGCATGAATGCTCTGTGGCGTCAACCCTGTGCGGGCTGTAACGGATCCAGGATTGGTCTTGACCAAGGGTGGGCGCAGGCCTATGGTCGCAGGGATAGTGCAGGAACCTTTAATAAACAAGGGCGCTAAAAAGCCGCCGGTCAACGGCGATTGCGGAGGACAGGGTGGGGACCACGCAGCTCGAATCGGTGCCGGAGCCGAAGTACTGGCACCTGAAGACCGTGCTCAGTGAGGCGCTCGACTCCGAGTTCGCGGTGGGGGAGATCCTGCCGAACGAGCGTGAGCTGGCCGCCCGCTTCGGCGTCGCCCGCGCCACGCTCCGCCAGGCACTCGAACAGCTCGAACTGGAAGGGCGGCTGCAGCGCCGCCGCGGGGTGGGCACGACCGTGGCCCCGCCCCGGATGGGTGTGGCCGTCGGCTCCGCGCAGGGCACCTGGCCCGGCGCGGTGGGCGACGCCTGGCAGCCCGCCGACTGCGCTCCGGGCCTCCCGCCCGCGGCCGTCGCCCGCATGCTGGAGACCCTCCTCGACGAGCAGGTCCACATCGTGCGCCGCACCCGCGTCTCCCAGGGACAGCCCGTCGCCGCCGAACTGCTGTACGTCCCGATGTCCTCGGTCGCCGAACTGACCGGCATGGACGCGCCGTCCGGCGCCGCCCGCGCGCGCGTCGTCCTGCGTGAGCTGGCCCGGCTCACCCTCGAAGGACAGGACAGGGCCGTCGAACTGGGCTCGGCCCGCGCGGACGACGCCAAGGCGCTCGACCGGCTGCCGGGCGCACCGGTCCTCCTGGTGACGACCCGCTTCCTCGCCGAGGGCCGCACGGCCGCGGTCTCCGTGGCCACCTACCGCGCGGACACCTGCCGGCTCACCTTCGGCGACGCCGGCGGCGTCGAGATCCACCACGGCCCGGAGCGGCGCGCTTCCTGAGCGCCGCCCGGCACCGCCCGCTCCTCACCGGCGGGCGGTGACCGTGCCCTCCACGGCGAACAGCTGCTCCTCGACGTGGTCGAGCGCCAGCCGCAGCGCTCCCGTCGCCACCGCCGCCTCGCCGAGCGCCGACAGCGCGACGCGGGGCGGCCGCAGGCAGTAGCGCGCCAGCTCCCGGCGCAGCGGCTCCAGTACGCCGTCCAGCCCAGCCGCCCAGCCGCCCACCACGACCAGTTCGGGGTCGAGGGCGAGCACGAGGGCCGCGACGTCGTGCACCAGGCGCTGGATGAAGCGGTCCACCGCCGCCCGCGCACGTTCGTCGCCCTCCTTGGCATGGGCGAAGACCTCGGCGACCGCCTGCTCGTCCAGGGGGTGCAGCGGCTCGTCCGTGGTGGAGAGCAGCGTCTCCGGGGTGACCTCGCGGCCCAGCAGATGCAGCGCGCCGATCTCGCCCGCCGCGCCGCCGTAGCCGCGGTGCAGGCGGCCACCGATCAGCGAACCGGCGCCCGGGCTCAGCCCGGCGAGGACGAACACCACGTCGTCGGTGTCGGTCGCCGCGCCCTTCCAGTGCTCGGCAACGGCCGCCGCGTTGGCGTCGTTCTCCACCAGGACCGGGCACTTGAAGGAACGGCGCAGCCGCTCACCGAGCTGAAGCCCCGTCCACTCGGGCAGCGCCGTGCTCAGCCGTACCGTGCCGTCCGCCTCCAGGATGCCGGGACTGCCCACCCCGACCGCGCGCAGCGAGCTGCGGGCTATCCCGGCCCGGCGCAACAGCTCCGCCACCGTGGTGCGCAGGCGTTCGAGCCGCTCGTCCGCGGGAGCCTCCTCGGAGACGTCCTTGGAGGCCGTGCCGAGGACCTTGCCGTGCAGGTCCGAAAGGACGGCCGCGACCCGGTGCGGGCCGATCTCCAGGCCCAGCAGATGACCCGCCTCGGCCCGGAAGCGGAACTTCCGGGCGGGCCGCCCCTGGCGCCGGGCACCGCTGTCCTCGGCCGCGGACTCCACCACGAGCCCGGCCTCGATGAGCCCCTCGACGACCCCCTCGACGGTGGGCCGGGAGAGCCCGGTCACTCGGGTGATCTCCGTGAGCGTCGCCAGATCCGCGGCGCGCAGCGCGTGCAGCACCACCGCGGAATTGATCCGCCGCAACAGAGAGGGATCCCCGCCGGTCAGCTGCCCCAACGTACGTCCTCCCAGCTCGTGCGCGTGATGGCCGGATCGTACTCGGAACGGGGGACAGCGGCGAGCGCAGGGCCCGCTGACCCGTTGTCAGTGGTGCCCGCTTTACTGGGCGCCATGAGCACCGCACAGCATCTCGCCGCGATCGACCTGCTGCGCTCACGGGAGTTTCCCGAGGAGCACGGCAGGTCGGAGTGCGGCTGCGAGGGTCCCGGGTACCACGTGGCGGAGTTACTGACGAGCGACTCCTTCTGGGAGGACGACGGCACGCGCCGCCACCTCGCCGAGGAGCAGTACGAGGCCGAGCGGGACGGGCTGACGGTCCTGCTCACCGACCGCTGGGGCCCGCCCCAGTGGTTCAGCCTGGCCAGTGTCTTCGAGCGGACCCTGGACACAATTGCGCCGGCCGGGGGCGACGCCGGGGCCGAGGAGATACCGGAGCCGTGGGCCGGGCTCAGCTCGTCCGTGCCGGACCTGCGCCTGTGGCACGTGGACGGCCGCTGGATCGCCCTCGGCATCGCCCAGTGGGACAAGGAGCTGCCCTTCCAACTCCTCGCCGTCGTCACCGAGATCGACCCGCCCTGAGCTGCGGGGCCGCCGTGTCGACGTCCTCGAAGAAGCGGGCCACGTCCGCCGGCGTCACCTGGTCGAGTCCGGCGGGCGACCAGCGCGGCCTGCGGCTCTTGTCGATGACCTGGGCCCTGATGCCCTCTTGCAGGTCGGGCAGGGCGAGCGCCGCACAGGACACGCGGTACTCCTGGTCCAGTACGGCCTCCAGGGTGGGCAGTTCGCGGGCCCGGCGCAGCGAGGCCAGGGTGACCTTCAGCGCGGTCGGCGACCTCGTCAGGATCGTCTCGGCCGCCTCCTTCGCCTGCCGCTCACCACATGCGTACAGCCGTTCGATGATCTCCTCGACGGTGTCCGCCGCGTAGCAGTGGTCGATCCACTCCCGGCACGCGGCGAGTTCGCCCGCCGGAGCCGGCCGCCCGAAGCGCCGCAGGGCCTCGGACACCTCGGTGTCGCCGAGCGCCGCGGTGAAGTCCGTCAGGAGCCGCGAGGGCACATAGTGGTCGGCCAGCCCGCACAGCAGCGCGTCACCCGCGCCCACGGCCGTGCCGGTCAGCGCGAGATGCGTGCCCAGCTCGCCGGGGGTGCGCGTGAGCAGGTAGGTGCCGCCCACGTCGGGCACGAACCCGATGCCGGTCTCCGGCATGGCCACCCGCGAGCGCTCGGTGACCACCCGCACGTCGCCGTGGGCCGAGACGCCCACGCCGCCGCCCATCACGATGCCGTCCATGACGGCGACGTACGGCTTCGGGTAGCGGGCGATCCGGGCGTTCAGGCGGTACTCGTCCCGCCAGAACGCGGCCGACGCGCTCCCGTCGCCCGCCTTCACGTCGTCGTGGATGGAGCGGATGTCGCCGCCCGCGCACAGCCCCCGCTCCCCGGCGCCGGTGAGGACCACCGTCGCCACCGACGCGTCGTCCTCCCAGGCGGTGAGGGCGTCGGCCAGCAGCCGCACCATGGCGTGGTCCAGGGCGTTGATGGCCCGCGGCCGGTTCAGGACGAGATGCCCGGCGCGGCCCGCACGGCGGACCAGGACGGGGGAGTCGGCGCGGGGGTCGTACATGTGCGGGTGGCTCCGATCGGTGGGGGGAGGGCGGCGGACCCCGTTCAGTCCGGCGGCGCCGGACGGCCGCCGCCCTGGAACGCGTCGAGGATCCGCTCGGCGGCCGACGTGGCCGTCAACGTACCCTCCCGCACGCGCTGCTCTAGCTCGGGGGCCACCCGGCGCACCTCCGCGTGCGCCAGGAGCCGGCCGAGCAGCTCGTCCCGCACCGTCGACCACGTCCAGTCGACCTGCTGGTCACGGCGCTTGACCGCCAGCCTGCCGGTCGACTCCAGGAGCGTGCGGTGCTGCTCGACGCGCTCCCACAGCGTGTCCAGGCCGCTGGACTCCCGGGCACTGCACGTGAGGACCGGAGGCGTCCACGCGGCGTCGGCCGGGTGCATCAGCCGCAGAGCGCCCGCCAGTTCCCGGGCCGCCGAGCGCGCGTCCCGCTCGTGCGGGCCGTCCGCCTTGTTCACGGCGATCACGTCCGCGAGTTCGAGGACGCCCTTCTTGATGCCCTGCAGCTGATCGCCCGTACGGGCCAGGGTCAGCAGCAGGAACGTGTCGACCATGTTCGCGACCGTCGTCTCCGACTGGCCGACGCCCACGGTCTCCACCAGGACCACGTCGTAGCCCGCCGCCTCCATCACCACGATCGACTCCCGCGTCGCCTTGGCGACCCCGCCGAGCGTCCCGGCGGAGGGGGAGGGACGCACGAACGCGGCGGGATCCAGCGAGAGCCGCTCCATCCGCGTCTTGTCACCCAGGATGGAACCGCCCGTGCGCGTGGACGACGGGTCGACGGCGAGCACCGCGACCCGGTGGCCGAGCGAGGTGAGCATCGTGCCGAGCGCGTCGATGAACGTGGACTTGCCGACGCCCGGCACCCCGCTGATGCCGACCCGCCGGGCCCGCCCGCTGTGCGGCAGCAGCGCGGTCAGCAACTGCTGGGCCAGCGCGCGGTGCTGCGGCCGGGTCGACTCGACGAGGGTGATGGCACGCGCGACATACGCGCGCTTCCCGTCGAGGACGCCCTTCACGTACGCGTCGATGTCGATCGTCACAGGCATGGCTCGGCGCTCACCGGCTCACAGGTCGTGGCCGAGATCGGCCGCCAGTCGGTTCACCAGGTCGTACGCCGCGTCCGGGATCACCGTGCCGGGCGGGAACACCGCGGTGGCACCCGCCGCGTGCAGCGCCTCGACGTCCTGCGGGGGGATCACCCCGCCCACCACGATCATGATGTCCTCGCGGCCCTCGGCGGCCAGTTCCTCGCGCAGCGCCGGTACGAGGGTCAGGTGCCCGGCGGCCAGCGACGAGACGCCCACGATGTGCACGTCCGCCTCGACCGCCTGCCGGGCGACCTCGGCCGGGGTCTGGAAGAGCGGGCCGACGTCCACGTCGAAGCCGAGGTCGGCGAAGGCGCTGGCGATCACCTTCTGGCCGCGGTCGTGGCCGTCCTGGCCCATCTTGGCGACCAGGATGCGCGGCCGGCGCCCCTCGGCCTCGTCGAAGGCGTCCACCAGCGCGCGGGTGCGCTCGACGGAGGGGGACTGGCCTGCTTCGGTGCGGTACACACCGGAGATCGTACGGATCTGGCCCGCGTGCCGCCCGTACACGCTCTCCAACGCGTCGGAGATCTCACCGACCGTCGCCTTCGCGCGGGCCGCGTCGACCGCGAGCGCCAGCAGGTTGCCCTCCAGGCCGGCGCCGGAGTTCGGGCCGCGCTCGGCCGCCGCGGTGAGCGCCCGCAGCGCGTCCTGGCAGGCCGCCTCGTCGCGCTCCGCGCGCAGGCGCCGCAGCTTGTCGATCTGCTGGGCACGCACCGAGGAGTTGTCGACCGCCCGGACGTCGATCCGCTCGTCGGTCTCCACCCGGTACTTGTTGACGCCGATGACGGGCTGGCGCCCCGAGTCGATGCGGGCCTGCGTGCGCGCGGCGGCCTCCTCGACGCGCAGCTTCGGGATGCCGGCGTCGATGGCCTGCGCCATGCCGCCCGCCGCCTCCACCTCCTCGATGTGCTGCCAGGCACGGCGGGCCAGGTCGTACGTCAGCTTCTCCACGTACGCGCTGCCGCCCCACGGGTCGATCGTCCGCGTCGTCCCCGACTCCTGCTGGATGAGCAGCTGGGTGTTGCGGGCGATCCGCGCGGAGAAGTCGGTCGGCAGGGCGAGCGCCTCGTCGAGGGCGTTCGTGTGCAGCGACTGGGTGTGCCCCTGCGTCGCCGCCATCGCCTCGACACAGGTGCGGGTGACGTTGTTGAACACGTCCTGCGCGGTCAGCGACCAGCCCGAGGTCTGCGAATGGGTGCGCAGCGAGAGGGACTTGGCGTTCTTCGGGTCGAACTGCCTGACCAGCTTCGCCCACAGCAGGCGCGCCGCGCGGAGCTTGGCGACCTCCATGAAGAAGTTCATGCCGATCGCCCAGAAGAAGGAGAGCCGGGGCGCGAACGCGTCGACGTCGAGGCCCGCCTCCTGCCCGGCCCCCAGGTACTCCACGCCGTCGGCGAGCGTGTACGCCAGCTCCAGATCGGCCGTCGCACCCGCCTCCTGGATGTGGTAGCCGGAGATGGAGATGGAGTTGTAGCGCGGCATCTTCTGCGAGGTGTACGCGAAGATGTCGGAGATGATCCGCATCGAGGGCTTCGGCGGATAGATGTAGGTGTTGCGGACCATGAACTCCTTGAGGATGTCGTTCTGGATGGTCCCGGCCAGCTTCTCCGGCGGCACACCCTGTTCCTCGGCCGCCACGATGTACAGCGCGAGCACGGGCAGCACGGCGCCGTTCATCGTCATCGACACCGTCATCTTGTCCAGCGGAATGCCGTCGAAGAGCTGACGCATGTCATAGATGGAGTCGATCGCCACGCCGGCCATGCCCACGTCACCGGTGACGCGCGGGTGATCGCTGTCGTACCCCCGGTGCGTCGGCAGGTCGAAGGCGACCGACAGGCCCTTCTGCCCCGCCGCGAGATTGCGGCGGTAGAAGGCGTTGGACTCCTCGGCGGTGGAGAACCCCGCGTACTGCCGGATCGTCCAGGGCTGGTTCACGTACATCGTCGGATAGGGCCCGCGCAGATACGGGGCGACACCGGGATAGGTGTCCAGGAAGTCCAGGCCCTCCAGGTCGGCACCCGTGTACAGCGGCTTGACCGCGATGCCCTCGGGCGTCTCCCACAAGAGGTCGCTCTCGGACCTGCCCGTGGACTCCTTCACGGCGGAGCGCCACTGGTCGTCGGAGCCCTTCGCGCCCGAACCGGGCCCGAGGTCGACGGAGGAGAAGTCGGGGATGCGCATTACGCCACTCCCATGCGGTCGAGGGTGGAGGAGAGCACGGCCACGGCGTCACAGCCGGCGAAGACCTGCGTGTCGACGCCTGCGTGGTCACCGCGTCCCGCGAGGAACACCTGGTCCGCGCCCGCTTCCCGGAGCGCCAGGGCGACCGCTTCGGCCTGTTCGGCGTAGAGCGCGTCGCTGGAACACAGGCACGCCACGGAAGCGCCGCTCGCCTTGAAGGCTTCGGCGGCCGTCGCCGCGTCCACGGTGGCCGGTTCGTGCACGGCCTCGATGCCACCCGCCTGGAAGAGATTGGCGGCGAACGTGGCCCGCGCGGTGTGCGCGGCGGCCGGGCCGAGCGCGGCGAGGAAGACCCTCGGGCGCGCGCCGGTCGCCGCCAGGTGCGCGTCCGAGCGGGCACGCAGCTCCTCGTACGCCTCGTCACGGCGCACCCGCGGCAGACCGCCGGCCGGCGCGACCGGGGCGGCCTCGCGCTCCACGGGCCGCTCCGCGAGGTGCGGGAACTCGCTGACACCGGTGATCGGTTCACGGCGCCGGGCGAGCTTCGCGCGGCGCTCGGCCCAGGTGGCGGCCAGACGCTCACCGATCATCCCGGAGCGCAGGGCCGCCGACTGCCCGCCCGCGCGCTCGATCTCCTGGAAGAACTCCCAGGCGCTGTGCGCGAGTTCGTCGGTGAGCCGCTCCACGTACCAGGAGCCGCCCGCCGGGTCGATCACCCGGGCCAGATGCGACTCCTCGATCAGGATCGTGGACGTGTTGCGCGCGATGCGGCGCGCGAACGCGTCGGGCAGACCCAGCGAGTGGTCGAACGGCAGCACGGTGACGGCGTCCGCGCCGCCGACGCCCGCGCCCAGACACGCCACCGTGGTGCGCAGCATGTTCACCCACGGGTCGCGGCGCGTCATCATCACCGGGGAGGTCACGGCGTGCTGCCGCTGCGCCCCGGCGGAGGGCGCCCCGCACACCTCGGCGACTCGCGCCCAAAGGCGCCTGGCCGCCCGGAACTTGGCGATGGTCAGGAACTGGTCGGCGGTGGCCGCGTAGCGGAACTCCAGCTGCCCGCAGGCCTCGTCGGCCGACAGGCCGGCGCCGGTCAGCTCCCGCAGGTGGGCGACACCCGTGGCGAGGGAGGCGGCCAGCTCCTGCGCGGCCGAACCGCCCGCCTCGTGGTACGGCAGCGCGTCCACGGTCAGGGCGCGCAGACCCGGGTACTCCCGCCCGCACAGCCGCGCCAGCTCGATGGCCTCGGCCGGCTCCACCGCCTCGCCGGTACGGGCCTCGTGGCCGAGGACGTCCGCCCCGAGCGTGCCGCGCACCGACTCCTTGGGGACGCCCGCCGCCTCGTACAGGCGCAGCAGCTCGCGCGCGGCGGGCCCGAACGCGGCGCCGGCGTCGAGCGCGATCGGCGCCAGGTCGAGATAGACGCCGTCCAGCGCCCGGGCCAGCCCGGACACCGGCACGCCGCCGGCGCCCACGCCGAGCCACAGCGAGGTGACGCCGTTCTCCAGGTCGCCGAGCACGGCTTCGTTCATCCGTACGGGATCGGCGCTCGCGTGCCGCTGGCGCACGTCCCAGCCCGTGGCGGCGTTGCCGCCGGGGGTGGCGCCCCGTACGAAGGGGGCGAAACCGGGATGGCCGGCGGCGGGCGCGGCGTCGCGGGAGGTGTACAGGGGGCGGGTGGTGAGCCCGTCCTCCAGGGAGGTGGACAGCGCTTCCTCGGCCGCCGCTCCCGATGCTTCCTTACCCGACTTGCGCAGCACGCCCTCCACCAGGCGCTGCCACTGCTCATGGGTCGCATCAGGGAACTCGGCGGCCAGGGAAAGCCCGTCGTCAGGCAGGACCGTCATGCCCTGATGCTAGGGCGCAATCCATGGCACGCGGTGCCACCACGGGCTGTGACCTTGCCCTCTTCTGATCGCTCTTGATCTCGAACGAGCGGACGGCTATTACCGGCCATCTGTGCGGCGGGCGTGGATCCGTGCGGCGGGCAGGGACACGTCGGGGCACGCCTCACGCGGAAGCGCGCGGCGAGGACTGCGGCCGGGCGGCGGGTTCTCCCGTCACGTACCGGACGTACTCGTGGTGCAGTCGGAAACCCGCGGTCCAGGCCAGCAGCCGGCTCGGCCGGTCGTGGCGCCCGCACGACCAGCTCGCGAGGCGGCCGCGCTCGGCGATGTCGGCACACAGGGCGGTGACACAGGCCAGCGCCAGATGCTCGCGGCGCCGCTCGGGGGCGGTGAGCACGGCTACGTCCTCGTACGCCTCGCCCACGAAGTATCCGCAGGCGACGGCGGCGATCCGGCCGCCCCGGTCGAACGCGGCCCACCCGTGCCCGGAGGCGGCAAGACCGGCCGGGCCGCCCCAACTGGCGTGGATCCAGGCGGCGTCGGGGGAGAGGCCGGCGAGCGCGGGGGCGTCGTCGGGCACCAGCCGGCGGACGCCCAGACCGCGTGGCGGACGGGGCGCGGCCACCGGTTCCCGGTGCACGTACACCATGCGCTCGGCCGGCAGGACCCGGTCGAAGGCGGCGCCGAGCACCGGCAGGAAGCGGACGGGCGCCTCGACGTGGCTGTGCGCGAACGGGGTGAGGAACGCGGGGTCGACGCTCCCCGGGTCACCGTCCAGCAGGACGTGGCCCGCGCACGAGACGGCCATGGCGCGCGGTCTCGGCGCGCGGTCGCCCCACCAGGCGCCCACCCCGGTCGCGGCGACGTGCTCGGGCAGACACGCGGGCCCGGGAGCCCCGGCGGGAAACCAGCGGGGCGCGGTGGTCAGGCGGTGCGAGGGAAGCCGAATCATGAGCCGCTCCTCCGTAGTGAGACGTTCGAGCTGACCTTCGGGTGACTTTGCGAGAGACCTATGGGTGACCTTTGAGCGAGGCCTTCGGGTGACGTTTGAGCAGGACCTTCGGGTGAGGCCTTCGGGTGAAAAATTCGAGCGGGCGGAGCGAGCGCCGCAGGTCCGCGCCGCTACCCCTGGGATCACGCCCCTCCACGTGGCTGCCCCCTCCAGCGCCGGGTTCCCACCCCGGCGGCTCCGCGACGGAACCGGTGCGCGCGCTGCACGGCCGGGCCGCGCACCGCACCCTCGCCATCCAACTGGCTCGTGTAAGCGCGTTCAAGAGGGCCTGGGCACGGTTGACGCGTCCCTGATGCGGGTGGTGCCCGCGGTGCCGGCGCGCCAGGATCGCGTCAGCGCACGGCACCGCCGCGTCAACGACGCGTTATCGACGGTCGATTGGCACTCAGTGCCGGGCATAACGTCTCCGTACGCCTTCTCTCTCCACCTTGCTTCTCTCTCCACTGGAGGAACCCATGGCAGAGCTTCTGTGCGGCGAGGACCCCGAGCCCTGTGAAACCGGCCCGGCCGGGCCGCTGTACGTCCCCGCCTGGCCGGGGCCCGCGGGCCGCGTGGCCCGTCTGTTCCGCACGCCCGTCGGCGAGCGCACCGCCGTCGCCTTCACCAGCGTGGTGCGCCTGAGCGAGGCCCTCGGTCCCCGGCAGGCGTGGATCAGGCTCTCCGAACCCGCACTGCGTGCCCTGGTCGTGCCCTTGGGCGTGCGCGGCATCCTCATCGACCCGCCCCTGGCCGCACAGCCCGTCGGACCGGCGCCCGCGGTGCGGACCCCTGCGGCGGGCACGGTGGCACCGGCCGGTGCGCGACCCCTCCGGATCGGCTGAGACACGGTGAAAGGGACCCCTGCCATGAAGACCCTCCCCGGACTGCCGTCCCCGCCCCTGACGGCCACCCTGCCCCAGGCCCCCGAAACCCAGGCCCCCGAAGCCCCGCCCGACGGGGACCAGGCCGACAGGGGCCAGGCCGACGGGGACCTGGCCGTATGGCCCACGACCAGCGCACCGCTCGCGCACGGCGACGTCGCCGTCGGCGGAGTCGCGCTCACCGATGTCGCCGAGCGCTTCGGCACCCCCGTCTACCTCCTCGACGAGGCCGACGTACGGGCCCGCTGCCGCCGCTATCTGCGGGCCTTCGAGGGCGCCGAAGTGCTCTACGCCGCCAAGGCGTTCCTGTGCCGTGCCATGGCGCACTGGATCGGCGAGGAGGGCCTCGGCCTCGACGTCTGCTCGGCGGGGGAGCTGGAGCTGGCCGTCACCACGGGCTTCCCACCGGAGCGCATCGTGCTGCACGGCAACGCCAAGAGCCCGCACGACCTGCGGGCCGCGCTGCGGCTGGGCGTCGGCCGCATCGTCATCGACAGCGCGTCGGAGATCGCACGGCTGGCCGCCGCCGTGCCGCCGGACGGCCGCCAGAAGGTGATGGTGCGGGTGGTGCCGGGCATCGCGGCCGGCGGGCACGTGAAGATCCGGACGGGGACGGACGACCAGAAGTTCGGCCTGTCCCTCACCGACGGCTCGGCGCAGCACGCCATCGCCCGCATAGTCGGCCAGCCCACGTTGGACCTGGTGGGCCTGCACTGCCATCTCGGCTCGCAGATCACCACGGAGAAGCCCTACCTGTGCGCGGTCCGCCGGCTGGTCGGGCTGATGGCGCGCATCAAGGACCAGCACGGCCTGACCCTCCCCGAACTGGACCTCGGCGGCGGCCACGGCATCGCCTACCGCCCGGGGGAGGAGTCGCTCGACATCGCCTCCCTCGCCCGCAAGGTCCGCGCCGAGCTGGTGGAGAGCTGCGCGGCGGCGGGCCTGCCCGTGCCGCGGCTCGTCGTGGAACCGGGGCGGGCGATCGCCGGGCCCGCCGGGGTGGTGCTCTACCGGGTGCTCGCGGTCAAGCGGACCGGCGGGCAGACCTTCGTCGCCGTCGACGGCGGCATGAGCGACAACCCGCGGCCCGCGCTGTACGGGGTGCGGTACGCGCCCCGCCTGGTCGGCCGGCGCACCGCGGCCGGACCGGAGGCGATGACGGTGGTCGGGCGGCACTGCGAGGCGGGCGACATCCTCGCCTCGGGCGTACCGCTCCCGGGCGACACACGGCCCGGGGACCTGCTCGCCCTGCCGGTGGCCGGGGCGTACCACCTGTCGATGGCGTCCGGCTACAACCTCGTCGGCCGGCCGCCCGTGGTCGCGGTGGCCGACGGCCACGCCCGGCTGCTCGTCCGCCGCGAATCACTGGAGGATTTCCGCAGGAGGGACGTGGGGCTGTAGCTCCCGCGAACGCGGGCGGCCCCGGGGCAGCGCACCCCGGGGCCGCCCGCGACGGTACGAGCCTCAGAGAATCGCGCCCGGCGTGTACGCCGCCGCCTCCGGGTGCTCCTTGAGCAGCGCTTCGATCTGCGCGAGGACCGCGGCGACCTGGTCGCTCGCCGCCCCCGTGAAGGACAGCTTGTCGGCCATCAGCTCGTCGAGCCGCGCGCGGTCCAGCGGGATGCGGGAGTCCGCGGCGAGCTTGTCGAGCAGTTCGTTGCGCTCGGCGCCCTGCTCGCGCATGGCGAGCGCGGCGGCGACCGCGTTCTCCTTGATGGCCTCGTGGGCCTCCTCGCGGCCGACGCCGGCGCGCACCGAGGCCATCAGGACCTTGGTGGTGGCGAGGAAGGGGAGGTAGCGGTCCAGCTCACGCGCGACGACCGCCGGGAAGGCACCGAACTCGTCGAGCACGGTCAGGAAGGTCTCCAGGAGGCCGTCGAGCGCGAAGAACGCGTCGGGCAGCGCGACCCGGCGCACGACGGAACAGGAGACGTCGCCCTCGTTCCACTGGTCGCCCGCCAGCTCGCCGGTCATCGAGGCGTAGCCGCGCAGGATGACGGTGAGGCCGTTGACGCGCTCGCAGGAGCGGGTGTTCATCTTGTGCGGCATCGCGGACGAGCCGACCTGGCCCGGCTTGAAGCCCTCGGTGACCAGCTCGTGCCCGGCCATCAGCCGGATCGTCTTGGCGAGCGAGGACGGCGCCGAGGCGACCTGCACCAGGGCGGTGACGACCTCGTAGTCCAGGGACCGCGGGTAGACCTGGCCCACCGAGGTGAACGCGCGCTCGAAGCCGAGGTGCCCGGCGATGCGGTCCTCCAGCTCGGTCAGCTTGCCCGCGTCGCCGCCGAGCAGGTCCAGCATGTCCTGGGCGGTGCCGACCGGGCCCTTGATGCCGCGCAGCGGGTAGCGGCCGAGCAGGTCGTCGAGGCGGCGGTAGGCGACGAGCAGCTCGTCGGCGCCGGTCGCGAAGCGCTTGCCCAGCGTGGTCGCCTGCGCGGCGACGTTGTGGGAGCGGCCGGCCATGACCAGCTCGGCGTACTCGCCGGCGAGCTTGCCGAGCCGCGCGAGGACCGCGACGGTGCGCGAGCGGATCAGCTCCAGGGAGAGCCGGATCTGGAGCTGCTCGACGTTCTCGGTGAGGTCGCGCGAGGTCATGCCCTTGTGCACGTGCTCGTGCCCGGCGAGGGCGTTGAACTCCTCGATGCGGGCCTTCACGTCGTGGCGCGTGACCTTCTCGCGCTCGGCGATGGAGGCCAGGTCGACCTGGTCCAGGACGCGCTCGTAGTCGGCGATGGCGGCGTCCGGGACGTCGATCCCGAGGTCCTTCTGCGCCCGCAGCACGGCGAGCCAGAGCTGACGCTCCAGCCTCACCTTCTGCTCGGGCGACCAGAGGATGGCGAGCTCGGCGGAGGCATAACGTCCCGCGAGGACGTTCGGGATACGGGGCTTTGCAGGCGCGGCAGTCACGTGTACGGATTCTACTGGGCGTTCATGCAGGCCAGCGCCACGCCCCCGTTCGTCGGAAGCTACGAGAGCCGACGGGGCAGGGCCGGGACGCGACGGGATGCGCTAGAAGAGCGGGCCGTCGTAGGGGAGCAGCTCGGGACGCTTGGGCGGGCGGCCGTCGCCGGAGGAGCGGCCGGTGAGGCGGCGGCCGATCCACGGCACGAGGTGCTGCTTGGCGAACCGCGCGTCGGCGATGCGGCGCCTGGCCCAGGTGAGCGGCACGGCGGCCGCCAGCGGCGTACGCCAGTCCTCCTCGGGCGGGTGGCCGAGGGCCTGCCACACGGCTTCGGCGACCCTGCGGTGCCCCTCGGCCGTCAGGTGCAGCCGGTCCACGTCCCACATGCGCTGGTCGCCGAGTGCCGCGGCGCCGTAGAGATCGACGACCAGCGCGTCGTGGCGGGAGGCCAGGTCGTCGATGTGGGCGAACAGCTCCTCCATGCGCGGACGGAACCGCTCCAGCACGGGGCCGTTCCGGCCGGGGCTGCGCATCAGGACGAGCTGCTTGCACGACGGGGCGAGGCGTTCGACGGCCTCCTCCAGGAGGTCGCGCACGCGGTGCATGTCGCACTTGGGGCGCAGCGTGTCGTTGAGCCCGCCCACCAGGGTCACCACGTCGGCCCGCATCGCGGCCGCCACGTCCACCTGCTCGGCGACGATCTGGCCGATCAGCTTGCCGCGCACCGCGAGGTTCGCGTACCGGAAGCCGGGGCTGTGCGCCGCCATCCGGCCGGCGAGGAGATCGGCCCAGCCGCGGTAGGTGCCGTCGGGCTGCAGGTCCGACATGCCCTCGGTGAAGGAGTCGCCGACCGCGACAAGACTGGTGTAGTTGGCATTCATCTGCATGGCGAGAGAGATCGTATCCCGCCTCCGCGGGCCGGGGCCCCGGAGGCGGGAGCGGATCAGACGGGCTGGCCGAACAGCTCCCGCAGGACGTCCTCCATGGTGACCATCCCGGCGAGCCTGCCGTCCGAGCCGAGCACCGCGGCGACATGCGTACGGCTGCCCCGCATCGCGGTCAGCACGTCGTCGAGCGGCGTGGTCTCGCGGACCTGGGCGATCTTCCGCATGTCGGGCACCCGGAACGGCAGATCCCGCGGCGCCCGGTCCAGGGCGTCCTTGACGTGCAGATAGCCGACGATGCGCCGGCCCTCGTCGACGACCGGGAAGCGGGAGAAGCCGGACTCGGCCGACAGGCTCTCCAGCTTCTCCGGAGTGACGCCCACGCGCGCGTAGACGACGTCCTCCAGCGGCAGGACCACGTCCTTGACCGGGCGGCGGCCCAGCTCCAGCGCGTCGTGCAGGCGCTCCTGCGCGCGGCCGTCGATCAGGCCCGCGTCCCCGGAGTCCTTGACCATGCGGGCCAGGTCGTCGTCCGAGAAGCTCGCCGAGACCTCGTCCTTCGCCTCGACCCGCAACAGCTTCAGCAGACCGTTGGCGAACGCGTTGATCGCGAAGATCACCGGGCGCAGCGCCCGGGCGAGCGCCACGAGCGGCGGACCGAGCAGCAGCGCGGTGCGCACCGGCTCGGCGAGCGCGATGTTCTTCGGGATCATCTCGCCGAGCAGCATGTGCAGGTACGTCGCCAGCGCCAGCGCGATGACGAACGAGATGGGGTGCACCAGGCCGTGCGGCACGCCGACCGCGTTGAACACGGGCTCCAGGAGGTGTGCGATCGCCGGCTCGGCGACGACGCCGAGGACGAGCGTGCACAGCGTGATGCCCAGCTGGGCCGCGGCCAGCAGCGCCGAGACGTGCTGAAGGCCCCACATCACGCTCTTGGCGCGCCGGTCGCCCTCCTCGGCGTGCGGTTCGATCTGGCTGCGGCGTACGGAGATCAGGGCGAACTCGGCGCCCACGAAGAAGGCGTTGACGACGAGTGTCGCGAAGCCGATCAGCAGTTGGATGACGGTCATCGGGCGTCCTCCGCCTCGTCCTCGGTCAGCGGGGCGTGCAGCAGCACGCGGGCGGCGCGGTGTCCGGCGGCGTCCGTGACGTCGAGCCGCCAGCCGCCGACCTCCACGCTGTCGCCGACGGCCGGGATGCGGCCCAACTCCGTCGCGACGAGTCCGGCGAGCGTCTCGTAGGGCCCGTCGGGCGCCCGCAGGCCGACGCGCGCGAGCTGGTCGGTGCGGGCGGCGCCGTCCGCGGAGTAGAGCGTCCTGCCGTCCTCGTCGGCCCCCGCGGTGGCGATGTCGGGCGTCTCGTGCGGATCGTGCTCGTCCCGCACCTCGCCGACGACCTCCTCGACGATGTCCTCCAGGGTGGCGACGCCGGCGGTGCCGCCGTACTCGTCGATGACCACGGCCATCGTCCGCTTGCCCGAGAGCCGGTCGAGGAGCCGGTCCACGGTCAGCGACTCCGGCACCAGCAGGGGCTCGCGCATCAGTTCGGCGACCGATACCCGCGGCCTGCGTTCGGCGGGCACGGCGAGCACGTCCTTGATGTGCGCGACGCCCACGACCGAGTCGAGGTTGCCGCGGTAGACGGGGAAGCGGGACAGGCCGGTCGCCCGGGTGGCGTTCGCGACGTCCTCGCAGGTGGCGTGGACGTCGAGGGCCATGACCTGCACGCGCGGCGTCATCACGTTCTCCGCGCTGAGGTCGGCGAGGTTCAGTGTGCGCACGAACAGCTCGGCGGTGTCCGCCTCCAGCGCGCCCTCCCGCGCCGAGTGCCGGGCCAGGGCCACCAGCTCCTTGGGGCCGCGCGCGGAGGCCAGCTCCTCGGCGGGCTCGATGCCGAAGCGGCGCACGGAACGGTTAGCCGTGTTGTTCAGATGCGCGATGAACGGCCGGAAGGCGGCGCTGAACAGCCGCTGCGGCGTCGCCACGCGCTTGGCGACGGCGAGCGGCGAGGAGATCGCCCAGTTCTTGGGGACCAGCTCGCCGATGACCATCAAGAAGACCGTCGACAGCGCCGTGCCGATGACGAGGGCCACCGAGGACGCCGCCGAGGCGGGCAGACCGAGGTCGCGCAGCGGACCCGCGATCAGCTTGGCGATCGAGGGCTCGGAGAGCATGCCGACCACGAGATTGGTGACGGTGATGCCGAGCTGGGCGCCGGAGAGCTGGAACGTCAGGTTCTTGACGGCCTTGAGCGCGCCGGCGGCGCCGCGCTCGCCACGCTCGGCGGCCCGTTCGAGTTCGCTGCGCTCGACCGTGGTGAGGGAGAACTCCGCCGCGACGAAGACACCGCATGCCACACAGAGCAGCACCGCCACGAGGAGCAGGAGCACTTCGGTCATCGGGTCACCTCCGTCCCATGATCGGGCAGGGGCGGGAGGAATGCGCGATGTCGGGTACTGGGAGGCTCGCCCATGGGCGGACGCTCACACCTTTCAGTGGAATACGAGTGATGCGCCCATGGTAAAGGATCAGCAAAGGCGCTTGCAAAGGCCGGGTGAGGCGCCTGGGGTGCCGCATGGCGGTGCTCAGTCCGTGAGGGGCTTCACCCAGCGGCTCCACTGCGGCTCGGGGGCGTAGCCGGCCGCGCGCCAGGTGTGGTGGGCGAGTGCGTTGCCGTCCAGGACCATCGCGTCGCCGCGCCGCCCGCCGAGGCGCACGAACCGCTCCTCGGCGGCGGCCAGCAGCGCCGAGCCCACGCCTTGGCGGCGGTGCTCCGGGTGCACGGCGAGGCGGTAGAGGTGGCAGCGCCAGCCGTCGAAGCCCGCGATGACCGTGCCGGCGAGCTCCCCGCCGCGTTCGGCGAGGATCAGTGCCTCGGGGTCACGGGCCACGAGGCGCTCCACTCCGGTGCTGTCGTCACTGATGCTCGTGCCCTCGGCGGCCACCTTCCAGAAGGCGAGCACCGCGTCCAGGTCCTCGGGCGCGGCAGCCCGTATGCGCAGATCGTTCATGGCTCCATCTCATCATCGGCCCCGGGACGGCGGGCACGGCTTTCCAGGATGCGGACCGAGGCGTGCTCGGTGGCGTCCTGGTACCCCCTCGACCCCGGAACTCACGCGAAACAGACCCGCGCCCGCCCCCTCGCCCCTCACTCGTGCGCGATGGCCGCCAGCACGTTCATGCGGGAGGCCCGCAGCGCGGGCAGCAGCGCCGCCACCAGGCCCACGACCACGGAGCCGACCACCACCGCGACGATCGTCGTCCACGGGAAGGCGAGTTCCGCCATGCCCTGGAGGGCGAGCACCTGCTGCGCGGCGACGCCCCAGACGAGGCCCAGCGCGAGACCGAGCAGGGCGCCGAACACCGCGATCACCACCGACTCCAGGCGGATCATCCGACGCAGCTGGCGCCGCCCGAGCCCGATGGCACGCAGCAGCCCGATCTCGCGGGTGCGCTCCACGACCGACAGCGCGAGGGTGTTGACCACGCCCAGCACCGCGATGACGATCGCGAGGCCCAGCAGCGCGTAGACGAGGTAGAGCATGACGGCGATCTGCTGGCGGACCAGCTCCTTGTAGTCGGCCTGGTCACGCACCTGGACCTGCGGATACGGGTCGAGGGTCTTCTCCAGGCGTGCGCGCAGGGTGCCGGCGTCCGTGCCGGCGGCCGTGTTGACGTACACCGCGGAGTCCTGCCCGTCGGGCACGTACTTCTCGAGCGTGCCGAGCCCGAGGAACAGTCCTCCCTCCACGCCGAACCCCTCGGGCGAGCCCTGGTCGGTGAACGCCCCCACGGTCAGCTTCGCCTCGCGCCTGCCGGGGAACGTCGCCGTCAGCACGTCACCGACGCGCACCCGGTGTTTGTGCGCGAATTCCCTGTCCATGCCGAGGTGTCCGGGCGCCAGCGCGGCCCGCGAGTTCCCCGTCGTGTAGGTGACGTGGGCGATGTCGTCGAGCCGTGGGTCGTAGCCCGCCGCGGTCGACTCGACGTGCCTGCCGTCGGGCAGCGCCAGTTCCAGGGGGCTGAAGCGCTGGCGTACGACGAGGCCCGCGCCGTCGGTGTCCTCGATCTTCCCCGTGACCTCCGGCGAGAACGGCATGAAGTTGCTGTTCTGCACCACGAAGTCCGCGCCGAGCGTCTCGTCGATCCGCCGGTCGAACGACGCGGTCATCGACGCGCTCGCCACCGAGAGGCCGCCGACCAGCGCCAGCCCCACCATCAGGGCGGCCGCCGTGGCCCCCGTTCGCCGCGGATTGCGCAGCGCGTTGCGCTGGCTCATCCGGCCGACCGAACCGAACACGGCGGGGAAGGCGCCGCCCAGCACCCGGATCACCGGGCGCACAAGGAGAGGGCCCGCGACGACGGTCGCGACCAGGGTCAAGACGATGCCGAGCCCGAGGAAGGACGCCGCCGAGGACGTCCCGTCGGCGGCCGCGCAGCCGGCCAGCGCGGCGGCCCCGGCCACCCCGACCACGCAACCGGCCACCGCCCGCACCTTCAGCGGCCGCCCCACCCCGGCGATCTCGGCGTCCGCGAGCGCCGCCATCGGCGAGACGTGGGCGGCCCGGCGCGCCGGGAGGTACGCCGCGACGAAGGTGACGCCGACCCCGACGACGTACGAGGCCACAGGGGTCGCCCAGGTGACGACCATCTCCGTCGACTTGAGGTTCATCCCGAGCAGGCCCATCAGCTCGATGAGGCCGAGGGCCAGGCCGATGCCGGCGGCCAGCCCCAGTGTCGAGCCGAGCAGTCCGAGCAGCAGCGCCTCGATGAGCACGGAACGCCGCACCTGCCTGCGGTCGGCGCCCAGCGCGCGCAGCAGGCCCAGCTCCCGGGTGCGCTGCGCGATCAGCATCGAGAAGGTGTTGACGATGAGGAAGACGCCCACGAGCACCGCGACCCCGGCGAAGCCGAGCATCACGTACTTGACGACGTCCAGGAAGCCGCCGAGCGAGGCGGCGGCGGAGTCGGCGTGCTCGTCGGCGGTCTCCAGCTCATAGCCCGAGCCGATCTCGGCGGCGATCCTGCGCTTGAGGACGTCGTCGTCGACGCCCTCGGCGGCGGTCACCGAGACGCTCGTCGCCGTGTCCGCCGTGCCGAGGAGCCGGCGTTGGGCCGTCGGGGTGTCCAGGAAGACGAGGGCGGCGCCCGGGTTGGTGGTGGTGAAGGTGGCGATGCCGACGACCTCGACCTCGAACGAGCCGGGGCGGGCGAGGATCGTGAGGGTGTCGCCGATCCCGACGCCCTTCCGGTCGGCCGTGTCCGCGTCGAGCATCGCCTGGCCGGCGCCGCGCGGGGCATGGCCCGAGGTCAGCTCCACGGGGCTGCGGTCGGTGGGGTACCAGTTGGTGGCGACGGTCGGCGCGCCGGTGGTCGAGCCCACCGATTCGTTGTCGCGGTCGACGACGGTGACGTTCTGGACGGACACGTCGATGTGGGCGTCCGCGACACCGCTGACCTTCGCGACCTTCTCCTTCAGGCCGGCCGGGACGGTCGGCGTCCGCCCGGAGGGCAGCGCCTCTTCGAGTTCGTCCTTCGGCGCGACCATCACGTCCGCCGACGTGGAGGCGAACAGCCGGTCGAAGGTACGGCTCACCGTGTCCGAGAAGATCAGGCTGCCCGCCACGAACGCGACCGACAGGATCACGGCCAGCGCGGACAGCACGAGCCGGCCCTTGTGGGCGAGGAAGCTTCTGAGCGTCGCCTTCAGCATCGCGTCCCCCGCCTCAACTCGGCCCGGACGAACCGTCGGTGGGCGCCTGCCGGGCGGCTCTGTCGTGCGCCGCGCGACTTCGCCGGCCGCCGAGGGGATCGGGCGCCTTCGCGTGCAGGGTGTCGAACCGCTTCATGCGTTCGAGCACGGCGTCGGCCGTCGGCCGCTCCATGTCGTCCACGATCCGCCCGTCGCCGAGGAAGAGCACCAGATCGGAGTGGGCCGCGGCGCCCGGGTCGTGCGTCACCATGACGACGGTCTGCCCGAGCTGGTCGACCGCCTCGCGCAGGAAGCCGAGGACCTCCAGACCGGCCCGCGAGTCGAGGTTGCCCGTCGGCTCGTCGGCGAAGATCAGCTCGGGCTTCGACGCCAGCGCCCGCGCGCAGGCCACCCGCTGCTGCTGCCCCCCGGACAGCTGCGCGGGGCGGTGCCGCAGCCGGTCGCGCAGACCCAGCGTGTCGATCACGTGCTCCAGCCACTGCCGGTCGGGCCGCTGCCCCGCGATGTCCATCGGGAGCGTCATGTTCTCCAGCGCGTCGAGCGTGGGAATGAGGTTGAACGACTGGAACATGAAGCCGACGCGGTCGCGCCGCAGCCGCGTCAGCTCCCGCTCCTTGAGCCCGGTGATCTCCGTGTCGCCGAGCCAGACCTGGCCCGCCGAGACGCTGTCGAGCCCGGCCAGGCAGTGCATCAGCGTGGACTTGCCCGAACCCGAGGGGCCCATGACGGCGGTGAAACGCTCGCGCGCGATGTCCACGTCGACCGAGTCGAGAGCGAGCACGGTCGTCTCGCCCGAGCCGTACGCCTTCGTCAGAGAGCGGGCGCGCGCGGCGGTCCCGGCGGGGCCCGAGCGGCCGGTGGACGGTGCCGAAGCAGGTGTGGACAAGGCCGCCTCCTGGGTTGTGCCCGTGCCAACTCCCTTGATTTCGCAGAGAGTAGTGGGACGGACCGGCCTCACGGTATCCCTCCGGGGTCGGGGTCCGAGACGGTTGTAGGGAGCATGGTCCCGGCGCCCTTGTCGCGCTAGCACCCCGGCGCTAGCGTGAAGGCATGGCGAAGACTCAGCTGAACGTGCGGGTGGACGAGGACACCGCCCGGGCCGCGCGCGAGCGCGCCCTGGCCCGAGGCATGAGCGTGAACCGCTACATAGAGGAACTCGTGAAACAGGACGCCGGTGAGATCGGGCACACGTTCGTCGAGGCGGCGGCCGATTTCATGAAGCAGTACGAATCCGTCTTCGCGGAGGAGTTCGGCGCCGAGCGTGAGGGCACCAGGCCGCTCCGCGAGCCCGTCCGCCCCGTGCGCACGCTCCAGGAGAGCGCGCGGCCGTTCGGTGAAGGTCGACGTTGAGCCGTTGAACGTCAGAATCGATCTTGCCTGGCTGCTGATGATCGCCGAACACAAGACGCCCGGAGACCCCCAGGTCACCGACTGGGGCGCCCTCGTCGCCGCCCTCAGCCGGTACGAGGCGGAGATATTCGGCACACCCGTCTACGAGACCCCGCACGACCGGGCCGCGGCACTCCTCCAAGTACTGCTCCACATCCCCGCGTTGGAACGCTCCAACGCCCTCTTCGCCTCCTCCGTCGCCTACGCCTACCTCGTCTCCAGCGGCCTGAAGGTCGTCACCTCGCCCGAGCAGGTGCGCGACCTCGCCCGGCTGGTGAAGGAGGAGGGCGCGAGCGTGCACGCGATCGCGGAGCGGCTGCGCCAGTGGAGCCTGTGACCCGCCCTCCCGCGGGCGCTCCGCCCCGCCCCGGACGTCAGGAGTCCGCCGGGCGGCGCGCCGTGCCGAGCACGCAGTACGAGGTGGGCAGGCGCGGCCCCTTCGCGGGCACCAGGACAGGGCGGTAGGCGCCCAGTTCGAAACCCGCCTCGCGCAGGGCACCATTCCCGTCCGCGACGGCGAGTCCCCGCGGACCTCAGGGTGCCCCCGGCCCCGGCCGACCGACACCGGCTCGACCAGGCCCGGGGCCGCCGACGTCTCAGCTCGCCGCCGCGCCCGCCCCCGGCCCCTCACGGCGGGTGAAGGACTCCGCGTCCCACGTGCCGCCCAGCGCGGGGCCGAGCCAGTTCGGTGCCGAGGTGCGGAAGGAGGGGCCGGTCAGGGAGCCGGCGCCCTCCGGGACCGCGCCCAGCAGCGGCACGGTCGCCGACGCGGGGAGGTCCGCGAGGTTGCAGCGGGACGCCAGGTCGGGGTCCGTCGGCCAACTGCCGATGACGACACCCAGGCTCTCCACACCGCGCGCCCGCAGCGCCTCCGCCGTCAGCGTCGTCGTGTTCAGCGTGCCGAGGCCCGCCGTCGTGACCACCAGGACCGGCGCGCCGAGCAGCCTCGCCGCGTCGGCCAGCGTGCCGCCCTCGTCGTCGAGGCGGACGAGCAGCCCGCCCGCCCCCTCGACCAGGACCAGGTCGTACTCGGTGGCCAGCTTCGCCGCGGCGTCCGCCACGTCGTGCGGGCGCACCGGAGCCATCCCGGCCCGCCGCGCCGCGGTGTTCGGCGCCAAGGGCTCGGGGAAACGGGCGAGTTCGAGCGTGGTGACGCCCTCGCCCGCGAGCCGTGTCACCTCTTGGGCGTCGCCGGGCTCGCCGGGCCCGACCCCGGTCTGCGCGGGCTTGAGCACGGCGACTTGGCGCCCCGCGGCCAGCGCGACCGCGGCCACCGCCGCCGTCGTCACCGTCTTGCCGATCTCCGTGCCCGTCCCGGACACCACGATCACCGTCATGTCAGCCCTCCCTGGCCGCCGCGCACACCGCGCGGGCGATCCGTGCCACGTCGTCGTCGCCGGTGATGAACGGCGGCATCGTGTAGATCAGGTCGCGGAACGGCCGCAGCCACACGCCTTCGCGCACCGCGGCCCGTGTCGCCGCCCGCATGTCCACCGCGTGGTCCAGCTGGACGACACCGATCGCCCCGAGGACCCGTACGTCCGCCACCGAGGGGTGCTCGGCGACCTCGGCCAGGCCCTCTCGCAGGCCCGACTCGATGCGCTTGACCTCGCTCTGCCAGTCCTGCCCGAGGAGCAGGTCGATCGAGGCCCCCGCCACCGCGGCGGCCAGCGGGTTGCCCATGAACGTCGGCCCGTGCGCCAGGACCGGCACCTCGCCCCGCGAGATGCCGTCCGCCACCCGCGGGGTGCACAGCGTCGCCGCCAACGACAGATAGCCGCCGGTCAGCGCCTTGCCCACGCACATCACATCGGGCGTGACACTCGCGTGGTCCGCCGCGAACAGCGCGCCCGTACGGCCGAAGCCCGTCGCGATCTCGTCGAACACCAGCAGCACGTCGTGCGCGTCGCACGCCTCGCGCAGCACCCGCAGATAGGCCGGGGAGTGGAACCGCATCCCGCCCGCGCCCTGCACCACGGGCTCGACGATCACGGCCGCCAGTTCATGGGCATGCCGCCCGATCATGTCGTGCAGGTGCGCCGCGTACGTCTCCTCGTACGCCGACGGCGGCGCGTCCGCGAACACCTGGCGGGGCAGGACGCCCTGCCAGAGCTCGTGCATGCCGCCCTCGGGGTCGCAGACGGCCATCGGCTGCCAGGTGTCCCCGTGGTAGCCGCCGCGCCAGGTCAGCACGCGCTGCTTCGCCGGCCGGCCGAGGGAACGCCAGTGCTGGAGGCACATCTTCAGGGCGACCTCGACCGCGACGGAGCCGGAGTCGCAGAGGAAGACGTGCTCCAGGCCCTCGGGAGACATGTCGACAAGGCGCTTGGCGAGCAGGACGGCGGGCTCGTGCGTGAGCCCGCCGAACATGACGTGGCTCATGCGCTCCAGCTGGCCGCGCACCGCGTCGTTGAGCACGGGGTGGTGGTAGCCGTGGATCGCCGACCACCAGGACGACATGCCGTCGACCAGCTCGGTCCCGCCGTCCGCGAGGCGCAGGCGGATGCCGCTCGCGGACTCGACGACCAGGGGCTCCTGACGGCCCGGCATCGGCCCGTAGGGGTGCCAGACGTGCTGCCGGTCGAGGGCGAGCAGCTCCGACGTGGTCAGGTCAGGCATTGGGCGCCAGGTCCGTCCCCGCGCCCCGGCGGCGTACCGCCACCAGATCCGTGCGCACCCCGCCCGGCTCGGCGACCGGCTCGGGAGCCGGCTGCGCCACCTCACCGGTCGCGGGCTCGGCGGACCCGCAGGGACCGCAGCCGCCCCCATGGGAACCGCAGCCGCCGCCCTCGTGGGACCCGCACCCCGCCGCGTCCGCGACGGCGTCCGACCGGTGCTTCGGCAGCGTCACTTCGCCCGCACCCTCGACCTCGAAACCGGCGTCCGCGATCATGTCCAGGTCCGTCTTGCCCGCCTGCCCCTCGCTGGTGAGGTAGTCGCCCAGGAAGATCGAGTTGGCGAGGTGCAGGGCGAGCGGCTGCATCGAGCGCAGATGGACCTCGCGGCCGCCCGCGATGCGCACCTCCACGTCCGGGCACACGAAGCGGACCATCGCGAGGATGCGCAGACAGCGCTGCGGCGTCAGGTGCCACTCCTTGGCCAGCGGGGTGCCCTCCATCGGGATGAGGAAGTTCACCGGCACCGAGTCCGGGTCCAGCTCGCGCAGCGAGAAGACCACGTCCACCAGGTCCTCGTCGCTCTCGCCCATGCCCGCGATCAGCCCCGAGCAGGCGGACAGGCCCGCCGCGTGCGCCTTGCGCACGGTGTCCACGCGGTCGGCGTAGGTGTGCGTCTTCGTGATGTCCGCGTACGTCGCCTCGGACGTGTTGAGGTTGTGGTTGTAGGCGTCCGCCCCCGCGCCCCGCAGCCGCTCGGCCTGACCGTCCGAGAGCAGGCCGAGGCACGCGCACACCTCGACGCCCTCGTTCTCTTCCTTGACGGCCGCGATGGTCTGCGCCACCCGGTCCACGTCCCGGTCGGTGGGCCCGCGCCCGCTGGCCACCAGGCAGACCCGCTTGGCGCCGCCCGCGACCCCGGCCGCCGCGGCCCGCGAGGCCTCGTCCGGCTTCAGCCAGGTGTACTTGAGGATCTCGGCCTTCGACCCGAGCCGCTGCGAGCAGTACGAGCAGTCCTCGGGGCACAGCCCCGACTTGAGGTTGACCAGATAGTTGAGTTTCACCCGTCGCCCGAACCACTGCCGGCGCACCTTGCCGGCGGCGGCCACTACGTCCAGGAGATCGTCGTCGGAGGTGGCCAGCACGGCCAGCGCCTCTTCGCGGGTCGGCAGTTCGCGCCGAAGCCCCTTGTCCACCAGCGTGTTCAGCAGATCCATGGCGCTGATCCTTACCCACGGCAGGCTCCCCGGCCAAGGAGAGTTCACACAACAGAACCGGTTTGAGGTGTGGGTATTGCCACATACTGGCCAGGTGGCAGGACGGCTAGGGTCTGTGCAATGTCTACAAACAGGCACTCTGTGCCGGGCCCGTCGAGTGCGCCCGGACCCGCCCGCCCGCCGCACTCCGGGCCCCCGCAGCGCTCGCCGTTCGACTGGCTCGACGAGCAGGCCAGGCTGCGCGCCGAGGCCGGGCTCGTGCGCGCCTTGCGGCCGCGCGCCGCCGACGCCGGCGGCCTGCTCGACCTGGCGAGCAACGACTATCTGGGCCTGACCCGGCACCCCGAGATCATCGAGGGCGCCGCGGCGGCGGCCAGGCGGTGGGGCGGCGGCGCCACCGGCTCCCGGCTCGTCACCGGATCCACGCAGCTCCACGCCGAGCTGGAGCGGGAACTCGCCGCGTTCTGCGGCTTCGAGGCGGCGCTCGTGCTCTCCTCGGGCTACGCGGCGAACCTCGCGGCGGTCACCGCGCTCGCCCCGCACGGCTCCCTCATCGTCTCCGACGCGAGCAACCACGCCTCCTTGATCGACGGCTGCCGGCTCGCGCGCGGCGTGACGCAGGTGGTGCCGCACGCCGATCCGGCGGCGGTGCGCAAGACCCTGGGCACCCACGACGGACCCGCCGTCATGGTGTCGGACTCGGTGTTCTCGGTGGACGGCGACGCCGCGCCGCTGGCCGAACTGGCCGCCGTGTGCCGGCAGGCGGGCGCGGGGCTCATCGTCGACGACGCCCACGGACTCGGTGTCCTCGGCGACGGCGGCCGGGGCGCCCCGCACGCCGCGGGCCTCGCGGGGGCCGCCGACACGGTGGTCACCCTCACCCTCTCGAAGTCCTTCGGCAGCCAGGGCGGCGCCGTGCTCGGCCCCGCCAAGGTCATCGAGCACCTGGTGAACGCCGCGCGGACGTTCATCTTCGACACGGGGCTCGCGCCCGCCGCGGCGGGCGCGGCGCTCGCGGCCCTGCGGCTGCTGCGCCGGGAGCCCGAACGTGCGGCGCGGGCCCGACACGTCGCCGCGGAGCTGCACGCGCGCCTCACGGCCGAAGGGCTGTCGGCGGTACGTCCCGACGCCGCCGTCGTCTCCGTGCGCGCGCCGTCCCCCGAGTCGGCCGTGCGCTGGGCCGCCGACTGCCGGGCGGCGGGTCTGGCGGTCGGCTGCTTCCGGCCGCCGTCGGTGCCGGACGGTGTCTCCCGGCTGCGGCTGACCGCCCGCGCGGACCTCACCGACGCACAGATCGCCGAGGCCGTACGAGTGATCAGCCGCACCGCTCCCAGGTGAGCGGAAGCCGGCCCACTGCGCGGCCGGCCCCCTCTCACCGGAGGCTGTCGACGAACGTCTCCCAGGGGCCGGGGGAGAAGAGCAGGGCGGGCCCCGCGGTGTTCTTCGAGTCGCGCACGGCCAGCAGGGCGGCCGGTGTGCCGGAGTCGAGCGTGGCCGTCTCGACGCAGTTGTTCGTTCCGTTGCTGCGGCTGCTGCGCCGCCACCGCGCGCCCTTGAGGGTCGTGCTTGAAGGTACGTACCGAGGCAGTGCGGTCATGGTGCCTCCTTACGCGCCGTCGCTTAGCCCGGCGATGAATTCCTTTGAGTCCTCGGGTGAAAGCGCCTGTTCCTGAAGGGAGTTGAAGGCCTCCGTGTACGCCTGGAGGTCGTCCTTCCCCTCCAGATAGAGGCTACTCGTCAAGTGGTCGAGAACGACCACATCCAGATCAGCAATGCTCGGAAATGACAAAATAACGAAAGGTCCGATGAGCCCCGCATGCTCGCCGCGACCGAACGGCAGCACCTGGAGACGCACCTGGGGCAACAGCGCCACCTCCCGTAACCGTGCGAGCTGTTGTGCGAAGACCAGCGGCCCGCCCACGGGACGGCGCAAAACCGCCTCGTCCACGATCGCGCTCAGGCGCAGCGGCGGCTGGGCGCGCAGCACCTCCTGACGGGCCAGGCGCACCTCCACCAGGGCGTCGACCTGCGGCTCGGGCAGCTTGCCGAGCGCGGCCCGGGTCACCGCGCGCGCGTACGCGGGAGTCTGCAGCAGCCCGGGCACCACGGAGGTCTCCAGCGTGCGCACCCAGCCCGCCTGGGCCTCGAGGCTGATGAAGTCGCGGTAGGTGGCGGGCAGCAGGTCACGATAGGCCCGCCACCAGTGGTGACGTCCGGCCGTGCCCTGGTCGTCGGTCCCGGCCAGTGCCACGAGCAGCTCGCACAGACGGCGGTCCGCCACCTCGTAGGCCTCCAGCAGGAGGCGCACGTCCCCGGCCCTCACACCGCTGCGGCCCGTCTCGATCCGGCTCACCTTCGACTGGTGCCAGCCGACCTCGGCGGCGGCCTGGCTGCTGGTCAGTCCCGCGGCGGCGCGTAGTGTACGCAGTTCGGCGCCGAGCCGGCGGCGGCGCACCGCGGGGCCGTACTGCATGTCCGTCTCCTTCGGGACCGGGCCGTCGGATTCCCGGCGGCGGAGCGGGGGACAGGGGCGACAGTAGAGGAAGCACGGTCCCGGCGGCCAAATACGGTCGGCCGTAGCAGAGTTCACCGCTTCGAGCGACAGATATATGCACATCTCGGTGGATCGCCACCCGGGACCGGTCAAGGAGTGGGAGGCTGGCGCGAAGCACCGGTCCGGGGCCGTCCTCGAGTCATCCGCTCCGAGTCGTAGGACCGACCCCGGTGGGAAAGGGACAGCGTCGCCATGGCAGACCATCAGGAAGCATCCGTCACTCTGCCGAGCGATCCCGCCTCGGTCTCCGCCGCCCGCACCTACGTGGCGAAGGTCCTCACGGAATGGGGCCTGCCGGAGGGTGCCGAGGTGGGGGACACCATCCGGCTCATCGTCTCCGAACTCGCCACCAACGCCGTGCAGCACACCCTCGGCCAGTCCCCGACCTTCACCGTGGACGTCCGGCTCGACCGGGACGAGCAGCTGCGGATCGGTGTCACCGACAGCCATCCGCGCCATCCGCGGCGGCTGCCCGCGGCCGTCCAGCAGGACAACGGCCGGGGCATGGTCATCATTCGCTGGCTGACCGCCGAGTGCGGCGGCAGGCTCTCGGTCAGCCCCACCGAGGAGGGCGGCAAGACCGTGTGGATCGCCCTGCCCTGGACCCTCCCCGCCCAGCACCGGCACCGCGACGCGGCGCACTGAGCGCGCGAGCCGGCCCGGCGCCGCGCGCGAAGGACTCAGCCCGTGCCCGCCGACCGCCCGAAGGCGCCCCGCAGCAGCGCCCGGAAGGAGTCCGCCGCGGCGTTCGACTCGTCGGCCCGGTGGACGACGGAGATGGTCCGCCGCAGATCACCCGGGTCGAGGAGCCGCATGCCGACGGGCGTCGCGGCGGTGCGCGCCACCATCTCCGGCACCACGGCCACCCCGAGCCCCGCGCTGACCAGGGCGCAGACCAGGGCGTAGCCCGGCGTCCCGACCACCACGGCGGGCGTCGCCCCGGCCCGGGCGAGGGCCCGCTCCACGGCCCGTCGCGGCGGATGGTCGGGGGCCATGCTGATCAACGGCTGCCCGGCCAGTGCCGACGGCGGCAGGCGGGACGTGCCGCTCGTCAGGGCGTGCCCCGGCTGGGTCACCAGGACCAGCTCCTCCACGAGCACCGGCTCGGCCGACACGGCGGCGGGCAGCGGCACCGGGTCGGCGGGCTCGTACGCGTGGGTGAGGGCCAGATCGACCTCACCCGACGCGACCGCCTCGACGCCGGAGGGCGGTTCGTGCGCCGTCACCGTCAGTTCCACCGCCGGGTGGGCCCTGCGGAAGGCGGTCAGGACCGGCGGCAGCAGATGGATGCCCGCCGTCTGGAAGGTGCCCACGCGCAGCCGCCCGCCGGACAGCCCGGCGAGCCGGGCCAGTTCGTGCCGGGCCCGCTCCAACTCGTCGAGCACCCGGCGGGCGTGCCCCACCAGCAGCTCGCCGGCGCCGGTCAGCCGGGCCCCGCGGTGATGGCGCACGAGCAGCGCGCTGCCCGTCTCCCGCTCCAGCTTGGCCAGCTGCTGGGAGAGCGCGGGCACGGTGTAGCCGAGGCGCTCGGCGGCCCGGGTGATCGAACCCGCCTCGGAGACCGCGACGAGCGCGGCGAGCCGCGTGGGGTCGTACACGGGGACACCCTCTCTGCGCCGCGCGTCGAACGCGCCCACGGGGTAAACGTCTGCTTAAGGCAGACCCAGGATATTGCACATACCCGTTGAAGGCCCGCGCACGGCAGGCTGGCCGGCATGGACGCACAACTGGTCGCCTTCACGGGAGTCGCCGCGGGCATGGTCGCCGTGCCGGGCGCCGACTTCACCGTCGTCGTACGCAATGCCCTCGTCTCGCGGCGTACGGGGGTGGCCTGCGCGATGGGGGTCGCCGCGGGCCTCTTGGTGCACACGGCGCTGGCGGTCACGGGTGTGGCGGCGGTGCTCGCGGCGGCGCCCGCGCTCTTCAGGGCGCTGCAGCTCGTCGGCGCCTGCTACGTGCTGTACCTCGCCGCGCGCGCCCTGCGGTCGGCCTTGCGGGCGTGCATCGGGGTGGGCGACGAGCCGGTGGTGCGGGGCGGTGGTCTGCGCGAGGGGTTCCTCACCAACGCGCTGAACCCGAAGGCGGCCATCACCTTCCTGAGCGTGCTGCCGCAGTTCGTGCCCGACGGAAGTCCGGTGCTGCCGAGAACGCTGCTGCTCGGGGCCGTCGTCGTGGTGTTCGCCCTGCTGTGGTTCCCCGTCGTGGCGCTCCTGGTGGACCGGCTCGGCCCGTGGCTGCGCAGGCCGCGGGTCGCCCGTGCGGTCGAGGGCGTCACCGGCGCCGCTCTCGGCGCCCTGGGTCTCGTGCTCCTCCTCGAACCGCTCCTCGCGTGAGGACCGCGGCGTGCGCACCGAGCACCGGGGGAGTGCTCGGGGCGCGTGCGGACGTGCCGGCCGGGTGAGGTCAGCGCACCCGGCCGTACCAGACGCTGCCGGACCAGATCTTCTCCAGGCGCACCACGGCCCCCTTCTTCGGCGCGTGCCAGATACGGCCGTTACCGGCGTAGATCCCGACGTGGTAGACGTTGCGGCCCGAGTGGAAGAACACGAGGTCGCCCCGCGTGCGCTGGGACTTCGCGATGTGCCGGGTCTTGTTGTACTGCGCGGCGGCGGTGCGCGGCAGCTTCTTGCCCGTGCGCTTGAACGAGTACAGCGTCAGGCCCGAGCAGTCGAACCGGTGCGGCCCCACGGCCCCGTAGCTGTACGGGGCGCCCTTCTTGGACGCCGCGATCTTGAGCGCCTTCGTCCCGTGAGTGGCGGCCTCGGCCTCGGATGTGAGCCCAGGGGCCACGACGGTGCCGCCCACGACGGCGAGCGTGAGAGCCGAAGCGGCTCCCGCCCGACTGAGCAGCGGCGGAACGTGATTCAGCGCGGTCATGCGTAACCCTTCGTCAGCCGCCTGTGAAGGATGACCTGTCGGGTTCGGGCAGGCGAAGATGCCCGGCCGCGTCGTGCTCTGCGGCTTCACCCCAAGGGCGTCGTCCGGACCTTCCGGACGGGCCCGCCATGCTTGGGTCCTCCACTCCTGCCGGTGCACCGATGTCGACCGGTCATCCGGGCGGCGGCAGGACTCGGCGTCCGCCCGGATCGCCCCGCCGCTGTGGCGGGGGCTTGTCGTCGGAAGGGATCTTGACCCGAAAAGGGTTCGAAAACCGAGCCGAAACGGTGTTTTGTGAACCTACTCACGACTGACCTGTTCGAGTGGACACGGTGAAAATCACCCCCTGGCCGCCGGGTCCGAGGGCGGTTCGACCAGCAGCGGAAGGGTTCATTCCGCCCTCTTGGCGCGCGTCGGGCGCAACTCCCGACCGCACGACAAAGGACGCCCGCGTACGCCGACCGGGGTAGCCCGTCTGGTCCGTTTCGAAAGGGAGCCGGACGTTCCGAAGAGCGGAAGGGCTCATTCGCCCTGACGCGGGGCCGGCGGCAGGCCCACCCGGCCGGCCCGCCGCTCGCCGTCGAGGACGCGTAACGCCTGGGCGAGCGTGGCGGCGTGCACCTCGCTCTCCCCGCGCTGGTGCATGAGCGTCAGCGCCTCCAGCAGGGCGTTCGCCCGGCCCACCAGCGCCTGGGCGGCGCGCAGCCCGCCGTAGGTGTGTTCCGCGCGGGCGGGATTGATCTTACCGAGCAGGTCGACGACTTCGAGGTAACGGTCGACCAGGTCCGCCTCGGCCCGGGTCAGTGCGGGCAGCGGGGGGAGTTCGGGGGGAAGCATCCTCGGATCACCTCGCGTCGCGCGCGGCGAGCGAGGACTTGCGGGACGGGATGATCCGGTCCACGAGTCCGTACTCCACTGCGGCCGGGGCGTCGAGGATCTTGTCCCGCTCGATGTCCGCGGCGATCCGCTCCTTGCTCTGTCCCGTGTGCCGCGCCAGCAGGTCCTCGAGGAGCTCCCGGGTGCGCAGCATCTCGTCGGCCTGGATCACCAGATCGCTGGCCTGGCCCCGCACCGGCTCCGTCATGGCGGGCTGGCGGATCAGCAATCGCGCCCCCGGCAGCATGTACCGCTTGCCGGGCGTGCCCGCCGCCAGGAGTACGGCGGCGGCCGAGGAGGCCTGCCCGAGGCAGGTGGTCTCCACGTCGCAGGTGACGAACTGCATGGTGTCGTAGATCGCGGTCATCGCGGTCAGCGAGCCGCCCGGGGAGTTGATGTAGAGCGAGATGTCACGGTCCGGCGCCACGTGTTCCAGGTGCATGAACTGCGCCATGACGTCGTTCGCCGAGGTGTCGTCCACGGGAGTGCCGAGGAAGACGATGCGCTCGTCGAGGAGTCGTGAGTACGGATCCATGGTCCGCGTCCCCGAGCTGGTGCGCTCGGTGAACTGGGGCAGGACGTAACGGGCGGACGGACGGTTCATGGCGCGCCTCTCTTCTTCCGGTCGGCGGGGCGACCCTCGGATCTGTACAGAAAGTACAGGATGTACGTGCCCTGCGGGAGGCTTTCCGGAGCATGGGCCGGGGCGGGCCGTGACACCGGTAGGGCCCGTAGGGGATCGCTCACGCCCGGGGCCCGTGAGGGCCGGGCGTCTAAGCTGGGGGGCATGGCCTACGAGATTCCGGTGACGCAAGCCCGCGCAGAGCTCGCCGAACTGATCAACCGTGTCGTCTACGGCGGCGAGCGCGTCGTCGTCACGCGGCACGGCAAACCGCTCGTGGCACTGGTCTCCGCCGCCGACCTGGAGCGCCTGGAGGCGCTCGCGGAGGCCTCGCAGGAGCGGGCGGTCAGCTCCGTCACCTCGATCGGCCCCGCGCCGGCGGCCACCGCCGGGCCGGAGCGCCACCGATTCGGCATCGCGGCCGAGCACCGGGGACCCAACCCCACGTAGCGCGGGGACCGTTGCCGCCCGTATGGCACCGCCCGGCCGGGGCGTCGCCCACGCGCGCCCGGCGGCCCGCCGAGCGCCGCGCCCGGGAGGCGCGGGCCGTCGGCGGCGCGAGGGGCCTTGTGGCAAGGATCGGTATGGCGCGGCCCAGCTGTCGGTCATGCGCCGGTCAACGTCTGGTTAACCTCGTTGAAACTCCTCCCAACTACCCTCCCGTGCCACGCCACCAGGGGTTTTGGTAACCGGAGTGCGCAAGATCGCGCGCATTCGTTGTGTGTTACATCTATACCCGCCGCGGTGGCCGCGGCAGCCGGACCCCGCACGGTTCGGAGCGAGACGTGAGGTGGGACCGGTGCGACTGACCCCGCACGAGCAGGAGAGACTGCTCATCCATGTGGCCGCGGATGTGGCCGAGAAGCGAAGGGCGCGAGGGCTGCGGCTCAACCACCCCGAGTCGATCGCCCTCATCACCTCCCACATCCTCGAAGGCGCCCGGGACGGCCGCACCGTCGCCGAGCTGATGTCGTCGGGCCGCAGGGTCCTCACCCGGGACGACGTCATGGAGGGCATCCCCGAGATGATCCACGACGTCCAGGTCGAGGCCACCTTCCCGGACGGCACCAAGCTCGTCACCGTCCACGACCCGATCGTCTGACGGGAGTCACGCGCCTCATGCATGCCGCGACGCACGGCACGGACCACGGCCCGGTCCCCGGTGAGATCCTCTTCGCCGACGAGCCCGTCCCCTACAACGAGGGCCGGGACGTCACCCGCCTCACCGTCCTCAACGCCGCCGACCGCCCCGTGCAGGTCGGCTCCCACTACCACTTCGCCGAGGCCAACCCGGGGCTCGACTTCGACCGCGGCGCCGCGCACGGCCTGCGGCTCAACATCCCCGCCGGAACCGCCGTGCGCTTCGAGCCCGGCATCCCCGTCGACGTCGAACTCGTACCCCTCGCCGGCCGGCGCGTCGTGCCCGGCCTGCGCGGTGAGACCGGAGGTGCCCTCGATGCCTGAACTGTCCCGTGCCGCGTACGCCGACCTGTTCGGCCCCACCACCGGCGACCGGATCCGGCTCGCCGACACCGACCTCCTCGTCGAGATCGAGGAGGACCGCTCCGGCGGCCCCGGACGCTCCGGGGACGAGGCGGTGTTCGGCGGCGGCAAGGTCATCCGCGAGTCGATGGGCCAGTCCCGCACGACCCGCGCCGAGGGCGCCCCCGACACCGTGATCACCGGCGCGGTGATCATCGACCACTGGGGGATCGTCAAGGCCGACGTCGGAATCCGCGACGGCCGTCTCACCGGCATCGGCAAGTCCGGCAACCCCGACACCATGGACGGGGTCCACCCCGACCTCGTCATCGGCCCCGAGACCGAGGTCATCGCCGGCAACGGCAGGATCCTCACCGCGGGCGGCATCGACACCCACATCCACTTCATCTCGCCGACCATCGTCGACGAGGCCCTCGCCTCGGGCGTCACCACGCTCTTCGGCGGCGGCACGGGGCCCGCCGAGGGCAGCAAGGCGACCACGATCACCCCGGGCGCCTGGCACCTGGCCCGGATGTTCGCGGCCCTGGAGGCGAGCCCGGTCAACATCGGCCTCCTCGGCAAGGGCAACACCGTCAACGCCGAGTCGATGCACGCCCAGCTCCGCGCCGGCGCCGTCAGCTTCAAGATCCATGAGGACTGGGGCGCGACCCCCGCCGCCATCGACGCCTGCCTGAACGTGTGCGAGGAGACCGGCGCCCAACTCGCCGTGCACACGGACACGTTGAACGAAGCGGGCTTCATCGACGCCACGTTCGACGCCGTCGCGGGCCGCACCCTGCACGCCTTCCACGTCGAGGGCGCGGGCGGCGGGCACGCCCCCGACATGATCACGGCGGTGTCGCTGCCCAACATGCTGCCCAGCTCGACCAACCCGACCCGGCCGCACACCGTCAACACCGTCGAGGAGCACCTCGACATGCTGATGGTCTGCCACCACCTCAACCCCGCCGTCCCCGAGGACCTCGCCTTCGCCGAGTCCCGCATCCGCCCCACCACCATCGGGGCGGAGGACATCCTCCACGACCTCGGCGCCATCTCGATCATGTCGTCGGACTCCCAGGCGATGGGGCGCGTCGGCGAGGTGATCATGCGTACGTGGCAGACCGCCCACGTCATGAAGCGACGCCGCGGTTTCCTGCCGGGCGACACCCGCGCGGACAACCACCGCGCCCGTCGCTATGTCGCCAAATACACGATCAACGCGGCCGTCGCCCAGGGCATCGACCACGAGGTCGGCTCGGTCGAGCCCGGCAAACTCGCCGACCTGGTGCTGTGGGAACCGGCGTTCTTCGGCGTCAAGCCGCAGCTCGTCCTCAAGGGCGGACAGATCGCCTACGCGCAGATGGGCGACGCCAACGCCTCCATCCCCACCCCGCAGCCAGTGCTGCCGCGCCGCATGTTCGGCGCCCACGGCAGGGCGCCGGGCCTCAACTCGATCAACTTCGTCACCCAGTCGGCCCTGGACGACGCACTGCCCGAACGCCTCGGCCTGGCCAAGCCGTTCCTGCCCATCCGCTCCACCCGCGGGCGCTCCAAGGCGGACATGCGGCAGAACGACGCGCTGCCCCGCGTGGAGGTCGCCGCCGACAGTTTCGCCGTCACCATCGACGGCGAACTCGTCGAGCCGTCGCCCGCGGCGGAACTGCCGCTCGCCCAGCGGTACTTCCTCTTCTGACGGCCCTCACGACACCACTGGCGACGATCACATGTCACGCGCAGCACTTCTCGTCCTCGCCGACGGCCGCTTTCCCGCCGGTGGGCACGCCCACTCCGGCGGGGCCGAAGCGGCCGCCAAGGCGGGCCGCGTCACCGGGGCCGAGAGCCTGGAGGCCTTCTGCCGGGGGCGACTGCACACCAGCGGTCTGGTTGCGGCCGCCCTCGCGGCGGCCGCCGCCCTCGGCGTCGACCCGGCCGCCCTGGACGAAGCGGCCGATGCCCGCACGCCCTCGCCCGCCCTGCGCACGGCGGCGCGACGGCTCGGGCGGCAGCTGATGCGGGCCGCCCGCGCCACCTGGCCCCACCCCGAACTCGACGCGCTTGCGCGGCGGTTCCCCAAGGGCGCCCACCAGCCGGTCGTCCTCGGGCTCACCGCCCGCGCCGCCGGACTCGGGCCGCGGGACGCCGCGTACTGCTCCGCGTACGAAGGTGTCAGTGGTCCGGCGACCGCCACGGTGCGGCTGCTGAGCCTCGACCCCTTCGACGCCACGGCGGTCCTGGCGCGGCTCGCCCCCGACCTGGACCGTGTCGCCCAGGAGGCGGTCGAGGCGGCCGGGCGCGTCGCCGCCGACGGCGTGGAGGCGCTGCCCGCCGCGTCGGCTCCGCTGCTGGAGATCGGGGCGGAGGCGCATGCGGGGTGGCCTGTGCGGTTGTTCGCGTCCTAGCTCGGCGCCGCCCCGGGGGCTGTGCCCCCGGACCCCCCTCATCGGCCTGGACGGCCTCGTCCTCAAACGCCGGACGGGCTGAGTTGTCCGGCCTCGTCCTCACGCTCGGGACGGGCCCTCAAACGCCGGGCGGGCTGGAGATGCTCGGCCTCGCCCTCAAACGCCGGGTGGGCCGGAGATTCGCGGCTCGCCTCGACCATTGGAGAAAATCATGCACCTCGACCACTCCCACGACGGGGCCGTCGCCGTCAGTGCCGACGCCGTGCGGCCCGACGGGCGGCGCCGTGCGCTGCGCATCGGGCTCGGCGGGCCCGTCGGCTCCGGCAAGACCGCGACCGTCGCCGCCCTGTGCCACGCGCTGCGCGACCAGCTGTCCCTGGCCGTCGTCACCAACGACATCTACACCCGCGAGGACGCGGAGTTCCTGCTCCGCGAGGCCGTCCTGCCGCCCGAGCGGATCACCGCCGTGGAGACCGGCGCCTGCCCGCACACCGCCATCCGCGACGACATCTCCGCCAACCTGGAGGCCGTCGAGGACCTGGAGGACGAGGTCGGCCCGCTCGACCTGATCCTCGTCGAGTCCGGTGGCGACAACCTCACCGCCACCTTCTCCAAGGGCCTCGTCGACGCCCAGATCTTCGTCATCGACGTCGCGGGCGGCGACGACATCCCGCGCAAGGGCGGCCCCGGCGTCACCACGGCCGACCTGCTCGTGGTCAACAAGACCGACCTCGCCCCGCACGTCGGCTCCGACCTCGCCCGGATGGCGGCCGACGCCAAGACGCAGCGCGCCGAACTCCCCGTCATCTTCCAGTCGTTGCGCTCCGCGGAGGGCGTCGGCCCGGTCGCCGCCTGGGTGCGCGCGCAGTACGCCGCATGGACCGCGTCGGCGTGAGGGCCGACCTCGCCCCGGCGGGCGGCGCCCGTGCGCGCGGCGGCGCGGGCCTGCGGGCCACCGCCCGCGTCGTGGCCCGCGCCGACGGCCGGGGCGGCACCGCGCTGCCCGTGCTCGACGGCGAAGGACCGCTGGCGCTGCGCCGCACCCGCTCGACCGGGCCGGCCGCACGCGTCACGCTGGTCGGCGCCATGAGCGGCCCCCTCGGCGGCGACCACCTCACCGTGGAGGCCACCGCGGACGAAGGGGCGAGGCTGCACATCGGCTCCGCGGCGGCGACCCTCGCCCTGCCCGGCCAGACCCGGGAGGCGGCGCGCTACGACGTACGCCTCACCGTCGCCGACGACGCCGAACTGCACTGGCTGCCCGAGCAGTTGATCTCGGTGCGCGAGAGCGACCTGCGGATCACCACGCGCGCGGAGCTGGCCCGCGGCGCCCGGCTGGTCCTGCGCGAGGAGCAGGTGCTCGGCCGCACCGGCGAATCCTGCGGCCGCCTGACCAGCCGGCTCACCGTGCGCCGCGCTGGGGCGACCCTGCTCGACCAGGAACTCTCCTGCGGCCCGGGCGCCCCCGGTGGCTGGGACGGCCCCGCCGTCCTCGCCGGCCACCGCGCCGTCGGCCAGCTCGTCGTCGTGCGCCCGCAGTACGAGCGGCACAAGCCGCCCGCGACGACCCTGGGGGAGTGGGCCGCGCTCACCCCCCTGGCCGGACCCGGCGTCCTCGTCACCGCCGTCGCACCGGACGCCCTGCGGGTGCGCCGCGTACTGGACCACGCCTTGCGCGACCTGGGCTGACCGTCGGCCGCGGCGTTCGGCCTACTGGGAGATCGCCTCGATCCGAGGGGCGGCGATCTCCCGGTAGTCCGCCGTCCGCAGCGCCAGCGACCGGTCGAGGCGCGCCGCGTTGAAGAAGATCTCCTCGTGGTCCAACAACGCCGGATCCACGACCAGTTCCAGCTCCGGGTCGAACGAGAACGGCAGGATGGTCCCGCTGACGCTCCCCGAGAGCCGCTCCGCCACCTCCTGCGTCGCGAACCCGGCATACGTGCCGCCGAGCAGCGCCTTCAGCGCGTTCAGGTCGACGCGCCGGTCACCCGGCACCACGGCGAGGGCGTACCGCTTCGTCTTCTTGCCGGTCTTCACCATCACCACGATGCACTTGGCCGCCTGCTCCAGGGTGTTGCCCCGCAGCGCGCTCACCGCCTCCGTGGCGCCCTCCGGCTCGTGCTCGATGACCCGGTACGCCGCCCCCCGCTCGTCCAGCAGTCCCACCAGCTTGGTGTACTGGGCGTGCTGCTCGCTCACTTGGCCTCCCCGCCGCGCCCCTCGGGCGCCTTCCGCCGTGCAGTCGACGCATTCGACTCCGGGATCATAGTTCGGGGGCGCGGGCCCAGCGGCCTCCGCGGCAGCCCGCGCGGCTCCTTGCCGCGCGTCGCGGCGCGTTCGGCCTCCTCCGCCTTCACGACCGCCGCGTACTTGTCGACGTACTCCTGACCGGAGAGGCCGAGGATCGCGTACATGATCTCGTCGGTGACGGCCCGCAGGACCGCCTTCTCGTTGTCCATGCCGGCGTACCGGGAGAAGTCGAGCGGCTCACCGAAGCGGATCGTCACCCGCCGGATGCGCGGCACCTTCTTCCCCGGCGGCTGCGCCTCGAAGGTGCCGATCATCGCGCAGGGGATCACCGGCGCCTCCCCCTTGAGCGCCATCGCGGCCACCCCGACCTTGCCCTTGTACAGCCGCCCGTCGTGCGAGCGCGTGCCCTCGGGATAGATGCCGAGCAGCTCCCCCTTGCGCAGCACCCCGAGCCCCTCCCGGATCGCGGCCTGGCCCGCTTCCTTGCCGGAGCGGTCGACCGGGATCTGCCCCGCGCTGCGGAAGAACGCGGCCGTCAGCCGGCCCTTGACGCCGGGCCCCGTGAAGTACTCGGCCTTGGCGAGGAAGGTGATGCGCCGCTTGATGATCGCCGGCATCAGGAAGTGGTCGGAGAACGACAGATGATTTCCGGCGACGATCGCGGCACCGGACTCGGGCACATGCTCCAGACCCTCGATCCTCGGCCGGAACAGCAGCCGTAGCAGCGGACCGAGGATCACGTACTTGAGCAGCAGATAGAACATGACGGCCACCTTCCCTGATCCGGGTGCCGACGCACCGTAGCCAATCGGCGACGCGTACGCGAGAGCCCGTTCGGGCTCTTACCCGCCGCCGCGCGGGCGACTCACCGGCGAGGCGGCTCGACGCACGGCCCGGACGGAGGATGCGCTGGTTGCCTCCCGGCGTCCCCGACGCCACGCACCGACGCCACCGCACGTCACCGTCACTCCCCCCGGAGGTTTCGCATGCGCCCCTTCACCGTCGCAGCCGCCGCTCTGATCGCGCTCGGCGCCGCCGTCCCCGCCCAGGCGGCGGACGAGGCCCCCGCCCCACGCCAGCGCGGCCTCTTCCTCACCGTCTCGGGCTCCGACAACACCTGGGTCCGCGGCGTCCTGCTGCGCTGCCACCCCCGGCCCGACGGGCACGGCCACCACCCGCACGCCGCCAAGGCGTGCGCGGCCATCGGCCGGGCCAAGGGAAACTTCGACAAGCTGGCCGACGAGCCGCACGCGTGCACCAAGCAGTACGACCCGGTGACCGTCACGGCGACCGGCACCTACCGGGGCCGGAGCGTCAACTGGCACAAGAAGTACCCCAACGCCTGCGCGATGGACGTGGACACCGCTCACGTCTTCCGCTTCTGACGTACGGGGCGGGCCGAAGCGGCACTCCCGGCCCCCGGCTGTCGCGCGGCGCGCCTCACGCGGCGCGCGACAGCACCATCGCCAGCGTGATCAGTCCAAGGACGACCCAGCCGAACCACAGCCAGCCGTTGCTCCCGAGCGTCACCGAATAGGCCGTCACCATGACCAGGCCTCCGATGGTGAACCCACCCATGGTCTTCGTGGAACCGGGCATCGCTCAGCCTCCTCCCGGCAGTCCCGGGCGCCTGCGCGCCAAGACCGCGGTCCGAAGACCATCGTGACCCGTGGAGGGCCTCCCGCGCTAGCGGCCGCGTGCGGCCAGTGAGGCCAGATAGGCGTTGTACGCCTCCAGCTCCTTGTCCCCGTCGCGGTCCGCGGCGCGGTCCTTGCGGCGGGCCTCACGGTCCTCCGAGCGCCGCCACTGGAAGAGCAGGGCCACCAGGACCACCACGGAGGGGATCTCGCTGAAGGCCCAGGCGATGCCGCCCGCCGCCTCCTGATCGGCCAGCGGATCGATGCCCAGCGAGGCCGGCGGGTGCAGGTACGTGCCGATCATCGGCTGGGTCGCCATCATCAGCGCGATGCCGAAGAACGCGTGGAAGGGCATGCCGGCGAACAGCTCCAGCATCCGCATCACGTAGCCGGGGCGGTGCGGCCCCGGGTCGACGCCCATGATCGGCCAGAAGAAGACCAGGCCGACGGCGAGGAAGTGCACCATCATCCCGATGTGGCCCGCCTTGGAGCCCATCAGGGTGTCGAAGATCGGCGTGAAGTAGAGCGCGTACAGGCTCGCGATGAACAGCGGGATCGTGAACGCGGGGTGCGTGATGATCCGCGTGTACCGGCTGTGCAGCAGCCACAGCAGCCACTCGCGCGGCCCCTTGTGACCGCGCGCCGCGGCCGGCAGGCCGCGCAGGGCCAGGGTGATCGGCGCGCCGAGCAGCAGCAGGATCGGCGACAGCATGCTGATCACCATGTGCTGGACCATGTGCACGCTGAACATGACCATGCCGTAGTCGTTGAGCTTGGTGCACATCACGAGCAGGACGGTGAGGATGCCGGTCACGAAGGAGATCGTGCGGCCCACCGGCCACTTGTCGCCGCGCCGCACGAGCCGCGTCACGCCCCACCCGTACAGGGCGAGGGCCACCAGGCAGCCGATGAGGAAGAAGGGGTCGGCGGAGAGTTCCAGGCCTCGCCCCAGCGTGAACGGCGGCAGATCCATGTTCATGCCGTGCCCGCTGTGATCCATCCGGTGGCTCCTGATTCGTGCGGATTGTGCGACGTGCGTCGGCACCAGAGTAGAACCGCCCCCGGCCGCTGACGTGACCGGGGGCGGATAGTGCAACGGGCAACGACTAGAGCACGCACTCCGCCTCGGCGTACCGCTCGTCCGGCACGGTCTTCAGCGTCTCGACGGCCTCGGCGAGCGGCACCATCGTGATGTCCGTGCCGCGCAGGGCCGTCATCCGGCCGAACTCGCCGCGGTGCACGGCCTCCACCGCGTGCCAGCCGAAGCGGGTCGCGAGGACGCGGTCGTACGCGGTCGGGGTGCCGCCGCGCTGGACGTGGCCGAGGATGACGGGCCGCGCCTCCTTGCCGAGGCGCTGCTCCAGTTCGAGGGAGAGCTGACGGGCGATGCCGGCGAACCGCTCGTGGCCGTAGACGTCCTTGGCGCCCTCGTCGAAGTCCATGGACCCGGCCCGGGGCTTGGCGCCCTCGGCGGCCACGACGATCGCGAACTTCTTGCCCGCCGAGAACCGCTCGCCGACCTTCGCGGCCAGCTCCTCGATGTCGAAGGGGCGCTCGGGCACCACGATGGCGTGCGCGCCGGCCGCCATGCCGGAGTGCAGGGCGATCCAGCCCGTGTGCCGGCCCATGACCTCGACGATCAGCACTCGCTGGTGCGACTCGGCGGTGGTCTTGAGGCGGTCGAGCGCCTCCGTCGCTACGCCCACCGCGGTGTCGAAGCCGAAGGTGACGTCGGTGACGGCGATGTCGTTGTCGATCGTCTTGGGCACGCCGACGATCGGCAGGCCCGCGTCGGACAGCAGCCGGGCCGCCTTCAGCGTGCCCTCACCGCCGATCGGGATGATCGCGTCGAGGCCGAGATCGGCGACATGGCCCCGGGCGCGCTCCACACCGTCCCGCAGATGGGCGGGCTGCACGCGCGAGGAGCCGAGGATCGTGCCGCCGCGGGCGAGGATGCCGCCCACCGCGTCCAGGTCGAGCTTGCGGTAGTCGCACTCCAGGAGGCCTTTCCAGCCGTCGTGGAAGCCGATGACCTCGTCGCCGTGGTCCACGACCGCGCGGTGCACGACGGAGCGGATGACGGCGTTCAGGCCGGGGCAGTCGCCGCCGGAGGTCAGGACACCAATGCGCATAGCCCGGGAAACCTTTGCAACGTGGGCCGAAAGGGCCGGACCACGTCGTCCGGCTGGATCCCCGCCACCCTATAGGCGCCGGGGGGCGGGCCCGCATCAGGCGTCCGAGGGCTGGACGCCCCCGCTCACATGTGCGGGCGGGGCGTCAAGCGGGCCACCGCGCGGCCGGCGGGGCGGGTGCTACGCGGGCTGCTGTGCGGCGTTGATGCGCTCGGCACGCAGCGCCTCGTACCAGCGGTCGTCCGTGGGCGGCAGCGCGTTCACGTCGAGGGCCAGCTTGAGCAGCAGGTCCGCGATCAGCGGGTTGCGGGCCAGGACCGGGCCGTGCATGTACGTCCCGAAGACCGTGCCGTTGTACGCGCCCTCGGTGCCGTCGCCCGTGCCGTTGCCCCGGCCGAGCGTGACGCGGGCGAAGGGGCGCGCGGAGGGACCGATGTGCGTGATGCCCTGGTGGTTCTCGAAGCCGGTCAGCGGGGGCAGGCCCAGCTGCGGGTCGATGTCGCCGAGGACGTCACCGACGCAGCGCTCGCCCTCGCCGCGGGTGGAGACCACGTCGAGCAGGCCGAGGCCCGGCTCGCGCTGACCGAGGTCGTTGATGAACTCGGTGCCGAGGATCTGGTAGCCGGCGCAGACCGAGAAGACGATCGCGCCGTTGCCCACGGCGCGCTCGAGGCCGCCGTCGCGGCGCAGCCGCTCCGCTGCGAGCCGCTGGGGGCGGTCCTCGCCACCGCCGATGAGGTAGATGTCACCGGAGGTGGGGATCGGCTGGTCGCTGCGCACGTCGTACCGCTCGACCTGGAGGCCGCGCTGGCGGGCGCGGCGCTCCACGACCAGGGCGTTGCCCTGGTCTCCGTACGTGCTGAGCAGGTCGGGGTAGACCCACACCAGCCGCAGGCTGTTGTCGCTCATGCTCATGTGTCCCTACGAAAAGGTCTAGAGGGGCCGGTGGGGTCAGTTGCCGACGCGGCGGCGCAGGTCCTGGAACGCGGTGTAGTTCGCGATCGTCTCGATGCGTCCCGGCGGGGCGAGCTGCACCGCTTCGTCGAGGCTCTCGCAGACCCGGAAGTCCAGGTTCGCGACCTCCAGGCGCACCGCCAGGTCCAGCTTGCGGTCGCCGAGCACGAAGATCGGGTGACCGGCGAGACGGGTGTAGTCGACGTCCCACAGCCAGGAGGTGTCGGTGCCGTCGGCACCCCGGGCGTTGACGGAGAGGATCACCGGGGTCGGCGGCGGGTCGATCAGCGAGAACGTCTCCAGCCAGCCCGCGGGGTTCTTCGCGAGGAGCAGCCGCAGGTCGCGGCCCTGGAACTGCACGACGTCATAGCGTCCGGCGACCGCCTGCACCTGGTACATGCGCTCCAGGGCGACCTGCGGCGGGACACCGAAGACGGCGGCGACGGCGGCCGAGGAGGCGGCGTTGGCCTTGTTGGCGCGGCCGGGCAGCTGCAGGTGGATCGGCCAGGCGGAGCCGTGCGGGTCCAGGACGTGGTCGCCGGAGAGCACCCAGCTGGGCGCGGGGCGGCGGAAGCCGCACTCGCCGCAGAACCAGTCGTCCCCGGGGCGCTGCATGACGCCACCGCAGGACGGGCACGACCAGGCGTCGTCCTTCCACTCCTGGCCCGCGGCCACCCACACCACGTTCGGCGAGGAGGAGGCGGCCCAGACGACCAGCGGGTCGTCGGCGTTGGCGACGACGACGGCCTTGGTGCCGGCCAGGCCCTCGCGCCACTTCTCGGCGAGCATGCGGGTCTCGGCGGCGCGGTCCAGCTGGTCGCGCGAGAGGTTCAGCAGCGCGATGGCCTTGGGGTCCACGTCACGGGCGACGCCCGCGAGGTACTTCTCGTCGACCTCGATCACGCCGTACCGGGCGTCGGAGCCGCCGGCGAGCGCCGAGGTGATCCCGGCGGGCATGTTGGCGCCGAGGGCGTTGGAGACCACCGGGCCGCTGGCGCGCAGGGCCTCCGCGATCAGACGCGTGGTGGTCGTCTTGCCGTTGGTGGCCGACACGAGGACGACGTCCAGGTGTGTGGCGAGCCGTCCGAGCAGCTCGGGGTCGAGCCTGAGCGCGACCTTGCCGCCGATCACCGATCCGCTGCCGCGGCCCGCGGCGCGCGACACCGCGGCGGCCGCCTTGCCCGCCGTCACGGCCAGCTTGGCCCGCGGCGAGAGCGGGTCCGTGTTGCCTGACATCTGTCGAGATCCTCCTTGCGTACGGCGCCGCGCCTGCCCCCGGCATCGTTTCTCTGCTCAGCCTATCGAGATCCGCCGACAAGCCCGAACCACGGCACCACCTCGGCGCCGCTCCACTTCAGGACCGTACTCTTGCCGCCATGCGACACGGCTCGATCCCGGGCGCCTCGGGGCGCGTACGACCTCTGACCCTGCTCGGTGACCCCGTGCTCCACACGGCCTGCGCGGAGGTGAGCGACTTCGGGCCCGAACTGGCGCGGCTGGTCGAGGACATGTTCGCGACGATGTACGCGGCGCAGGGCGTGGGGCTGGCCGCGAATCAGATCGGCGTGGCCAAGCGGGTGTTCGTCTACGACTGCCCGGACGACGAGGACGTCCGCCACCTCGGGCACGTGGTCAATCCGACACTCGTCACGGCGGACGGGGTCACCGTGCGCGGCCCCGAGGGCTGTCTGTCGCTGCCGGGTCTCGAAGCGGGCACGCCCCGTTTCGACCACGCCGTGGTCGAAGGGTTCGACCTGCGGGGGGAGCCCGTGCGGGTGCACGGGACGGGCTGGTTCGCGCGCTGCCTCCAGCACGAGTGCGACCACCTGGAGGGCGGGGTCTACACCGACCGCGTCAGCGGCTGGCGGCGCCGCAGGGTGCTGCGGGCCGCCGCCAGGGCCTCCTGGAACAGCTGAGGGGGCCGCCCGCGACGGCTGAGGTCCGCCGCGGGCCGGCGCGAGCGCCGGGGCGGACGCCCGCTCAGAATCCCGGCCCGCCGACGCGGTTGCCCGCGGCGGCCAGGCGCCCCCAGAGCAGATCCGCCAGGCTGCGCACCAACTGCTCGCGCGAGCAGGGCCGTTCGCCGAGCCACCAGTCGCCGGCCGCGTGCATCATGCCGACGATGCCGTGTCCCCACACCCGGGCCAGCTGGGCGCCGTCGGGGCCGAGGTCGACGCGCTCCTCGATGACCTCCGCCAGCTCCTCGCCGAGGCGGCGCAGGACGGGGGCGGAGTGCAGACCGACGTCGAAGCCCTGCTCGCCGGGGGAGGGGGCCTCGGAGGGGTGCATCAGGAAGCGGTACACCTGCGGGCGGGCCTCGATCGCCGCGAGGTAGGTGTCGAGCGTCGCCTCGACGCGCTCCCTGCGTTCGGCGGGGGCGTCCAGGGCGGCGCGCAGGGCTTCGAGGAGCGCGTCCGTGTGCCGCTTGGCGAGGGCGGCGTACAGGCCGCCCTTGTCGCCGAAGTGGCGGTAGAGGATGGGCTTGGTGATGCCCGCCTCCGCGGCGATGGCGTTCATGGAGGCGCCGGGGCCGTCACGGAGCACCACCCGGTCCGCGGCCTCCAGCAGCTCGCGCCGCCGGTGCTCGGCGGACTTGTGCTGATCGTTCCGCTGTGTGGTCTCCATAGCGTTTCTCCCCGCCCCGTGCGATTGCGTCCCGCACGCGCAACGTAACACCTGGCGGGCGGCGGGCATCGAACGGGCTGCCGGAGGTTGACACGGACTACTGGCCGGTAACAGACTTTCGTTACCGCTAGTAACGCCGCAGTTGATCGCTGGTCCTGGAGGGGTCATGGCCGAGTTCACCATGGAGCTCAACGACGAACAGAAGGAGGTCCGGGACTGGCTCCACGGGTTCGCCGCCGAGGTGATCCGCCCCGCGGCCGCCGAGTGGGACGAGCGCGAGGAGACTCCCTGGCCCATCATCCAGGAGGCGGCGAAGCTCGGCATCTACTCCCTGGATTTCTACGCCCAGCAGTTCTTCGACCCGACGGGCCTCGGCATCCCGATGGCCACCGAGGAGATCTTCTGGGGCGACGCGGGCATCGGCCTGTCCATCATGGGCACGGGCCTGGCCGCCGTCGGGGTGCTCGCCAACGGCACCGAGGAGCAGATCGGCACCTGGATCCCGCAGATGTACGGCGACGCCGACGACGTCAAGGTCGCCGCCTTCTGCTCCTCCGAGCCGGACGCGGGGTCCGACGTGGCCGCCATGCGCACCCGTGCCGTCTACGACGAGGCCAAGGACGAGTGGGTCCTGAACGGCACGAAGACCTGGGCGACCAACGGCGGCATAGCCAACGTCCACGTCGTCGTCGCGGTCGTCGACCCCGAGCTGGGCTCCAAGGGGCACGCCTCCTTCATCGTCCCGCCCCGGACCCCGGGACTGTCCCAGGGCCAGAAGTTCAAGAAGCACGGCATCCGCGCCTCGCACACCGCCGAGGTGGTCCTGGAGGACGTACGCGTCCCCGGACACTGCCTGCTGGGCGGCAAGGAGAAACTGGACGAGCGCCTCGCCCGCGCCCGGGAGCGCGCCAAGTCCGGCGGCGAGCGCGTGAAGAACGCGGCGATGGCCACCTTCGAGGCGTCCCGCCCGGCCGTCGGCGCGATGGCGGTGGGCACGGCCCGCGCCGCGTACGAAGAGGCCCTGGAGTACGCCAAGACGCGCACGCAGTTCGGCCGCCCGATCATCGACAACCAGGGCGTGGCCTTCCAGCTCGCCGACATGCGCACCCAGATCGACGCGGCACGCCTCCTGGTGTGGCGCGCCTCGTGGATGGCGAGCACGGGCAAGAAGTTCGAGTCCGCCGAGGGCTCGATGTCGAAGCTCTACGCGAGCGAGGTCGCCAAGAAGGTCACCGCGCAGGCCGTGCAGATCCTCGGCGGCAACGGCTTCACCCGCGAGTACCCGGTGGAGCGCATGCACCGCGACGCCGCGATCTACACCATCTTCGAGGGCACGAGCGAGATCCAGCGCCTGGTCATCGCGCGGACCCTCTCGGGCATGCCGATCCGCTGAGGCAACCGGCAACCGGCAACCGGCAACCGGCAACCGGCAACCGGCATCCGGCACCCCGTGTGCCCCGCGTGCCCCGCCTCCCGTCCGCCGCGGCGGGAGGCGGGGTCCGTCTCACGGCTGGTACACGTATGGGGTGGTCGTGCACAGCGTCGCGAAGCCCAGCCGGTCCAGGATCGGGCGGCTGTCGTCGGAGGCGTCGACCTGGAGGTAGCGGTAGCCGCGCTCGGCGGCGATCCGGGCGCGGTGGGCCACCGTCGCGCGGTAGATGCCGCTGCCGCGCCACCCGGGTGCGGTGCCGCCGCCCCAGAGTCCGGCGAAGTCGGAGCCGGGGCGCAACTCCATCCGGGCGCCGCACACCGGACGGTCACCGGCCATCGCGACCACCGCGATGATCTCGTCGGGCGTTTCGGCCAGCTGGGCGAGCACCCGCTGGGCGAGCCGCTCGCTCAGCGCGGCGTCGCCCTCGCCGAACGCCGCCAGATGGGCCTCGGCCATGAGCCGGACGCCGGCCGCGTCCGTCACCGGCAGCAGCCGCACGCCCTCGGGCAGCTCGGGCCCGGCCGGCAGCCCCTGCGCCTCGGCGACCATCACGGTCTCCGTGGGCTCGGCCACGAACCCCGCGGTGAGGAGCCGCCCGGCCAGATCGGCGGGGCGGTCGTAGGAGTGGAGCTTCCATTCGAACGCGCGGCGGGCGGCGGTGTAGTGCCGTACCTGCTCCGCGATCACGGCGTCCGCCGTCGTCGCGTCGATGTCCGCCCACAGGACGCCGTTCCAGTCGTGCTCGGACCCTGTCTGGCGGACGATGCCGCCGACCCGCTCGACGCGCGTACCAGGACTGTCGCTTCGCGCGTCGCGCCTGATCTGCCGGTCGTACGCGGCCAGCGCCGCTGCGTGATCCATTCCGTCACTTCAACAGGGGCGGTCAAGGGGCGGCAAGCGAATATCGGCGGGCGCGGCGAGGGTCAGGAGCGCCAGCGGCAGCGCAGCGCCGCCATGGAGAAGCCGGGGCCGAAGGCCACCGCGATGCCGGGAGCGCCGTCGGCGGGCGGCCCGCCGTGGGTGCGTTCGAGGACGCGCAGGATGCTCACCCCGCCGAGGTTCCCCTCGTCGGTGAGGGTGTCCGTGGAGTGCCGCGCCGCGTGGGCGTCCAGGCCGAGCGAGGCGGCGGTGTCGGTGATGATGCGCGGGCTGCCGGGGTGGATGACGGCGAAGTCCACCGGCCGCGCGCCGACCCATGCGGTGAGCGCGGGCAGTACGTCGTCGGCGGCGGTGAGGGCCTGCTTGGTCGAGTCGAAGTGGAAGCCGTCCGGGGAGATCCGGCCGCGCTGCCGGTCGAGGCTGTCCGGCAGGACGTACTCGAAGGAGTCCTCGATCGCGAGCCCCGGACCCAGCGGGACATCGGTGACGACCGCGGCGGCCGCGGAGTCCCCGAAGAGGGCTTTGTAGATCATCGCTTCGATGCCGGTGTCGGCGTGGTGATAGACGCTGGAGATGACCTCGGCCGCCACGACGAGGACCTTGCTGCCGGGGCGCGCCGCGACGAGTTCGGCCGCCCGCATGAGGCAGTGGGTGCCGCCCGGGCAGGCCAGCGTGGTCAGCGCGATGCGCCGGACCGTGGGGCGCAGGCCGAGCCGTGCGATGAGGTTGACGTCGAGGTTCGGGACGGACCAGCCGGTGCTGTGGGTCGTGACGATCGCGTCGATGTCGCGGGCCTCAAGGCCCGCGGTGTCCAGCGCGGCGGAAGCGGCGCGTTCGGCCATCGTGAGCGCGTCGGTGAACGCGGCGCGGGCGCGCTCGCCGATGTCGGCCGCACCCGACACGGTGGGGGCGGCCAGGGGGCGGCTGAAATTACGGGTCCGTACGCCGCAGTTCTCCACCACGCGCAGGATCGCCCGCAGGCGGGGGTGGCCGGCGTGGTGGGCGCGTATGTCGTCGGCTATCTCCGCTGTGGTGACCTTGTGGTCACCGACGACGGTCTGCGGTCTGGAGACGTAAGCGGGCACAGGGCGGCTCCGACAGGGCTCGTGAGGACGTACGGGTGCGGCACAACGTACTTCACCGTCACGAAGCCGTCTTGCGACGAATGTGAGGGGAAGACCCTCAAGGACCTGCGGAGTTTGTGGGGGCAGTGAAGCCTGTGGGGCCTGTGGGGCTCACAGGGCGCGGAGCATCGGCGAGCGCCGGTGGGAGCGCAGTTCGCCGGGGTGGAACACCAGGATCATCAGCCGCGCGCCGGGCGCGGTCATGGGCTGCGCCGTGCACATGGTGACCCAGCCGGGCCCCAGTTCGGGATGGAGCAAGGGGCGCTCGTCCCCGTCGGGGTGGGGGTAGGAGACGCCCGTGCGGTACAGGTCGGCGGTCTCGGGTTCCGCGAGCACCTCCTTCTCGATCTGCAGGAGGGTGTCGTCCTCGGGTCTGGAGGCGAGGGCGGCGCGCAGCTGGGGGAGGACCATCGGGGCCCAGGCGCCGTGCCAGTCCATGAGGGCGCGGCGGCCGTCGGGGTCGAGAACCATCCAACGCATCACGTTGCCGGGGACGTTGCCCGCGGGGAACATGGCGTTGAGGGGCTCGTTGTAGGCGAGCATGTCCCAGGACGCGTCGGTGACGTAGGCCATGTGGGATATGCCGTCGACCGCCTCCTGCCATACGCCGGGGACCTCTTTGCCCGAGGAGAGATGGAGCGGGCCGGGCGGGTCCTGGAGCAGCGCGTAACGGTTGAGGGAGACCCACTCCTGTTCGTTGAGCCCGAAGAGGCGCGCCACGTCCCGCAGCAGGGAGGTCGGCGGATTGGGGTAGTTGCCGGATTCGAGACGGTGGTACGTCCCGAACGTGCGGTGCAGCAACTGGTCGACCTGGTGCTGCGACAGACCGGGAGCCCGCCGCCCCTGACCGCTCGGCCGGGAGAAGCCATGCGATTCGGGGGCAATGAGGGCGCGTCGTTCGCGGAGCAGAGCGCGGAGCGCCGTCTTGTTCATGGTGGGTAATCCCTCTTGGTGCACGCCGAGTTGGAGCGTGATCAGTCTAAATATTCACAGCTTCTTTGGTAGTAAACATTGCCCGAAGAAAACGATCAGACACTGCGGCATCATGGAGTGCGCGACCTCGTCGGCCTGCAGGTTTGATCGTCGGCGAGTGCGCGGGCACAACAGTGGGGCATCTTGTCCGGGGAGCCTGAGAATGGCTGAAATTCCCCGGCATTGGGTTCCCCCCAGGCCCCTCGGGCCGATGTGGGAAGCGTGTGGGACGGTTGTTCGTATTCCGATCCGTGTGGTTGGAAACAGGGCGACGCGGGACCGCGCGGAGCTCCTTCCCCGGTCGGTCTGGTGGGTCCACCGGCTGCGGTCGGTGCCGTCACTCGCCATTACGTAGCGGCCACGGTACCGACCGCCCGCGGTCGTCCCGGGTCGCTCACGCGGCGGCGATACGCTCCTGTGCCCGTGCCAGGATCTGGGTGACCCGCAGCCCGAACCGGACGTCGCACGGGTGTGCCGTGCCGGTGCGCACGGCCGCGACCAGGGCGTCGATCGCGTTGCGGAACGCCTCGTCCGCGCCCTCCCAGGACGGCAGCGCCGCGATGCCGTGCTCGCCCCGCAGCTCCATCGCGAGGCCCGCGCACTTCTCCGGTGCCGTCAGGCTCAGCGCCGCCGTGCTGGACGCGCCGCCGGTGTGCCGCAGGATGAGGTGGGCCGTGTCGCCGGGCCCCGGCGCCGCCGTCACGTCGGTGACGTCCCCGAGGACCGGCAGCAGCATCGACAGGGCGTGCGGGCCCACGTCCCACAGGCCGCCGCGGCTCGCCCGCCACGGGGAGTCGAACGCGGCGCCCCCGTCGGGGGTGTAGAAGGAGCCGTACCAGTCGGCGCGCCCGGTGAACCAGCCGCCGAGGGCGACCTGTTCGGCCAGCCAGGCGGAGCTGTCCGGGGCGAAGCGCAGCGTGAAGAACACCACCGACGCCACCTGGGCGCGTTCGGCGGCCCGTGCGAGGTGGTGCGCGGCGTCCGGCGTGGTGGCCACCGGCTTGTCGAGCAGCAGATGGCATCCCGCCGCCGCGGCCCGCGCGGCCAGCGGCGCCTGCACATCGGGCGGCACCGCGAACGCCACGGCGTCACTGGCCGCGAACAGTTCGTCCGCGTCCGCGTACGCCGTCGTCGCGCGTGCGGAGGCGAGCGTGGCGGCGGCCTCCGGGCGGCGGCCCCACACACCGCTGAAGTCGACGTCGGGGTGCGCGGCCAGGGCGGGGGCGTGCGTGGTGGTGGCCCAGGGCCCGGTGCCCACCAGGCCGATGCGGAGTCGGTTCATGGGCGGCAGTATGACCGAAGCCGTCCGAAGCGGGCCTCCCGCGGCAGAAACGGTCCTCCGCAATGGCCGGTTGCGCACGGCACGCATTCCCGGGGAACGGCAGGCATGCGCTCCCGGCACATGCCAACTTCCGGGCGGTGGACACCCCTTCACCCGCTATGGTGAATTTCCATTCACCTCGTGGTGGCGGGGGAGCTTCATGGCGGCCATCCCGATTTCCGGCGATTCGCGCGCCCCGGGCAAGCGGTTTCGTCCAGGAGGGGACCGTGGAAGGAATGTGTCCGTGGGGAGAAGACACGTCATCGCGGAGAGTGTGGAAAGTGTGGAGAGTGTGCGGGGGGAGGCGTCCGGGGCAGGTGCGCGCGCCGGGGCCGCGGAGGCGCCGCGTGCCCTCGCGCCCCCGCCGGCCGGCTGCCGCAGGGGCTCCGAGGAAACCAAAGAGGCGATCACCCGCGCCGCGCGGTACCTCCTCGCGCGTCACGCGTACGGTGACATCACCCTCAAGGCGGTGGCCGACCGCGCCGGGGTGAGCGCGCCGCTGGTCCTGAAGTACTTCGGCAACAAGGACGCCCTGTTCGCGCACGTCATGTCCTTCGCGGCGGACGCCGAGGCGTTCTTGGACGCGCCCCTTCCGGGTCTCGGGCGGCACATGGTCCACCACCTGCTGACCGGCCAGGCCGAGCGGGGCGCCGACCCCATCTTGCGCATCGTCTTCGCCCCGCTCCACGGTGAGCGCGGCGACATCCTGCGCGCCGACTTCCGCGCCCAGGTGGTCCAGCGGCTGACCGATCGGCTCTCCGGACCGGACGCGGGGCTGCGGGCGGAGCTGGCCGCGGGCATGCTGCTCGGGCTCGGTGTCATGTACGGCATCGCGCGCGGCCCGCGGCTGCGGGCCGCGGCGATCACCGAGATCACCGACCGGTACGCGCCCGCGGTGCAGGCCTTCCTGACTCCTCGCTGACGTGTCCGGCCGGCAGCCGGGCGGCCGTTGACAAGACTTTGCCCGTGGCCGGAATTCTTCCTTCCGTGCCCGTCCGAGCCTCCCTGCTCGGGGGAGCCGGGGAGTCGGAACGAGCCATGAGGCACCCTCTGGCCTTGGCAAAGTCCGGCCGAAACCATGCGGGTCGAGCCGTCGCGAGACCCCCGGTGTGTTGACCGCACGCCTTCGGGGGGCACAGGATCCCTATGTAGGTGCTAGATACAACTAATTCACCGACCGGGAGGAAAGACATGTGTGGCATCACCGGCTGGGTCTCCTTCGACCGTGACCTGACGGCCGCGTCCACCACCCTGGACGCCATGACGGAGACGATGTCCTGCCGGGGACCAGACGACCGCGGCACGTGGACGGAGGGTCCCGCCGCGCTCGGCCACCGCCGGCTCGCCATCATCGACCTGCCCGGCGGCCGCCAGCCCATGACGGCCGAGACACCGACCGGCACCGTCGCCCTCGTCTACTCCGGGGAGACCTACAACTTCACCGAGCTGCGGCGCGAACTGGCGCGCCGCGGCCACCCCTTCGCCACCGACTCCGACACCGAAGTCGTCCTGCGCGGCTACCTGGAGTGGGGCGAGGCCCTCGCCGAGCGGCTCAACGGGATGTACGCGTTCGCGGTCTGGGACGCCCGGCACGACAAGCTCGTCATGGTCCGCGACCGCATGGGCATCAAGCCCTTCTACTACTACGAGACGCCGGACGGCGTCCTGTTCGGCTCCGAGCCCAAGGCGATCCTCGCCAATCCGCTGGCCCGGCGCCGCGTCACCAGGGACGGACTGCGCGAGCTGTTCACCGTCGTCAAGACCCCCGGCCACGCCGTGTGGGACGGCATGCGCGAGGTCGAGCCCGGCACCGTGGTGACCGTCGATCGCGCGGGGCTGCGCCGGCACGTGTACTGGTCCCTGGAGACCAGGCCGCACACCGACGACCGTGACACGACCATCGCCAAGGTGCGCGAACTCCTGGAGGACATCGTCCGCCGCCAGCTCGTCTCGGACGTGCCGCGCTGCACGCTGCTCTCCGGCGGCCTCGACTCGTCGGCGATGACGGCCCTCGCCGCGCGGCAGCTGGCCGAGTCGGGCGAGACGGTGCGCAGCTTCGCCGTCGACTTCGTCGGCCAGGCGGACAACTTCGTCGCCGACGAACTGCGCGGCACGCCCGACACCCCCTTCGTGCACGACGTGGCGAAGGCGGCGGGCACCGAGCACCGCGACATCGTCCTGGACTCGGACGCGCTCGCCGACCCCGAGGTGCGCGCCAAGATGATCCGGGCGCGGGACCTCCCCATGGGCTTCGGTGACATGGACGCCTCCCTCTACCTCCTCTTCCGTGCCATCCGCGAGCACTCCACCGTCGCGCTCTCCGGGGAGTCCGCGGACGAGGTCTTCGGCGGCTATCTGCAGTTCTTCGACGAAACGGCGCGCACGGCCGACACGTTCCCCTGGCTGGTGCGGTTCACGGACCACTTCGGCGACGACTCCGACGTGCTGCGCCCCGACCTGACTGCGGCGCTCGATCTGTCCGCGTACGTCAAGGACAGCTACGCGGGCGCCGTGGAGGGCGTCCGCCGCCTGGACGGCGAGAGCGACTTCGAGTACCGGATGCGCACGATCTGCCATCTGCACCTGACCCGCTTCGTCCGCGTCCTGCTCGACCGCAAGGACCGCGCGAGCATGGCCGTGGGGCTCGAAGTGCGCGTGCCGTTCTGCGACCACCGCCTCGTCGAGTACGTGTACAACACGCCCTGGGCGCTGAAGTCCTTCGACGGCAGGGAGAAGAGCCTGCTGCGCGAGGCGACCGCCGATGTGCTGCCCAGGTCGGTGTACGACCGGGTGAAGAGCCCGTACCCCTCCACGCAGGACCCCAAGTACGCCACGGCGCTCCAGGGGCACGTCAAGGATCTGCTCGCCGGGCCGGACCACCCGGTCTTCGGGCTCGTGGACCGGGAGCGGGCGGCGCGGGCCGCCGAGCGGGAGGCGCCGCAGATCACCCAGGCGTCGCGACGCGGCCTGGAGCGCACCCTGGACCTCGCGCTCTGGCTCGACCTCTACCGGCCCGAACTGGACCTGTCCTGATCCCGGGCGCTCACTCCTTGGGCTCGGCCGTCGCGGCCAGGGTGTCGAGGAACCGCTGGAGCGCGACCTTGCGCCCGGCCCCCAGGCCCCGCTGCACGGGCGGCACGCCGGCCCCGCGCCGGGCCTCGGGGGCCGGGGTGTCGGGGTGGTTCTCGATGTGGACGGTCGCCGCGTGGCGTACGAACTCCGCGACCGGCATCCCGAGCCGGTCCGCGTGGTCCACGATCGCGGCGTACTCCTCGGGCGTGAACAAGACCTGCACAGGCTTGGCACCGTCCATGGACGCATGATGCCGCCCGGCCGGGTGCCACGAGGTGCGCTCGGCATATTCGCCCACGAAGGCGTGAAAGAGGGGAGGACGGCTACGGCGGGGCAGCGAAGCGGCCCCGGCCGGACGGGGGAATCTCAGCCGGGGCCGCTTCATGTTCAACGATAAACCATCGGGGGTGCCGGCGTGGTGCGGGGGGCGGCCGGAAGGAGCGGGCCGCACGCGGGCCCGGCACCCGCGCGCTGTCCGGGACCTCGCGGCACGCCCCCCTAGTTCAAGATCATGGCCGTCGAGGCCGTGACGCCCACGACGACGATGAAGCCGCGCAGGGCGGCCGGCGGCAGGCGGCGGCCGTAGCGCGCGCCCACGAGCCCGCCCACCGTGGAGCCGGCGGCGATGAGACCCGCCGCCGTCCAGTCGATGTCGGCGACCACGACGAAGACGACCGCCGCGACGCCGTTGACGAGCGAGGCGAGGACGTTCTTCACGGCGTTCAGGCGCTGCAGGTCGTCCAGGAGGAAGGCGCCGAACAGGCCCATGAGCAGCACGCCCTGGGCCGCGCCGAAGTAACCGCCGTAGACGCCGGCGCCGAGGACGCCGCACCACAGCGGCACGCCGCCGTCCCGCCTGCCCCGGCCCTCGCGCTCCTTGAGCCGCCGGCCGAGCCGGGGCTGGAGCAGCACCAGCACGCAGGCCGTCAGGATCAGCACCGGCACCACCGCCTGGAAGGCGTCGGCGGGCAGCTTCAGGAGCAGCAGCGCGCCGATCAGGCCGCCGATGAGGGAGGCCGCGCCGAACCGCAGCAGACGCCCGCGCTGCCCCTTCATCTCGCGGCGGTAGCCGTACGCGGCGCTGAGGGTGCCCGGCACGAGGCCGAGGTTGTTCGACACGTTGGCCAGCACGGGGGGCAGGCCGAAGGCCAGCAGGGTGGGGAAGGTGATGAGCGTGCCGGACCCCACCACCGCGTTGATCCCGCCGGCCGCGACACCGGCGGCCGCGACGGCCACCATTTCGAGCGCTTCCACACATCACCTTCCGCAGAGGGGCACGGCCCGGGCCCCGGAGCCCGGCGGACCCCGGGTCGACGCCCGTCACCGGGTCGCCGCCCGGGCCGACAACGATCTTGGGCCCGGCACATACCCAAGTCAATCCTCGGGTTTTCTTGCATCTTCCCAAGCAATGGCTTCACTTGGGGTCCGGCCAGGCGGTAGCTTCGGTCCCCGTGACTCTCGATGATCTCCGTGTCTTCGTGGCCGTGTGCCGCGCGGGCAGCCTCAGCGCGGTGGCCCGCGACCTCACCTGTACGCAGTCGGCCGTGAGCCAGCACGTCAAACGGCTGGAGAAGGAGCTGGGCGTCAGCCTCCTGGAGCGGCACGCGCGGGGCGTGGTGCCCACCTCGGCCGGCCGGGTCCTGCGGGCCGCCGCCGCCGAGGGCATCGGCGGCATCGACCTCGCGGTGCGGCGCCTTCGGGAGCAGGCGCGCGGGGACGGCGGCGCGGTGCGGATCACCACCGGGGCCACCTCCGTGCGCCACTTCATGGCCGAAGGCGTCGTCGACTTCCGCCGGCGCTACCCACGCGTGGGCCTGGAGTTCCAGACGGTCAGCTCCAGCAGCGGCTGTTTCGACGCGCTCGCCGCCGGCGACCTCGACCTCGCCTGGATCACGCTCGGGGAGCCCGTGCGCGGCATCGAACAGCGGCCCGTCGTGGACCTGCCGTGGGTCCTCGCCGTCCGCGCCGACGACCCGCTCGCCGGGCGGCCCTGCGTCGAACCCGCCGACCTGGCCGCCTGCCGGCTCATCACGCCGCCGGTGAACTCGACCTCGCGTGCCCATCTCGACGCCCGTCTCGGCGAGTTGGGCGTGGTGCTGCCGGCCGGGACCAGTGTCGCCGACTGGGACACGGCCGTGCTCCTCGCGGAGCTGGGCCTCGGGCAGGCGGTCGTGCCCGCGCTGCCCGACTCGCGGGGCCCCGCCCCCGCGGGCCTGCGCATGATCCCGGTGCCGGGTCTGCCGCCGCTCTCGGTCGGCTGGGCGGTACGCCGCTGGGACGCGCTCGGCCCGCTGGCCCGCGCCTTCGCCGACACCGTGGCCGAGCACTGCGCGCCGACCGGCTCCGTCCCGGCCCAGGGCGGTGCCGCCGTCCCCGCCCCTCCTCGCTGAGCGGCCACCCGTCTTGGGGGAGAGGCGAACCGTCCGCGGCGAAAGATCAGGCGAAAGATCAAAAGGAGCGGCAACCTTTGTGCGCCCCGCGGCGACTGCTCAGCGGCCCGTGATCCACGGGCGCCCCACGTACGTACAGACGGGAAGCGACCCATGACTGAGCAGCACGGCCGCGGCAAGGCGCGGCACCGCAGAAAGAAGAAGGCGCTCCTGGTGGGCGCCCCGACGGTGCTGGCGGCCGCAGGGGTCCTCGCCTATGGCACGGCCTTCGGGGTGTTCGGCGAGGACGCGCGGCCCAAGGCGGCGGCCGCCCCGGCACCGGCCTGGGCCGACGACACCGCCGACGGCTTCGCGTCGGTCCACGCGCTCGGCCAGAAGGGGACCTACGGCGGGCGGGACGGGAGGACGGTCACCGTACGCAACCTCACCGACCTGGAGAAGTACGCGACCGCCCCCGAGCCCTACGTCATCGTGGTGGCCGCCACGATCCCGATGGACCCCAAGGGCAAGGAGATCAAGGTCGCCTCCGACAAGACGATCGTGGGCGCGGGCACCTCGGGGCAGATCGTCGGCGGCGGCTTCTTCCTCGGCCAGGGCGTGCACAACGTGATCATCCGGAACCTCACGATCCGTGACGCGTACCACGGCATCTGGAACGACAAGGAGCACGACTGGGACGCCATCCAGATGGACGGCGCGCACCATGTCTGGATCGACCACAACGACCTGCGGCACATGGCCGACGGGCTGATCGACAGCCGCAAGGACACCACGTACGTGACGGTGTCGTGGAACAGGCTCAGCGACAACAACAAGACGTTCGGCATCGGCTGGACCGAGCGCACGACCGCGGACCTGACGATCCACCACAACTGGTTCCGCGAGACCGAGCAGCGCAACCCCTCGACCGACAACGTCGCGCACGCGCACCTCTACAACAACTACCTCCAGGACGACCCGGGCACCCGCATCACCTCGTCCTACGGCAACTACGCGCGCGGCAGCACGAAGATGGTCCTGGAGAACAGCTACTTCGAGGGCATGAACAACCCCGTCATCAAGGACGGCACCGCCGCCCTCGTCCAGCGGGGCAACGTCTTCTCCCGCACCAGCGGCCGCAACGAGAGCGGCGGCACCGCGTTCGACCCGAAGCGGTACTACTCCTACCGCCTGGACAAGGCCGCCGCGCTGCCCGCCCTCCTGAAGTCCGGTACCGGGCCAAGGAGTTCGCTCGGCACCGACGACAGCGGCAGGGCCACCGCGGCCGGCACCCTCACCGTGGCCAAGGACGGCAGCGGCCAGTACACGAGCGTCCAGAAGGCCGTCGACGCCGTTCCCGCCGGCAACACCTCGCGGGTCGTGATCCGGATCGCCCCCGGCACCTACCGCGAGACGGTGAAGGTCCCCGCGAACAAGCCGCACGTCACGTTCGAGGGCACCGGCCGCAGCCGCAAGGACACCGTCATCGTCGAGGGCCACGCCGCCGGCATGGCCAAACCCGACGGATCGGGTACGTACGGCACCGGCGGCAGCGCCACGGTCGCCGTCGAGGCCGACGACTTCCAGGCCCGCAACCTCACCGTCTCCAACGACTTCGACGAGGCGCGCAACCAGCACCTGGACGGCCAGCAGGCCGTCGCGCTGCGCACCGCCGCCGACCGGATCCGCCTGGACGACCTCATCGTCAGCGGCGACCAGGACACCCTGCTGCTCGACACGGCGGCCAAGGACAAAACGGGCCGGGTCCTGCTCACCGACTCCTACGTCATCGGCAACACCGACTTCGTCTTCGGCCGCGCCACCGCGGTCATCGACAAGTCCATCCTCACCCTGAAGAAGCGCTGGAACGGGACCTCGGCCGGATACGTCACCGCGCCCAGCACCCCGGCCGGACGCAAGGGCTTCCTCGTCACCCGCACCACCGTCGACGGTGACGTCACCGCCCGCAGCTTCCACCTCGGCCGCCCCTGGCACGCCGGGGGCGACGCGAGCCTCGACCCGCAGGCCACCATCCGCGACAGCAAGCTGGGCGCGGCCGTCAAGACGGCCCCGTGGACCGACATGGGCGGCTTCTCGTGGAAGGACGACCGTTTCGCCGAGTACAAGAACACCGGCCCCGGCGCGGGCGGGCCCAGCGGGGAGCGCCCGCACCTGACCGACGCCCAGGCCGCCGCGCAGGAACGGGCCGACTGGCTCGGCGACTGGCGGCCCACCGACTGACCTGACGGACGTGCACGGGCGGGGGTTTGGGGCCGGTCCCCGCCCGCCCGTGCCGGGCCCGCTTCCGGCGGCGCGGGCCCCCGGTACCGTCAGAAGTTGATCATGTGTCCGGCCAGGCCGTGCACCGCTTCCTTGACGGCCTCGCCCAGCGTCGGGTGCGCGTGGACGTTGCGCGCCACCTCGTGGACGGTCAGGTCCCACTGCTGGGCCAGGGTCAGTTCCGGCAGCAGTTCGGTCACGTCGGGGCCGATCAGGTGGGCGCCGATGATCTCGCCGTACTTCGCGTCACTGACGATCTTGACGAAGCCGACGGTGTCACCGAGGCCGTGCGCCTTGCCGTTGGCCTGGAAGGGGAACTTGGCGACCTTGACGTCGAAGCCCTTCTCCTTGGCCTGCGCCTCGGTCCAGCCGAAGCTCGCGATCTGCGGCTGCGAGTAGGTGGCGCGCGGGATCATCGGGTAGTCGAGTTCCATCGTCTCGGCGTCCCCGATCGTCTCGGCGGCGACCACGCCCATGGCCTCGGCGGTGTGCGCCAGCATCAGCTTCGCCGTGACGTCACCGATGGCGTAGATGTGCGGGACGTTCGTGCGGCAGCGGCCGTCCACGTCGATCGCGCCGCGCTCGGTGAGCGCCACGCCCGTCGCCTCCAGGCCGTAGCCGGTGACGTTCGGCGCGAAACCGATGGCCTGAAGGACCTTGTCGGCCTCCAGGACCTGCTCCTTGCCGTCCTTGCCGGTGACGGTCACCCGGACCTGCTCGCCCGACTCGTCGATGGACTCCACGCGCGTGGAGGTCAGCACGTCGATGCCGAGCCTGCGGTACTGCTTCGCCAGCTCCTTGGACACATCGGCGTCCTCCAGCGGCGCGACGCGGTCCAGGAACTCGACGATCGTCACCTTCACGCCGTAGTTGTGCAGCACATACGCGAACTCGATGCCGATCGCGCCCGCGCCCGCGATCACGATGGAGCGCGGCAGGGAATCGGCGAGGATCTGCTCCTCGTAGGTGACCACGCGCTCGCTGCGCGAGGTGCCGGGCAGCAGCCGGGGCGTGGCACCGGTGGCGATGACGCAGTTCTCGAAGCCGATCGTGGCGGTCGTGCCGTCGGACTTCGCCACCTGGAGCGTGTTCGCGTCCAGGAAGGTGCCGCGGCCGTCGAACTCCGTGATGCCGTTCTTCTTCATCAGGAAGTGGACGCCCTTGACGCGGCCGTCCGCGACCGTGCGGCTGCGGCTGAACGCCGCGCCGTAGTCGAAGGACACCTGGCCATCGACCTCGATGCCGTACGTCTTCTGCTCGTGCGTGAAGAGGTGGGCCAGCTCGGCATTGCGCAGCAGCGCCTTCGTCGGGATGCAGCCGACGTTCAGGCAGACACCGCCCCAGTACTTCTCCTCGACGACGGCCACCCGCTTGCCCAGCTGGGCGGCGCGGATGGCGGCCACATAGCCGCCGGGTCCTGCTCCGAGCACGACGACGTCGAAGCGGTCTTCCATGGGGAGGTCCTCTCTGGGGTGGAACGGGATCCAGTGGTGCGGATGGCTCACTGCCACGATCATGCGCCATGCGGCGGCCCGGAGGGCGGGCGGGTGGCGCACACCACGGCACACCCCGGCCGCCGCCCGCCGGGGATGCGGTCACCCGCGTCCCCAACCACCGCTCGACACGCCTCCGTTGGAGTTCTCGTGAGCAGTTCACCCGAACGTGGATCACCGGATAGTGTCACGCCGACGGCACACGTTCCGCGAACCCCGCGGGAGAGGTGGAGAGCGCGCTGTGGACAGTGACAACCGGTCCGGGACGGCGGCCACGCCGCCGAGCCCGTCCATCCCCTACGACATCCCGACCTCGGCCCGCGCCTACGGCTGGATGCTGGGCGGCAAGGACAACTACGAGGTGGACCGCGACTTCCTGCTCTCCACCCTGCCGTCGTTCCCCGAGTGCGTCGACATCGCCCGGCAGAACCGCCAGTTCCTCTTCCGTGCCGTGCGGTACCTGACCCGCGAGGCGGGCATCCGCCAGTTCATCGACCTGGGCTGCGGTCTGCCCACCGACGCCAACGTCCACCAGGTCGCCCGGCGCTTCGCCCCCGACGCCCGCGTCGTCTACGTCGACGTCGACCCGATCGTCCTCGCGCACGGCCGCGCGCTGCTCGCCGACGACTCCTCCACCACCGTGATCCACGGGGACATGCGCGATCAGGAGGCGATCCTGGACCACCCCGACGTGCGGCGCCTGATCGACTTCGACGAGCCGGTCGCGGTGCTCTTCCTCTCCGTCGGCCACCACCTCACCGACGCCGACGAACCCTCCCGCGTCCTGCGGACCGTCATCGACCGGGCGGCTCCCGGCAGCCTCGTCGGCTTCTCCCAGGTCGTCGCCGACGACCCGGCCCGGGGCGCGGCGATGACCGCGCACATCTCCGGCGGCGGCGTCCCCTGGCAGACCCGCACCCCCGCGGAGGTCGACGCGCTGCTCGACGGCCTCGAACCCCTGGAGCCGGGCCTCGTCAACCTCGTCGACTGGCGCCCGGACGCCACCCAGCCGCCCCTCGCGCCGGTCGACTCGGACCTCGTGCCCTATCTCGGCGCCACCGCACTCAACAAGGGCATCTACGAGTACGGGGGAGTGCTCGGGGTGCCGCGCCGGCACGGCTGAAGCGCCGCTCGCGATCGGTTGACCCGGGACGCCACGCGGCCCACAATGACGACCATGATCCAGCACCTGACCGCCGCGGCACGGACGTTCGGCGTCCCGTGGCGGCGCGGGTGCGAGCGCTCGGGCCGCTAGCCGTACGGAACCGCTCCGTCACCCCCGTCCGGCACCGCGCCCCGAAGGATCACACCCCATGGCCGTCACCGACCGCGCCCCCCAGCCCCCGACCGCCGTCCTGCGCGAGGCCCGCGTGCCCGCCGACGGCATGTACGAAGGCCGCCGCACCCTGCGCCGCCTGCCGAAGGGGTGGCAGGAGCGGCCGTACGAACTGATCGACGTCACGCCCCTCGGCCGGCTCATCGGCGCCGAGATCCGCGGCGCCGACCTCGCGCAGGCCCTCGCGCCCGCCCTGCGCGACGAGCTGAACCGCGCCCTCCTGGAGTGGAAGGTGCTCTTCTTCCGGGGCGCCCACCTCACCACCGGGCAGCAGCGCGCCTTCGCCCGCAACTGGGGCGAACTGGAGACCAACCCGTTGCTCGCCGGCGGCTCCGCCGAGGACGTCGTCCGCTTCGACAAGGGAGCCGGCGCCGTCCCCACGTACGAGAACGTCTGGCACGCGGACGTCACCTTCCGCCGGTGCCCGGCCCTCGGCGCGGTGTTGCAGCTGCGCGAGGTGCCGCCGTTCGGCGGGGACACGATGTGGGCCGACATGGCGGCCGCGTACGACAATCTCGCCGATGACGTCAAGGAGCGCATCGAAGGGGCGCGGGCCGTGCACGACTTCATCCCCGGCTTCGCCCGCTTCTACGGCCCCGAACGGCTGGCCCCGCTCCAGGACCGCTTCCCGCCCGTCACCCACCCCGTGGTGCGCACCCACCCGGAGACCGGGCGCCGGACGCTCTTCGTGAACACGTCCTTCACCACCCACATCGTCGGCATGGAGCGCGCGGAGAGCGACCGGCTCCTCGGCCACCTCGTACGACAGGCCCATGTGCCGGAGTACCAGGTGCGGTTCCACTGGCAGGCCGGCGACGTCGCCTTCTGGGACAACCGCGCGACCCAGCACTACGCCGTCGACGACTACGCGCCGCACCGCCGGGTCGCGGAGCGGGTCGCGATCGCCGGGGACCGCCCGTACTGACGGGGCGATCCGCCCGGCCGGCGGCGGCCCGCTCTTGACCCGCCGACCTGCCGACTCCTAGCCTCGCGGCATTCCGACCGGCCGTCGAACGCACGAACTGGGGCAGTGATCCATGGACTTCGCGTCGACCGAGGAGCGGGAGGAGCCGGGCCACGGCGCCCTCGCCGGGCTCAAGGTGCTCGATCTGTCCCGGGTCCTGGCCGGGCCGTACTGCGCGCAGATGCTCGCCGACCACGGCGCCGACGTCACGAAGGTCGAACCGCCGGCGGGCGACGAGACCCGGGGCTGGGGGCCGCCGTTCGTCGCTCCTGGCACCTCCGCCTACTACCAGAACCTCAACCGGGCCAAGAAGAACATCGTCGTCGACCTGTCGCTGCCCGCGGGGCGCGAGATCCTCGACACCCTGCTGCGCGACACGGACGTCCTCGTGGAGAATTTCAAGGCGGGCACGCTCGCCAAGTGGGGCTACCCCGACGAGGAACTGCGCCGCCGTTTCCCCGCCCTCGTCCACTGCCGCGTCACCGGCTTCGGGGCCGACGGCCCGCTCGGCGGGCAGCCCGGCTACGACGCGGTGCTCCAGGCGTACGGCGGTCTGATGAGCGTCAACGGCGAGCCGGACGGGCCGCCCCTGCGCGTCGGGGTGCCGGTCGTCGACCAGGTCACCGGCATCCTCGCCTTCTCCGGCATCCTGCTCGCCCTGCACGAACGCCACCGCTCGGGCCTCGGCCAACTCGTGGACTGCACCCTCCTGGACACGGCCGTCAGCCTCCTGCACCCGCACTCGGCCTCCTGGCTCGCGGGCGGCGCCGTGCCCCGCCGCACCGGCTCGGCACATCCCACCATCGCCCCCTACGACTCCTTCACCGCCGCCGACGGGCCGGTCTTCATCGCGGTCGGCAACGACCGGCAGTTCGCCGCGCTCACCGACGTACTCGGTGTTCCCGGCCTCGCGGACGACCCCCGCTTTCGCACCAACCCGGACCGCGTGCGGCACCAGGGGGAGCTGCGGGCCGCGCTGGAGGGGCCCGTCGCGGCCCACCCCCGGGCCGAGCTGGCCGCCCTGCTCACCGCGCGGGGCGTGCCGGCCTCGCCGGTGCACGACGTGGCGCAGGCGCTGACCGCGCCGCAGGTGCGCCACCGCGGTCTGGTGGTCGAGGACGGCGGCCACCGCGGGATCGCCTCCCCGGTGTCCCTCTCCCGTACGCCGGCGCGGGTGCGGCCCGAGGTGCGGGGCGCGGGAGCGGATACCCGAGAGGTACTCGGCGCGGCGGGCTACGACGACCAAGCCATCGCCCGGGCGGAGGCGGACGGCGTCGTACGCGCCGCCCAGGCGCCGCCGCCGAGCGGGCGGAGCTCGACCTGACGCGCCGCCCGCCGCACACTACGGCCCCCGGTGTCCTCGGACACCGGGGGCCGCCCCGCATCCCGGCTGCCTTCCCCCACGAAAGGTCACCGGGACTCCCCTGAGTGTGGATCAGGGTCGGATCTCGTCAGAAGGTCAATGCGGCACCCTCCCCGAGTCCGGCCTTCATCATGCACCGGTTGGCGAAGGTGCTGGACCAGCCGACGTGCTTGCCGTTCCAGACCCCGCTGACGGTCACCGTGACGGGCCGCCACTCCTTGGTGCAGACAGCATCGGACGTGTTGTTCACCAGGAGGCCGAACTGGCCCTCCGCCTTGGCGAGTTCGGCACACGCGGCCGCCGGCGAAGGGTGGGTGCCGGTGGGACGCGGTGCACAGGTGAGCGTCACGGCGCGTTCGACCGCCGCGGAGGTGGCGTCCTCGCCCTGACCGACCGTGAGCACCAGGACCGAGGGCGCGAAGAGGCTCGTCGGCTTGGGAGCCCCGGCCTGCGCGGTACCTGATGTCGCGGCGAGGACGCAGGTGGCCGCCGCGGCGGCTGCTCCCATCGTCCTGAGGGTGCGACGCATGGTGATCTCTCCTTCACTCGTTGCGGTTGGTGACTGCGGTGGGGAGTCTTGCCGGTGCGCAGAGTGAGTGCCAATACGGATGGTCGATTTCCGGATGTGTGCGTTCGGTGGGCGGTTCCCGCACGGGCGTTCGGGCAGCTCAGGGGCGGTGGATCGGCGCCGTGCCGCCTGTCCAGCATATGGACCAACGTCACTGGTATAAACGCCAACTACCCTTTGACCTGGGGGAACGTGAAATTGGTTCTTTTTTCGACCACTCGCATCGTCCGGAAATCGCCGCTGGATCATCGGTGACCGCCCATCAGGCCACGACCGAGGCCCCGGACTTCCGGATCGGCGACCGCGGAAGGAGCCAGGTGCCGTGTCAGTCGGCGGGGTTGGCGGCCGCGCCCTCGGTGCTGATCAGTACGACGGTGCCGGCGGGCCCGAGCCCCAGCGCGGCCCGGCGGGCGGCACCGCCCTCGCCGCCGAGGGCGGCGCGCACCCCGGCGAGGGAGGCCGCGCCGCAGGGCCCGGACGAGACCCCGAGCCGCGCGAGGTCCCGCACGGCCGTCGCGCTGTCGGCGTCGGTGACGGCGACCGCCGCGTCGAGACCGTCGCGCAGCACGGGCCAGGCGAGCGCCGAGGGCGTGCCGCAGTTGAGGCCGGCCATCGCCGTCGCGCCGGTCGTCACGCCGGTGAGCCGCCCCTCGCGCAGGCTCGCCAGCACGCAGGCGGCCGTCTGCGGCTCCACCGACAGGAGGGCGGGGGAGGTCCCGGGTAGGGGGCGTCGGCCGCGATAGTGCGTCACGGCGGCCTGGGCGAGCGATCCCACCCCCACCGGGACGGCGACGAGGGAGGGCGCCCCGCCGCCCGCCGCTGCCAGTTGGGCGTCGATCTCGGCGAACAGCGTCGCGTACCCCTCGACGATCAGTGTCGGGATCTCCTCGTAGCCGTCCCACGCCATGTCCTGGACGAGCACCGTGTCCGGCGCCTCGGCGGCGCGCGCCGCCCGTTCCACCGCCGCGTCGTAGGGGCCGGTCACGACGGTGACCTCGGCGCCCTCGCCCTCGATGGCGGCCACGGCCGCCGGATGTACGCCGTCCGGGACGAACACCCGGGCCCGGCACCCCAGTTGGCGGGCGGTTCTGGCCACCGCCCGGCCGTGATTGCCGTCGGTGGCCGTGACCAGACACGGCCGCGCACCGGACGCCGCCGGCCCGTCCTCCGCCCGCGCCAGCACTTGGTGGATCGCCCAAGAGGCGCCGAGCGCCTTGAACGCGGGCAGGCCGAGCCGCGTCGACTCGTCCTTGACGAAGACCCGTCCTACGCCCAACTCGACGGCCAGGGAGGGGAGATCATGCAGCGCGGTCGGTGCGTAACCGGGCAGCGAGCGGTGGAAGGCGCCGGCATCCGCCCGCGCAGGGGGGCAGGTCCACGCCCGTGCGGCGGGACGCGCGTACCAGAGGAGGGAGGAGCGGGAACCGGCCACGGAGTCAGTCTCTCGATTCTGCACGTGATCACCTTCCCGCCCGCCCCGACCATCGGTCCAGCGAGAAAAGGTGGGCACGGGCATGTCGACGTCCGCGCTCTCCAGCGGTGAGCTGCTGGACCCAGGCCGGTTCCGGTCCGTTCCGGTCGGTTCCGGCCAGTTCGGTCAGCTTCGGGAGAAGGCGAGCACCGCCGCGAGGTTCATGGGCCGGCGCGTCGAGACGTAGATGTAGGGCGCGCCGCCGTAGGCGTTCCTCAGCTCGATGCGCAGGGCGGTCGGGATGTAGGAGCGAAGGAGCAGCAGCGCGTACGGGTTCGCCTTGACCGTGCGCCATTCGAAGGCTTCCCGCTCGTCCAGGATCTCCGTCATGCCCAGCGCCTCGATGGGCACGGTCCGCTCACCGACGACCAGGGAGCCCGGCGTCACCAGGATGCGCGCCCTGCCGTGCGCGTGCACGATCGCGGAGGCCACCGCGATGCCCAGTGTCGCCACGGTCACCGCGACGATCGGTCCGAAGGGAATCGCCCCGAGCCCCAGTCCGGCTCCGCCCAGGACGACCAGGGCCCACCAGGAGCGGGGAACACTCAGCCGCTCTTCGTAGATGTGCATGACCGCATCCTGGCAGGGGAGTCCGCCGCCGCGTACAGCAGGATCCGGCCCCGCCGGTCTCCTGTGGTCCGTACGCGCGCCAAGGCAACGCGAAGCCTCCGGTTCCCGTCCTCGAAGAAGCAAGAGGGGCACATGAGTTCGTTTCTGTGCTCTGAGGACAGTGATCCAGAGGAGGACCACTTTGAGACGCGTCTCAAGAGTGGCGACCACGGCGCTCGCGATGCTCGCACTCGCGGCGGCGTCCCCGGGGGCGGCGCGGGCGCTGCCGTCGGCCGACGCCCGGCCCCCCGCGTCGCCCACCCCGCCGGGCAGCGACGACAACCTTCCCCACGGCTGGCGGGTGGTGGGCGAGGGCAACGGCAGGCAACTGGTCTGGGCCGCGCCCGAGCCGGTGCCCATGGGGGACGCCCGCGTCGAGTTCTACTCGGGGGACAAGCTCCTCGGGCGGCCCGAAGCGGCCCGCGACGGCCGCTCGTTCCGGTTGCCGCTCGGCGGTGCGCGCGTCGGAGCGGCGAAGAAGCTGCGCGTCGTCGCCGGCGGCCGCCGCCTGGACGAGGCGGGAGCCGGCCGGGAGCCGAACGCCCCGCGCTCCGCCTCGCTGCCGGCCCCGGCGCCCGCGAACGAGGTCGACCCCGGCACGCCGGGCCGCTACCGCACCGTCAGCGGCTCCTACACCCTGGACTCCGTGCGGCTGCCCGGCTACGCGCAGCCGGTGGAGATGAAGGCCGACGTGGTGGGCCCCGCCGACGCCCCGGGGAAGCGGCCACTGGCGCTGTTCCTGCACGGCCGGCACGCCACCTGTTACGGCGGCGGCGACGGAGCGGACGGTTCCTGGCCCTGCAAGGGCGGCGCCAAGCCGGTGCCGAGCCAGTCCGGGTACCGGAAGGCCCAGCAGCTCCTGGCCTCCCAGGGCTATGTCACGGTGTCCATCGCCGCCAACGGCATCAACGGCCAGGACCACCTCGCCGAGGACGCCGGCGCGCAGGCCCGCTCCTCGCTGGTGCGCCTGCACCTGGCCCGCTGGGCGGACTGGGCCGAGAAGCGGGACGGCGCCCCGGCGGCGGTCCGCGACACCGCGCCCGCGGACCTGGACCGGGTGCTCCTGGTGGGCCACTCCCGCGGCGGCGAGGGCGTCAACCGGGCCGCGCTGGACAGCCTTTACGCCCCGCCCGCCGACCAGGACGGCTACCACGGCCCCGTGCGCTGGAAGATACGGGGCAACGTCCTGATAGGCCCCACCATCTTCGGGCAGAACCCCGTCCCGGACGTGCCCTCCGCGACGATCCTGCCCGGCTGCGACGGAGACGTGTCCGACCTCCAGGGCCAGCTCTACGCCGACGGGACGCGCCGCGTCAGCAACGGCACCGCCCTGCACAGCTCGCTCTACATGGTCGGCGCCAACCACAACTTCTTCAACAGCGAATGGACTCCCGGGCAGGCCAAGGCGCCCGCCGACGACGACTTCCAGACCGGGGGCCGGGACCGGGTGTGCTCGCCGGGCAGCAGGACCCGCCTGACCGCCAAGCAGCAGCAGGCCGCGGGCGCCACGTACATAGCCGCGGCGGCACGGCTGTTCGTCGGGGGTGACGACCGGGTGCGGCCCCTCCTCGACGGCTCGAACCGGCGTGCTCCCTCGGCCGGCCCCGCGCGGGTGCTGAGCCACGCCGTCGGCGCGCGCCGCACGGAGGCCTTCCTGCCCGACTCCTCGACCACCGTCACGGGCGGCCGGCTGTGCGCCCAGGTGCATCCGGACGCCGCCCGCTCCTGCCTGCCGCCCGACATGGCGGGCGGCTCACCGCACTTCGCGGGCTGGGAGGTCTCACCGGAGCCCGGCCGGGACGCCGTGGCGATGCGCTGGACGCGGGCCGGCGCCCCGGTACGGGTGAGCCCCGCCCGCCCGGTGTCGCTGGCGGGCGCCAAGAACCTCGCGCTGCGCGTGATCGTGCCGCCCAACACCACCGGCACCAAGCTGGACGTCACGCTCGTGGACGCCGCCGGGCACCGCGCCGGGCTCGGCCGGGTCCGCGTCGACGGGCTGCCGGGCACCGGTCGGACCACCTCCTACTGGGGCCGCGAGGTCCGCGTGCCCCTGACCGCCGAGGTCCGGACGAAGCTCGACCTCAAGCGGGTGAAGACCCTCGAACTCACCCCGCGCACCCGCTCCGGGAAGGCGTGGCTGGTGGACGCCTGGGGCTGGCGGGCCGGGACGCCCGCGGTGAAGCAGTCCGCGCTGGCCCGGGTCGACATCGGCCGGCTGACCGTCGACGAGGGCGATTCCGGGGTGCGCACGCACCACGTACCGGTCCGCGTCACCGGCTCGGGCACCGGCAAGGTCCGCCTCTTCGCGCCCAAGCCCGGCTCGGAGGAGGTCGGCCACCGCACGGTGCCGGTACGCCCGGGCGGCCCGGACATCGACGTGCCGATCGAGGTGCGGGGCGACACCCGCTACGGCTACGACGTCCCGCACGACGCGTTCGCCAAGGCGGTGCGCGGCGCCGTGATCGGGTCCCACCACGGCGGCGTGACGGCACGCAACGACGACCCGATGCCCGAGCTGACCCTTGAGCCCGTCGCCGACCGCGTCACCGAGGGCAAGCGGCTGAAGTGGCGCATGACGCTCGCGGAGCCCATCGACGTGGACCTCATGGCGGGACTCGCGTTCCGGCCCGTCGACCGGGGCGCCGAACTCTCCACGCTCGACGTGGATCCGCGCTGGCTCATGGAGGAGGCGGGCCAGAAACCCCGCCCGGGGCGCGCGCTCTCCAAGATGTGGAAGGACGGCGAATCCCTCTTCCTCATCCTGCCCGCCGGCAAGAAGAGCGTCGAGGTGAGCGTGCCCACCATCAAGGACACGGTGCGCGAGCCGGACGAACACCTGAAGGCCCAGCTGTTCGTGTACGACCAGTACGGGGAACCGCAGGACGGCGGACCGGTGATCACCGGAACGGTCCGGAACGCGAGGTAGCGCGGGGATCGACCGGCCCGGCGGCCAGTTCGGTCGCCGGTCCGGCCGACCCGCGGGCGCGTTCGGACCGACGCATGAGTCAACAGCATGGCGGCGGGAGAGGTTCCCGGGGGGCGTAAATCCCCGACCCCTTCCGTCGATCTTGCATAGGGTGCGCCCATGTCCGCTTCCTCGAACGCTCCCCAACTCCAGCTCCTCGGCCCCGGGCACGCACCGGCCCTGCTCGCCTTCGAGAAGGCCAACCGCGCCTTCTTCGCCGCGTCGGTGCCCGACCGGGGCGACGCCTACTTCCGGGACTTCGCGGCGCGACACGGCGCCTTGCTGGCCGAACAGGCCGAGGGCGTCTGCTACTTCCACGTCCTGGTCGACGACGCGGGCGACGTGCTCGGGCGGGTCAACCTCGTGGATGTGACCGACGGCAGCGCCGAACTCGGCTACCGCATCGCGGAACGGGCCACCGGCCGGGGCTTGGCCACCCGTGCCGTTCGGCAGGTCTGCGACCTCGCCGGCACCGCGTACGGCCTCACCGGGCTGCGTGCCGCCACGACCTTCGACAATCCGGGCTCACGGGCCGTGCTACACCGCGTGGGGTTCCTCCCCGCCGGCGACATCCGGCTCGACGGCCGCCCCGGGACCCGTTACACGCTGGCGCTCTGACGCCTCGGGTGCGGTCGCCGGAGGCTGCTGGGCCCGTTCCAGGAAGCGGAGCAGCTCCACCGGGAACGGCAGGACGAGGGTGGAGTTCTTTTCGGCGGCGACGGCCACCACGGTCTGGAGCAGCCGGAGTTGGAGCGCCGCGGGCTGTGTGGACATCTCCTTCGCGGCCTCGGCGAGCTTCTTGGAGGCCTGGAGTTCGGCGTCGGCGTTGATGACGCGGGCCCGGCGCTCGCGGTCGGCCTCGGCCTGGCGGGCCATCGAGCGCTTCATCGTCTCGGGCAGCGACACGTCCTTGATCTCGACGCGGTCGATCTGCACGCCCCAGCCGATGGCCGGGCTGTCGATCATCAACTCCAGGCCCTGATTGAGCTTTTCGCGATTGGAGAGCAGGTCGTCGAGGTCGCTCTTGCCGATGATGGAGCGCAGCGACGTCTGCGCCATCTGCGAGACCGCGAAGCGGTAGTCCTCCACCCGCACGACCGCCTCGGCGGCGTCCACCACCTTGAAGTAGATGACGGCGTCCACCCGCACCGTGACGTTGTCCCGGGTGATGCCGTCCTGCGCGGGCACCGGCAGCGTCACGATCTGCATGTTCACCTTGCGCAGCCGGTCGACGAACGGGACGACCAGCGTGAAGCCGGGCTCCCGCACATGTCCGGAGAGCCGGCCGAGACGGAAGACCACGCCACGCTCGTACTGCTTGATCACCCGGGCCGCGGCCATCCCGTACACCAGGCAGCCCGAGGCGACCGCCGCGCCTGCTGTCAGCAGCTCCTGCACCATGGCGACCCCCCTGACGTCCGAGTCGGCCACTGTTTTCACGATATGCCCGCGCTTGTCCATCGGTCGAGCCCCGGGTGGCACCGGAATCAGCCGGCACCGGACTCGGCCGGCACGCGAGTCAATCGGCGGCGGGCCCGGGCCGGTCCGGGTGGGGCCGGGACTCGTGCAGGCGCGTGTGATAGCGCCCCTCGGACTCGCGCCCGGTCGGATCCTCACCGGCCATGATCACCTGCCGTACGGTGTCCCGCCGCTCCTCGGGACCGGTGAAGAGCCGCTGCGGGTAGGTGCGCGACCTGTCCGTCTCGGTGCGCAGGCCGTGCGCCGCCAGCGTCGCCGCGATACGCCCGTAGGGCACGCTCCGCAGCACGAACGCGCTCACCCACACCTGGGTGCGCGCACAGCCGAGCAGCGCGTCGAACGTGCGGTGGGAGAGGTAGCTGATACCGCCCGTGACGGTGATCAGCCCGACGCGGGCGACCGCGCGGCACAACTCGGCACTGGGCGGACGCTGTTCCAGGTCCTCGGCGTACGCCTCGTCGAGGAGCCCCACCTCCAGCGCGTAGCGGGTGGCGTTCGCCGCGACGTCGAGCCCGATGACCGGCGTGGCGTCCGCGCGCCGCCGCGAGGCGTAGAACTCCTTGTCGTACTGGACGAGTTCGTGCGGGGTGAGTGCCGCGGTCCGCGCGGAGGTGTAGTGGGCGTACAGGTCGGCGAGGGTGAGGTCGTGGTTGAGCAGCGCCGCGTTGATGCCGTAGGAGCAGCACACGTCGAGGACCGTGACGGGGCCGCCGCTGCCGGGCACCTGGGCGCGCAGGTCGCGGGTGCGGCGGAAGACCGCCTGGGCGTGGTGCGGGATCTCGTACTCGTACGGCGCCAGGGTGCGGAAGTAGGCGCGCGGGTCCGGCTGGTCGTAGAGGTCGTCGAACCGGGTCTTGCCCGATGCGGTCCTTTTCCTCGGCCGGTCTGTGGCCATGGGGCACCTCCGGGAGTGAGGGGTCGGTCGGGGCCGATGTGCAGCTCTACCCGACACGCGCCGACCTCGCCAGGCCCCGTGGCGGCTACCGGCCACGGCACCGCCCGCCGCGCCGGTCCCGAGGCGCCTGTCCGACCGCCCTGGAGCCGATGCTCACCTCCCAGGGTCCCACGCCCCGGAGCCGGCCGTTCCGGCGCATTCCTCCGGGCCCCCGCGCCGGGGCACCTGGCGAGAGGCACCCGGCGAGGGGCCCGTCTCCCGTAGGCCCCCGCCCCTCCCGTACGGTCCCCTCAGCCGACCGCGACGGCAGGCCCCTCGGCCGGTGCCGTGTGGCCCGGCTCCCGCGCGGCCGCCCCCGCCCGCCGGGCCCACCGCACCGCGGGCCCCATCAGCAGGGACGCCGCGAGGAAGACCGCGCCGAGCACCAGCCACCCCGGCACGCCCCACGTCACCAGGAGCCACGTCAGCAGGAGCGGTCCCGCGGTGCGGGCGACCGGGACGCCCGTGCCGAAGAAGCCCTGGTACTGACCCACGTGCCGCGCGGGCGCCAGCGCGAAGCCGATCTGCCACGCCCCGGCCGACTGCTGCATCTCGGCGATCACCTGGAGCACCGCGCCGACGACCAGGACGGCGGCCGCCGCCCACGGCGAGAACACCGCCGCCGACGCCGCGAAGACCGCGCACGAGGCGAACATGACGAGCCCGGAGCGCCGCACCGCGCGGACGGCCGTCGCCGGACCGCTCACGCCCCGGGCCATGCGCACCTGGAAGGCCATCACCGCGAGGGTGTTGAGGACGAACAGCGCCGAGACCAGCCACCCCGGGGCGGCGGTGCGCTCCACCGTCCACAGCGGGATCGCGAGGCTGAGCAGCGGCATCCGCAGCAGCAGCACCGCGTTGAGGAGCGCCACCACCGCGTAGGGCCGATCGCGCAGCACGGCGAGCCTCGGCCCGCCCACGGCCGCGGCCGGGGTCCGCGGCAGCGGGGGGAGCCGCAGCAGCACGGCCCCGCAGAGCAGGAAACCCGCCGCGTCGAGTGCGAGGACCGCGCGGTAGGCCTCGGCGGTGTCATGGCGCAGGGCCAGCCCGCCGATGGCCGCCCCGAGGGCGAGACCGGCGTTCAGCGTCGACTGGAGGTGGGCCAGCACCGCCGTGCGCTCCGGAGGCGGTACGAGCCCGGCGAGCAGCGCCTGCCGGGCCGCCGCCAGACCGCACTGCGCGACCGCGTACACCACCGCCGCCACGACGAACAGCGGGAAGGAGCGGACGAACAGGAAGGCCCCCACCGCCGCCGCCGTGGCCAGGGCGAGCAGCACCGACGTCCCGCGCGGCCCCCGCCGGTCGGCGAGCGCCCCCAGCGGCACCCCGGCCACCGACCCGATCGCCCACGCGACCGTCAGGCCGAGGCCGATCTGGGTGGGGGAGAGGCCGACGACCCGGGTGAAGTAGAGCGCCGACGACACGTAGTACGCGCCGTCGCCGACGGAATTGCTCAGCTGCGCGGCCGCGAGGGCGCGCGGCGCCCCCGGCGGCGGAAGAACACGGATCGACACGACGCTCCCCGAGTCGGCGGCCCGACGGGCCGGCCCTGGTGTGACGCGTCGAAGGTAGGCCGGGGGCGACGGCCGTGAGCGGGCCAATCACCCACCGCGATCGTGCGCCAATCCGGCCTCACGCCTCACGCCTCGCACCTCACGCCTGGCGCCTCACGCCTGGCCCCTCCCGCCTCACACCCCCGCGTCTCAGCCGTCGGCCGCCGCCCGGAGCGCCGCCACGTCGAGCTTCTTCATGCCGAACATGGCCTGCATGGCGCGCTGGGCGCGCTCCGGGTCCGGGCCGGTGACCAGTTCGGTGAGGATGGTGGGCACGACCTGCCAGGACAGGCCGTACTTGTCCTTGAGCCAGCCGCAGGGACCCTCCTCGCCGCCCTCGGACAGCTTCGCCCAGTAGTGGTCGACCTCCTCCTGGTCGGCGCAGTCGACGGAGAGGGAGACGGCCTCGCTGAAGGTGAACTCCGGGCCGCCGTTGAGGGCCGTGAACGGCTTGCCGTCCAGCTCGAAGTCCACCGTCAGGACGGTGCCCGCCGGGCGCGGGGCGCCTTCTCCGTAGTACGAGATGTTCTTGATCGCGGAGTTCGGGAAGACCGAGACGTAGAAGTTCGCGGCCTCCTCGCCCTGCGTGTCGAACCAGAGGTTGGGGGTGATCCTGGGCATGGCACTCTCCTGTCGCGTACGCGCCGGTCCCGCCCGCACCTGCCGGGCGAACTGTCTCTATGGGGACCGTCGCAGCGCCCGGAACTCATCGCCACTCGGTCACCGGGATGTGCGCACGCGCGGCTCCCGCTCCAGACGGATGCCGAAGTACCGCTCGTAGGCCGCGAGGACCTCCGCCTCCGAGGCCAGCTCGGTGACCGTCCGTTCGCCGTCGCGGGTGGTGGTCAGGGTGCGGCCGCTGAGCGTGATCCGGCTGTCCCCGTCGATGATCGAGCAGACCAGGGAACGGGTGAAGTGGGAGGCGGGGGAGGTGCGGTGATACCAGGCGCCGCCCGTGAAGTCCGCCAGGGTGCGCGGGCGCGGGTCCAGCAGGTACTGCGGTTTTCCGTCCTTGAGGACGTCCAGGTCACCCTCCGCGCTCTCCACGAGACGGAACGTGCCGCCGGGGTCCGTCTGCTCGCCCCGCTCGCCGTACGCCAGCGGCAGATGGCTCTGGGCGCCGAACCCGATGTCCGCGAGCCACTGGCCGCCATCCTGCGTACGCACCAGGAGCGCCAGATGGTCGAAGGGGATGCCGAGCCGGCCCTTCTCGTCGTACACCCGGGCCTGCAGCGGTGTCACGTCGAAGCCGAGGGCCGTCAGAAGGGCCCCGAAGGCGCCGTTGAGTTCGTAGCAGAAGCCGCCGCGGCGCTCCCGCACGACCTTCGCCACCAGGGCCTCGGCGGTCAGTTCGATCTCCTCGCCGAGGTGGACCGAGAGGTTCTCGAAGGGGACGCTGCGCAGATGCGCGAGGTGCAGCTCGCCGAGGGCCCGGGCGGTGGGGGCGGCCGGGCGGGCGGCGCCGATCCGCCGCAGGTAGGCATCGGTCTGTTCGGTGTCCATGCGCCCCAGTGTGGCCGGGGCGGCCGCGCCCGGACCACGGCCCCCCGGCGTTGCCGCACCGGCCATCGGACCTAGGACCTCCGCCCTACCGTCCCGCGCGTCAATTCCCGGACGCGCACCATGCGAGACCCCAGGAGGTGGATCACCGATGGACCACAGGCAGTGAGGGACCACAGACAGTGAGGGACCACAGACAGCGAGGGACCACAGGCAGGAGGAACCGATCGTTCCGCGCCAATGGCCGACGAGAGTATTGACACGTGACTGCACCCTGTGAACTAGACCGGGACCGCGCCTCTCCTCCCAGGGGATGAGACTCCACCGCACGCAGTACACCGCCCGTGGGCCGATAGTCGGGCTCGCAGTCGGACTCCCGCGCCGCCGTCGGCGGCGAGTATGGAGAGCAATCCCGCCGACCCGCCCGACGTGCGCCGACCGCACCGACGGAGGGCCGGCTCCTGCCAGCTCCAACCCGACGGGGGTCCCTTTCGCCGTGGCTACGTTCCTGTACAAACTAGGCCGCCTCGCCTTCCGGCGACGCCGTTACGTGGCGCTGCTCTGGGTGGCGCTCCTCGTCGGTGCGGGCGTCGCTGCCTCGACCGCCCCGGCCCCGCCCGAGGACTCCTTCTCCATGCCGGGAACGGAGTCGCAGAAGGCCTTCGACCTCCTGGAGAAGCGCTTCCCGGACGCCAGCGCCGACGGCGCCAGCGCACGCGTCGTCATACGGGCCCCCAAGGGCGAGAAGATCACCTCGGCCGACTCCAAGGCCGAGGTCAAGAAGATGGTCGCGGCGATCGGCGAGGGCTCGCAGGTAGCCGGCGTCGACGACCCGTACAAGGCGAAGACCGTCAGCAAAGACGGCACCACCGCCTACACCTCCGTGACGTACAAGGTGGCCGCCACCGAACTGACCGACAAGTCGCGGGACGCCCTGACCAAGGCCACCGACACGACCCGGCACGCGGGTCTGACCGTCGAGGCCGGCGGCGACGCCGTCATGGCCGAGCAGGACATGGGCGGCAGCGCCGAACTCATCGGCATCGCCATCTCCGCCGTCGTCCTGATCCTCACCTTCGGCTCGCTGGTCGCGGCGGGCATGCCGCTGCTCACCGCCATCATCGGCGTCATGATCGGCGTCAGCGCCATCGGGGCGCTGGGCAGCACCCTCGACCTGTCCGCCACGACCTCCACCCTGGCGACGATGATCGGCCTCGCCGTCGGCATCGACTACGCCCTGTTCATCGTCTCCCGCTTCCGGGCCGAGATAGCCGAGGGCCGCACCCCGGAGGACGCGGCGGGCCGCGCCACCGGAACCGCCGGTTCCGCCGTGGTGTTCGCCGGACTCACCGTCGTCGTCGCCCTCTCCGGCCTCGCGGTCGTCAACATCCCGATCCTCACCAAGATGGGCCTGGCCGCCGCCGGGACCGTGGTGGTCGCCGTCCTCATCGCGCTCACCCTGATCCCCGCGCTGCTCGGCTTCGCCGGCCGCAAGGTGCTGCGCCGCAAGGACCGCAAGAAGTCCACGAGCGAGCTTCAGGACCCGAACGCCAAGCCCAAGCTCGGCACCCGCTGGGCGCGCTTCGTGCTGCGCCGCCCGCTCGCCGTCCTGCTCGTCGCGGTCGTCGGCCTCGGCGCGATGGCGATCCCGGCCACCAGCCTCGAACTCGGCCTGCCCGACGAGGGCACGGCGGCGCCGGACACCACCCAGCGCAAGGCGTACGACATGCTGTCCGAGTCCTTCGGCGCCGGCTTCAACGGCCCGCTGATGGTCACCGTCAGCAAGGACTCCGGGGTCGCGGCCGCCGCGAAGACCGTCGGCGAGAAGCTCGCCAAGGTCGACGGCGTCGTCGCCGTGACGCCTGCCACGGCCAACAAGGCCGACGACACCGCCATCCTGAGCGTCGTCCCCGGGAGCGGACCGAGCGACCACAAGACCGAGGAACTGGTCAAGTCGATCCGCTCCAGCGCCGAGGGCATCGGCGCCGACACCGGCTCCGAGATCCTGGTCACCGGCCAGACCGCGATGACCATCGACTTCTCGCAGACCCTCGATGACGCGCTGCTGCCCTACCTGGGCCTGGTCGTCGGCCTCGCGTTCCTGCTCCTGATGCTGGTCTTCCGCTCGATCCTCGTCCCGCTCAAGGCGGCGCTCGGCTTCCTGCTCTCGGTGGCCGCCGCGCTCGGCGCCGTCGTCGCCGTCTTCCAGTGGGGCTGGCTCGCGGACGTCGTGGGCGTCGACCAGCCGGGCCCGATCATGAGCATGATGCCGATCTTCATGATCGGCGTGGTCTTCGGTCTCGCCATGGACTACGAGGTGTTCCTCGTGACGCGGATGCGCGAGGCGTACGTCCACGGGGCGCGCCCCGGCGAGTCGATCGTCACCGGCTTCACCCACGGCGGACGGGTCGTGGCCGCGGCCGCGATCATCATGATCAGCGTCTTCTCCGGCTTCATCATGGAGAACGACGACATGATCAAGATGATGGGCTTCGGACTGGCCGTGGCCGTCCTCTTCGACGCGTTCGTCGTCCGCATGGCGATCGTGCCCGCCGTGCTCGCGCTGCTCGGCAAGGCCGCGTGGTGGCTGCCGCGCTGGCTGGACAAGGCGCTGCCGAACGTGGACGTGGAGGGCGAGAAGCTGCACAAGTCCCTCGGCGACACGATGACGCCCGACGCGCGGGACGAACGGGAGCTCGAGTCCGTCGGCAGGTGACACGGCCGTAACCACCGGGCGGGCCGGCCGGGGCATCCCTTCACGGGGCGCCCCGGCCGGCCCGCTCGGCGCTTGTCGGCCCTTCGTCAGGGCTGCTGCCGGCGCTCGCGCTGCTGCTGTGGTGAGGCGTCGTACGAGGCGCGGGCCGCGGCGATGGCGGTCCGGTGGCCGATCGACCAGTCGGCGAGCGCCTTGACGAGGTGCGTGAAGCTGTGGCCCATCTCCGTCAGCTCGTACTCGACCTGGGGCGGGATCGTCGGATACACCGTCCGCCTCACCAGCCCGTCCCGCTCCAGGCGGCGCACCGTGACGGTGAGCATGCGCTGCGAGATGCCGCCGTGGATCCTGCGCTGCAACTCCTTGAACCGCAGGACACCCGCGGCGAGTTCCACCACCACGTACACGGACCACTTGTCGCCGAGCCGGTCGAGGACGTCCCTGACCCCGCACTCGTCCTGCGGCGTCTCGCAGCTGATCACCGGGTCCCCGGCCGCGGGGGTGGTTACCGCGGTGTGCCCTGCTGACATCCAAGTGCCTCCTTACGCGGCGCGGTCGCCGCTGCCGATGATGGTCCCGAAACCGCTGACCGGCGGCGTCACGTAGAGAACCGCTCACCACGGGGGAACCATCCCATGCTCATGATCACCGGCGCCACGGGCGCCCTCGGCAAGCTCGTCACCGCCCGCCTCACCGGCCGCGACGACGTCGTCATCGGCACGCGCCGCCCGGCGCCCGGCGAGCGCCGCGTCGACTTCGACGACGCCGCCTCGCTGGACTTCACCGGCGTCGACACCCTCCTGCTGATCTCCGCGGGCGCCGCCGAGGACGACGTGGTCACCGCCCGCCACGACGCCGCGATATCCGCCGCGGAGAAGGCGGGCGTGCGCCACCTCGTCTACACCAGCCTCAGCGGCGACGGCGACCACCTCACCTACGCGCCGGCCCACCGGTGGACCGAACGCAGGCTCCGCGCCTCCTCGTCGGCGTGGACCGTGCTGCGCAACGGCCTGTACGCGGAGTTCCTCGCCGCCATCGCCGCGCCGGGCCCCGACGGCACGATCGCCGCGCCGCTGGGCGCCGGCCGCCTCACCGCCGTGGCCCGCGAGGACCTCGCGGAGGTGGCCGTCCGGGTGGCGACGGCGCCGGCCGCGCACGCGGGCCGCACCTATGAGCTGGTCGGCGAAGAGGCCCTGGGCGGCGCCGACCTCGCGGCCGCGCTCGGCGGCTCGTACGAACCGGGCTCCCTCGCCGCGACCCGCGCCTCCCTCATCGAGGCGGGCCAGGCCCTGCCCTTCCAGGTGCCGATGCTCATGAGCACCTACTCGGCGATCGCGGGCGGCTTCCTGGACGGTACGTCGGTCGCCCGCAACGACCTGCGGACCCTGCTCGGCCGCGAGCCGCGCCCGGCGATCGAGGCGTACCTGCGAGCGGTACGGGGCTGAGGGTTCGGCCCGGTGCCCGTGGAGCCGTCGGGCCCACGGCCCCGCTCCGGGCGCTACCGCGACGGCGGCGGCGCCGTGCTGTCGCGCAGGACGAGCCGCGTCGGCACCAGCGTCGTACCGCGCTCGGCGGCGCCCTGCCGGACCTGCCGCAGCACCCCCTCGACACAGCGCCGCCCGACCTCCGCGAAGTCCTGGTGCACCGTCGTCAGCGGGGGCAGGAAGGAACCCGACTCGGGGATGTCGTCGAAGCCGATCACGCTGACGTCCCGCGGTACTTCACGACCCCGCTCGTGCAGGGCCCGCAATAGACCGAGCGCCATCTGGTCGTTGGCGGCGAACACCGCCGTGCAGTCGTCCCGCGGGGCGAGTTCGAGACCGGCCCGGTAGCCCGACTCCGCCGACCAGTCGCCCCGCACCGGCGGCGGCACGAAGCGCCCCTCCTCGACGAGCGTCGCGCGCCAGGCGTCGGCGCGGCGCTGGGCGGCGAACGACTCCGCGGGCCCCGCCAGATGCCACACCGTGCGATGGCCGAGGTCGAGCAAGTGCCGTACGGCGGCCCGGGTGCCGCCGGTCTGGTCGGTGTCGACCACGGTGTAGCGGTCGCCCGCGTCCGAGTCCGCCACGACGACCTGGACGTGGGGCGGCAGGGAGAGCGTCGCCGCGTCCAGCAGATGCACCTCCATGATGACGATCACCGCGTCGACGGCCAGTTCGCCGAGCCGGGAGAAGGCGCCGCGCACCTCGTCCTGCGTGGGCACGGCGACCGGCAGCAGCGTGACGGCGTACCCCTCCTGGGCCGCGGACGTGGCGATCGCCTCCAGCGTGCGGACGTTGCCCGTGGTGGAGAGGGTGAAGGTGATGACGCCGATGGTGCGGAACTCACCGCGTTTGAGGGCGCGGGCGGCGCTGTTGGGCCGGTAGCCCAGCTCCTTCATGGCGGCGAGCACCTCCAGGCGGGTCTCCTCCGTCACGCCGGCGTAGCCGTTGGAGACCCGGGACACCGTCTGGGAGGACACGCCGGCGAGGCGGGCGACGTCCGCCATGGAGGCACGCTGCGGCTGCCCCCCGGCCCGGGGCCGACGGCCTGCCCGCGCCCCTGCTACCCGCTCCGACGGGCCGCTGCCCGCCTCCCTCGCCGGGGCACTGCCCCTCATCCCCACGCCGTTCTTCGCTGCCACGCCGTCCCCTGCTTCCACGCTCTCCCTCACCAGGTGAGCCGTCGGTCCGCCGAACGACCCTTGACCCCCGTCATCGGGGCAGTGTAGACATGCCGCCACCGAATGTTTACGTAAACATAACACCGCGCCCTGCGCGGCGGAGCGCGATGTTTGCGTAAACACCCGGCCTATGTTTACGCAAACATCGCGGCACGGAGCGGCAGGCGCCGGTTCCGCGCGGGACGAGCGAGGAACGTGACATGACGACGCTGCACCCGACGACGGCCCCAGGGCGGAGATCCATCCGGCCTCCCTCGCGGCGGCCCCGCCGCGCCGGCCGCTCCTGGGCGGGGTGGGGGTTCATCGGCCCGTTCGTGACGGTCTTCGCCCTCGTCTTCCTCGCGCCCCTCGCGTACTCCGTCCACCTCAGCCTGTTCCGTGAGCAACTCATCGGCGGCACCACGTTCGTGGGGTTCGACAACTACGAGCAGGCGCTCGAGGACGAGCAGTTCTGGGCGTCTCTCGGCCGCGTCTCGCTGTTCCTCGCGGTCCAGGTGCCGATCATGCTCGGCATCGCCCTGCTCGTGGCCCTCGCCGTGGACAGCGGCCGCCTCTACGGCAAGGACTTCTTCCGGATCGCGGTCTTCCTGCCGTACGCGGTGCCCGCCGTGGTGGCCTCGCTGATGTGGGGCTTCCTGTACGGCACCCGCTTCGGGCTCGTCGGCGACATCAACGACGCCCTCGGCGTGTCGCTGCCCGACCCCCTCTCCCCGGACCTGGTGCTCGCCTCGATCGGCAACATCGTCACCTGGGAGTTCGTCGGCTACAACATGCTGATCTTCTACGCGGCGCTCCGCGTGGTCCCGCACTCCCTCTACGAGGCCGCGCAGATCGACGGCGCCGGCCAGTGGCGCGTCATCGCGGCGATCAAACTCCCCGCCATCCGGGGCGCCCTCGTCATCGCGACCATCTTCTCGGTCATCGGCAGCTTCCAGCTCTTCAACGAACCCGCGATCCTCCAGAAGCTGGCGCCCAACGCCATCACCACCGACTACACCCCGAACTACTACACGTACTCGCTGTCCTTCTCCGGCCGGCAGCACAACTACTCCGCGACGGTCGCCATCGTCATGGGCCTGATCACCATGGTCGTCGCCTACGTCGTCCAGCTGCGCGGCATGCGCAAGGGAGCGTGAGCCCGATGACCGACGCCACCACCGCCCCCGGCCCCGCCACCCGGCCGCCCGCCGCCGTCCCCCGGCTGCGCGCCCCGAGCCGCCGCGTGACGAGGCGCCGGCCGAGGCGCAGTGTCACGCTGACCGTCGTCACCGGCGTGGTCCTGCTCTACAGCCTGGCACCGCTCGTGTGGCTGCTGCTGAGCGCCACGAAGACGCAAGCGGGCCTGGCCGACTCGTTCGGGCTCTGGTTCGACGGGGAGTTCGCGCTCTGGGACAACATCACCGAGACGTTCGCCTACCAGGACGGCGTGTTCGTCCGCTGGCTCCTCAACACCCTGCTGTACGTGGTGGTGGGCGCGGGCGGCGCCACCCTCCTCGCGGTCCTCGGCGGCTACGCCCTCGCCAAGTTCGACTTCCCCGGAAAGCGGGGCGTGTTCGCGGTCGTCATCGGGGCGGTCGCGGTGCCCACCACGGCGCTCGCCGTCCCCACCTTCCTGATGTTCAGCGAACTGGGTCTCACCGACACCCCCTGGGCGATCATCGTCCCCTCCCTGATCTCGCCGTTCGGCCTGTACCTGATGTGGGTGTTCGCGAGCGAGGCGATCCCCACCGAGCTGATGGAGGCCGCCCGCGTGGACGGCGCGGGCGAGCTGCGCACCTTCTTCCAGGTCGCCCTGCCGCTGCTGGCGCCCGGCACCGTCACCGTGCTCCTGTTCACCACGGTCGCGACCTGGAACAACTACTTCCTGCCGCTGATCATGCTGAAGGACCCCGACTGGTACCCGCTGACCCTCGGCCTCGACGCGTGGAACAAGCAGGCGTCCACGGCCGGCGGCGAAGCCGTCTTCAACCTCGTCGTCACCGGCTCCCTGCTGACCATCGTGCCGCTGATCGCGGCCTTCCTGCTGCTCCAGAAGTACTGGCGGTCCGGCCTCTCCGCCGGAAGCGTCAAGGAGTGAGCTCGACCCCCGCCCGCCGTACGGCAGCCCGGGCACGACAGCCCACACACGGAATGTCGCACCCCGTCCCCGAGCACCACCACGAGAACACGAGAAGTGGAAGCATCGCCATGCCCAAGCGTCCCCGCCGCCTGCTGCGCGGCACCGGTATCGTCTGCGCCCTCGTCCTCGGGGCGAGCGCCTGCGGCGGCTCCGACGACGGCAACTCCACCCAGGAGCGGGTCGGCCCGGCCGACATCCGGGCCGCGCTGAAGAAGGGCGGCACCGTCACCGTCTGGGCGTGGGAGCCCACCCTGAAGCAGGTCGCCGCCGACTTCGAGGAGAAGTACCCGAAGGTCGACGTCGAACTGGTCAACGCGGGCACCAACAACGACCAGTACAAGGCGCTGCAGAACGCCATCTCCGCGAAGAAGGGCGTCCCCGACGTCGCGCAGATCGAGTACTACGCGCTCGGCGAGTACGCCCTGACGAAGTCCGTCACCGACCTCACCCCCTTCGGCGCAGGCAAGCTCGCCGGCAGCTACTCGCCGGGGCCGTGGAACGCCGTGAAGAACGACGAGGGGATCCACGGCCTCCCCATGGACTCCGGGCCCATGGCGCTCTTCTACAACAAGAAGGTCTTCGACAAGTACGACATCGCCGTGCCGACGACCTGGGACGAGTACGTCGAGGCGGCCCGCAAGCTGCACAAGGCGAACCCCAAGGCGTTCATCACCGCTGACGTCGGGGACGCCGGGCTGACCACCAGCCTGCTGTGGCAGGCCGGTTCGCACCCTTACGACGTCGACGGCACCGAGGTCGGCATCGACTTCACCGACGCGGGGGCGAAGAAGTACACCGGCACCTGGCAGAAGCTCATCGACGAGAAGCTTCTGGCGCCCGTCGCTGGATGGAGCGACGACTGGTACAAGGGCCTCGGCGACGGCACCATCGCCACCCTGCCCATCGGCGCCTGGATGCCCGCCAACTTCGCCTCGGGCGTGAAGGGCGCGGCCGGTGACTGGCGCGTGGCGCCCCTGCCCCAGTGGACCAAGGGCGCCGGGGCGAGCGCCGAGAACGGCGGCAGCTCGCTGGCCCTGCCCACACTCGGCGAGGACAAGGAACTGGCGTACGCCTTCGTCGAGTACGCCAACTCCGGCGCGGGCGTGCGGACCCGCGTCGAAGGCGGCGCCTTCCCCGCGACCACCAAGGACCTCCGGTCCAAGGAGTTCCAGGACACCAAATTCCCCTACTTCGGCGGCCAGCGGGCCAACAAGATCTTCGCCGAGTCCGCGGCGGACGTCCCGGCCGACTGGGAGTACCTGCCGTACCAGGTCTACGCCAACTCGATCTTCAACGACACCGCCGGGAAGGCCTACGTCTCGGGCACGCCGCTGGCCAAGGGACTCAGGTCCTGGCAGGACGCCTCGGCCAGGTACGGAACCGAGCAGGGCTTCACCGTACGGAAGTAACAGAAGCAGCCGACGGCCCCGGCCCCGCACGGGCTCACCCCCCTCCCGCATCCCCGCACCCGTGCGCCGCTCGCCGGCGGCGCACCGGAAGGACCACCATGATCTCCCCCCTCCCGCTCCGGCTCCTGGACGGAGCGGACGGCGACGGCCCCCGCCCCCGCCTCGCCTACGGCGCGGACTACAACCCCGAGCAGTGGCCGCGCGAGGTCTGGGCGGAGGACGTGCGGCTGATGCGCGAGGCCGGCGTGAACATCGTCTCCCTCGGCATCTTCTCCTGGGCCCGCCTCCAACCCGCCGAGGACACCTGGGACTTCGCCTGGCTCGACCACGTCATGGACCTGCTGCACGCGGGCGGCATCGCCGTCGACCTGGCCACCGCGACCGCCTCACCGCCGCCCTGGCTGACCACGGCACACCCCGAGATCCTGCCCGTGACCGCGTCCGGCGAGACCCTGTGGCCCGGCGCCCGCCAGCACTGGCGGCCCACCTCACCCGTCTTCAGGACCCACGCCCTGCGGCTGGTGCGCGCGATGGCCGACCGCTACGCCGGCCACCCCGCCCTGGTGGCCTGGCACATCTCCAACGAGCTGGGCTGCCACAACGTCTACGACTACTCCGACGACGCGGCCCGCGCCTTCCGCGTCTGGCTGCGCGAGCGCTACCGCACCCTCGACGCCCTCAACCACGCCTGGGGCACCGCCTTCTGGTCCCAGCGCTACGGCGACTGGGAGCAGATCCTGCCGCCCCGCCTGGCCGCCTCCCACCCCAACCCCACCCAGCAGCTGGACTTCAAGCGGTTCTCCTCCGACGCGCTGAAGGAGTATCTGCGCGCCGAGCGCGACATCCTGCGCGACCTCACCCCGGACGTGCCCGTCACCACCAACTTCATGGTGATGGGCGGCACGAAGGGCATGAACTACGCCGACTGGGCGGACGAGACCGACTTCGTCTCCAACGACCACTACGTGAGCCCCGGCCCCCAGGCGCGGGACGAGCTGTCCTTCTCGGCCAACCTCACCAGCGGCATCGCGGGCCACCGCCCGTGGTTCCTCATGGAGCACTCCACCAGCGCCGTCAACTGGCAGCCCGTCAACCTCGCCAAGCGCCCCGGCGACCTCGCCCGCGATTCACTGCTGCACGTCGCCCACGGCGCCGACGCCGTCTGCTTCTTCCAGTGGCGCCAGTCGGCGGCGGGCGCCGAGAAGTACCACTCCGCGATGGTCCCGCACGCCGGGGCGGACAGCGAGGTCTTCCGCGCCGTGCGCGACCTCGGGCGCACGCTCGGCGCGCTGGCCCCCGTCGCGGGCAGCACGCGGGAGCCCGCCCGGGTCGCCGTCCTCTTCGACTGGGAGTCGTGGTGGGCGAGCGAACAGGACTCCCATCCCACCACACTCCTCGACTACCGCCAGGAGGCCCTCGACTGGTACTCCGCGCTGCTCACCCTCGGCATCCGCGCCGACGTCGTCACCACACGGGCCGACCTCGACACCTACGACCTGCTGATCGCGCCCGTCCTCCACCTGGTCCCCGAGGCGCTCGCCAAGGACCTCACGGGCTACGTCGAGAGCGGCGGCCACCTGGTCACCACGTACTTCTCCGGAATCGTCGACGAGAACGACCACATCTGGCTCGGCGGCCACCCCGGTGCCCTGCGGGAGCTCCTCGGCATCCGGGTCGAGGAGTTCGGGCCGCTGCTCGCCGACGACAGCGTCGAGCTGGACGACGCCACGACGGGCACGGTGTGGACCGACCGGATCACCGTCGCCGCCCCCGGCGTGGAGGTCCTGGCCACCTACCGCACCGGCGCGTACGCGGGCCGCCCCGCCGTCACCCGCAGGGCCTCGGGCGCAGGCTCGGCCGCGTACGTCTCCACCCGGCTCGGCGCCGAGGGCCTGACCGCGCTGCTGCCGCGGCTGCTCGACGCCGCCGGCGTGGACAGCGAACTGCCCGCCGCCGCACGCGGACGCGTCGAACTCGCCGTACGCCGTGGCGATGACGGCCGCTACCTGTTCCTCGTCAACCGGACCGACGAACCGGTGCCCCTGCCCGGCCTGACCGGCGAACCGCTGACCGGCCCCGGCGAGGGCGGCGACCTCGTCCTTCCCCCCAGGGGCGTCGCCGTCCTGCGGCAGCCCGCCCCCTGACCCGCACCCGATCCCCGCGCACAGCGCCACCGCACCGCGACCGCACACGAGTTGGGAGCACACGTTGGCACGCCGTACCCGCACACGACGCCTCGTCGCAGCCGTCGGCATCACCGCCCTCGCCACCGGGGCCGCGCTGATCACCGTCCCGCAGCCCGCGGCCGTCGCCGCCACCGCCGCCGTCACCGTCCGGCCCGACCCCTCCTACCGGCAGGAGAAGTTCGAGGGGTGGGGCACCAGCCTCGCCTGGTTCGCCAACGTCACGGGCGGCTACCCCGAGGAGATACGCCAGAAGCTGGCGCGCCTCCTCTTCGACGACGACGGACTCGCCCTGAACATCGCCCGCTACAACATCGGCGGCGGCAACGCCCCGGACGTCAAGGACTACCTCCGCGCCGGGGGAGCGGTCGAGGGCTGGTGGCGGGCCCCCGAGGGCACCACCCGCGAGGACACCGGCTGGTGGGACGCGAAGGACCCGGCGGACTGGAACCCCCGCGCCGACGCCACCCAGCGCTGGTGGGTCGACAGGATCAAGAACGACATCGACCACTGGGAGACGTTCAGCAACTCCCCGCCCTGGTTCATGACCAGGAGCGGCTACGTCTCCGGCGGCTTCGACGCCGCCCAGGACCAGCTGAAGGCCGCATCGGCCGACGATTTCGCCGCCTACCTGGCGGGCGCGACCAGGCGGCTGGAGAAGGAGCACGGCATCAAGGTCGACACCCTCGACCCGTTCAACGAACCGAACACCACCTACTGGAGCACCCGCCTCGGCAGCGACGGCGAACCCGTCGGCGGCCGCCAGGAAGGCGCCCACATGGGCCCCGAGCTCCAGCAGCGCGTCATCCGGGCCCTGGCACCGGCCCTGCGCGCGTCCGGGACCCGCGCCAAGATATCCGCGATGGACGAGACCAACCCCGAGGTCTTCGCGCGCAACTGGCACAACTACCCCGCTGAGGTCCGCGCCCTGGTCGACAGGATGAACGTCCACACCTACGGCACCGCCGGCCGTACGACGGTACGGGACCTGGCGAAGGCGGCCGGCAAGCCGCTGTGGATGAGCGAGGTCGAGGGCGACTGGGGGGACGGCCAGGACTTCGCGGACATGTCCCCGGGCCTCGGTCTCGCCCAGCACATGGTCGACGACCTGCGCGAACTGGAGCCCCGTGCCTGGGTGTTCTGGCAGCCGGTGGAGGACTACGACAACATGAAGCCGGGCGGCGAGTCCGCCAAGGGCGGCAACTGGGGCAGCATCCAGCTCCCGTTCAGCTGCACCGCCGAGGACACCCTCGACACCTGCCCCATCCGCACGAACACCAAGTTCGACACCGCCCGCAACTTCACGCACTACATCAAGCCCGGCGACCGCCTCATCAAGGTCGACGACACCTCGAGCGCCGCCGCCGTCGCCGAGAACGGCCGAGGGGCGACCGTCGTCCACGTCAACAGCACCACCGCCGAACGAACCGTCACCGTCGACCTGTCGAAGTTCGCCCGCGTCAGTCGCGGTGCCACCGTCACACCGGTGGTGACCAGCGCCGGGGGCAAGCTCGAACGGCACCCCGCCATCGGCGTCACCGGCCGGAAGGCCACCTTCACCGTGCCCGCGGAATCGGTGACCTCCTTCGTCGTCACCGGGGTCTCGGGCGTCGCCGAGGACGCGGCCGTGCCCCGCAAGGACGCCACCTACCGGCTGACCGGCGTCCACAGCGGCAAGCACCTCACCGCCACCGAAACCGGCCTCGTCGTCAAGAGCGCCGAGGCGCCCGGCGGGACACAGCGCTGGCAGCTGCGCGGGATCGGCGGCGCCACCGGGAGCACGCGGCGCCACGTGATCACGGACCCGGCGGGCGGCAAGCGCCTGACCGTACGCGCCACCGGGAACCACGCCCCGGTGCTCGAACCCGACCGGGGCCGCCCCTGATCAGCTGCGGTCCGCGTAGACGATCCAGACCTGACCGGGGGCGAAGGGCATCCGCCGGCCGTCGGGCAGCGTGAACGTCGTGCCGGCGGTGGCCGAGGGCCGCGCCCACCGGGTGGGGTAACTCTTCCCGTCCCGCAGGACGAGCGCCTCCCCGCCGCCGACCGTCTCGATGTACGGCGTCACCGCGCCGGTGTAGTCCTTGTAGCGCGAGGACCGCATCGTCACGTACTGGATCACGACGGTCCGTGCGCCCAACCGCGCCCCGGAGGTGCTGCGCGCAGGCGCACCGTCGAAGGACGCCAGCCAGCGGCCCTCATCGGCCGACCAGTCGAAGGTGTGCGAGGCCAGGTCGTAGTCGACCGCCATCCGCGCCATAGGGGTGCCGCCCGCCGGGGCGGGACCGAAGCGGAAGCCGATGTCGGCGGGCCGGTCGGCCTTCGGCATCGAGCGCAGCAGCGCCTTGGGACGGACGAAGAGGTCGTGCGGGGCGGGCCGGCCGGACTGCCGGAAGTACGCCTCGGGGACATCGGTGTGCGTGCGGGCGTGGACGGGGGAGTCCTGGAGCGTCTTGAGGAGCGCGCTGCGCACCCCCGAGTACGCGAGGGCCGGCCGGCCGAACTGGCGCAGGAGTTCGATGTCGGACTCGCGGGCGCTGCGCACCGGCCCCGCCGCTTTCGGCAGTTTGCCGGAGTACACGCCCATCAGGCGGCTCATCCCGCCCTCGACCTTCTCCACGTAGACGATGTCCGCGTCCCCGATGCCGGTGTGCGGACGTGCCTCGCTCGCGTTGTCGAACTTCACCGCGAGCACCGGGCCCTGTCGTGCCGCCTGCCCGGTGAAGGGGGAAAGGCTCTGGGCCGGCGGCACCCGCTCGGGCGCCGGGGCACCGCTGCCCGCCGGGGCGGGGCCACCAGCGGGGGAGGGGTCACCGTCCAGGGCGGAACAGCCTGCGGCGAGGGCCGCCGTGGCGGTCAGGGTGAGAACGGTCGCGGCGACGCGGATGCGGCGCGCGGGGCGGACCGGTGCTGATGCCATCGAGGTGTCTCCCTTCATGGCGGGACCCGGCGTCGGGCCGGGCATCTGTCGTGGCCGCACAGCGGCAGCACCAGGCCTTCCTCCCGGAGCCGGGCCCGTACCACCGCAGGGGCCATCCACCCGGTCACGTCACTCCTTCCGGGCGTTGTGCGCCCTTCCTGGCGCGCCGCACCCGGGCGGCGCGTCGCGGCAGTAGGCGGGACTCAGCAGTAGGCGGGACTCAGCGGTGCCACGCGCCCGTCGGCGAGAATCATGTGCATGGCAGCGCTGAACGAGATCCTCCCCGTGGCAGCCGTCCTCCTCGACGCGCCGGCGGCCGACTGGCGCGAAGCCGTCCGGCGCGCCGGTGACCTGTTGGTCGCGACGGGCGCCGCGGCGGACGCGTACACCGCCGAGATGATCGAGAACATCGAGCGGAACGGCCCGTACCTCGTCGTCGCCCCCGGTCTCGCCCTGGCCCACGCCAGGCCCTCGCCCGCCGTCCACGCCACCGGCATGTCCTGGGTGCGGCTCGCGGCACCCGTGGAGTTCGGCCACGAGACCAACGACCCCGTCGAACTGGTCGTCGGTCTCGCCGCGAAGGACGCCGGCGAGCACACCGCCGCCATGGGCGCGCTCGCGCGGCTCCTCGCCGACCCCGACACCGCCCGCGCCCTGCGCGAGGCGCCGACCCCGCGAGCGGTGCACGCCCTCCTGGCGGACGCGCCCGAGGAGGCGCGTCCGGAGGTACGCGGCGGCAGGGGTGCCCCGCACAAGATCCTGACCGTGTGCGGCAACGGCGTCGGCACGAGCCTGTTCCTCAAACAGACCCTGGAAGTCGTCCTGGAGCGCTGGGGCTGGAGCGGGTACGTCACCGTCGAGGCGACCGACACCATCTCCGCCAAGGGCAAGGCGCACGAGGCCGTCGCCGTCCTCACCTCGCGAGAGATCGCCGGGACACTCGGCGACGTCGGCGTGCCGGTGAAGGTCGTGGAGGACTTCACCAGCGCGGCGGAGGCCGACCGCGTCCTGCGCGACACGTACGACGTCTGACGGCCCCGGCAGCTGCAAGGAGAGGGAACACACCATGGACCGGCTCGTGACGATCGCACAGTTCCTGGTCGACGAGATCCTCAGCCGACCCGCCTACCTCATCGGGCTCATCACCGCCGCCGGGCTGCTCGCCCTGCGGAAGTCCGCCGGGCAGATCGTGGGCGGCGCCATCAAGGCGACGCTGGGCTTCCTGCTGATCGGGGCCGGCGCCACCCTCGTCGTCGACGCCCTCGCCCCGCTCGGCAGGATGATCCAGGGCGCCACCGGGGCGCACGGCGTGATCCCCACCAACGAGGCGATCGTCGGCATCGCCCAGGAGCGGTACGGCGCCCGCGTCGCCTGGCTGATGATCCTCGGGTTCGCCGTCAGCCTGCTCCTGGCCCGCTTCACGCCCCTGCGCTATGTGTTCCTGACCGGCCATCACATGCTGTTCATGGCGACCCTGCTGACGATGGTGCTCGCCATCGGGGGCCAGGCCTCGTGGGTCGTGGTCGCCGTGGGCGGTGTCCTGCTCGGAATCCTGCTGGTGGCACTGCCGGCCTTCGCGCACCCCTGGACCAAGCGGGTCACCGGCAACGACAGTGTGGCGATCGGCCACTTCGGCACCGCCGGCTACATCGCGGCGGGCGCCACGGGCCGGCTGGTGGGAGGCCGCAGCCGCTCCACCGAGGAGATGGACCTCCCCGAAGGGCTGCGCTTTCTGCGCGACTCGATGGTGGCGACCGCCCTGTCCATGGTCCTGATCCACCTCGTCACCTCCCTCGTCTTCCTCGGCAAGGTCGGCAGGACGGCCGCCTTCAAGGCCTTCGGCGATGACGGCGCGGCGGGTGCGGCCGGCGTCGGCGACTACGTCATGCGGTCCGTCATGCAGGGGCTCCAGTTCGGCATCGCGGTCGCCGTGATCCTCTTCGGCGTGCGGACGATCCTCGGCGAACTCGTCCCCGCCTTCCAGGGCATCGCGCGCAAGCTGGTGCCCGGCGCCGTGCCCTCGCTCGACGCGCCGATCGTCTTCCCCTACGCCCCGAACGCCGTCCTCGTCGGTTTCTTCTCCAGCTTCACGGGCGGCCTCGTGAGCCTCGGACTGCTCGCCTGGATTTTCCACCCCGCCTTCGGTCTCGCCCTGGTCCTGCCCGGTCTGGTCCCGCACTTCTTCACGGGCGGCGCGGCCGGCGTCTACGGCAACGCGACCGGCGGCCGGCGCGGCGCGGCCCTCGGCGCCTTCGTCAACGGCGTCCTCATCACCTTCCTGCCGGCGCTGCTCCTGAAGGTCCTCGGTGCCTTCGGCGAGGAGAACACCACGTTCGGGGACGCGGACTTCGGTTGGTTCGGCACGCTCGTGGGGTACGCGGCCAAGGCGGGGGAGACGGGCGGGGCCCTCCTGATGCTGCTGATCGGCGCGGTCGTCCTGCTCGGCGCGATCGTCGTCCAGAAGCGGGTGGTGGAGACCGGCTGGGACCCGGGCGCCCACCGTGACGCCCTGCTGCCACCGGACAAAGGCCCGACCGCCGGGGCCACGGACACCGGCGGTCCCGCGGTGACGTACGGCAAGATCGCTCCTCCGCGCGGCGCCCCGAAGCCCCCTCCGCCGCCCGGGCGGCAAGGCTGACCGGCCGGGAGGCCCGCGCCGTCAGCAGTGCCGGTACACGTGCCCGTCCTCGCCCGCGGGCAGGACGTCGCGGTCGCGCAAGGTCACCGACAGTTTCGCGCCCCAGGAGCGGCAGGCGGCGTCGAAGTCCTTCTGCTCGTACTCGATGTCGAAGACCCTGCCGTCGTACGCCGCCTCGAACGCGGGGCACTCCCGGTAGCGGGCGCACTCCTCGGTCACGGCGAAGTCGAAGCCGATGGAGCGGCGCCGCGCCAGGAGGTCGGTGGTGTTCTTCTGGGCGATGGCCAGGCCCTCGTCGTGGGCGCGGCGGGCCAGGAGCCGGGCGAAGGCCGCCGCGTCGTCCACGGTGAGCAGCCCCTTGGAGCGCTCGTAGGAGTCGAGGTTGTCGGGCTCCACGGCGTCGAAACCGGCCTCGGAGCAGCCCTCGATCCACTTCCCGACGACATCGAGCAGGGCGGAGCGCTTGGCGGGGTTGGAGATGTCGAGCAGGGGCTCGTGCCAGTCCTCGTCGACGACCAGGCGCCCGTCGCCGTCGCGCAGGAGCAGCTCGGGGTGCTCGCGCTGCCACCAGCGCGCGGCCTTCCTGCCGGGCTGGGCCTGGAAGGCGTTGACGTAGCAGATGTTGTACCGGCCGGGGGCGGGATCGGCGGCGCGATCGCGCGTGAGGGCCCGCACCTTCGCCGGGGGCCGGTAGGCGCCGCCCAGTTGGTAGTCGAACGCCGCGTCGACGGGCGGGCGCCGGACGGCGTCACCGGCGGGGGAGCCGGGGGCCGGCGAACAGGAGGTGGCGAGGGGGCCGAGAAGCACGAGGAGCAGCGCGCCCCCGACGCCGGCGCGTGCGGTCCGCGTGCGGCGGTTCTTGCTGGTGGGCCACTTGATTCCGGTCACCGGGCCAGGATCGCAGCCCCGCGCCGTCGGACGGTGCGCGGGGCGCGGTCCCTGGGCGGTCAGGACAGTTTCAGTGCTTTCGCCGCCTGCTGGGCCATCCCGGCCTCGCCGGCGGCGTTGGGGTGCACGGGGACGAAATTCGTGCCGAAGAGCACCGGTTCGATCCACCGCTCCTTCACCGGGCGGCAGGCGTCATGGGCGTCGGAGGCGGCGTCCATGTCGACGTACGTCGTGCCGGTCGCCGCGGCGGCGCGCCGGGCGGCGGCGTTCAAGTGGGCCTGCGTGTCGCGGAGGTAGGGCACATCGCCCTCGGCCAGGGGCATCTTGAGGAAACAGCCGGGGACGGCCTTGGCGGGAGTGATCCAGGGGTAGCCGAGGATCGCGACCCGCGCCTTCGGTGATCTGGCCTTGATCCGCTGGAGGGAGGCCTTGATGGCCGGGTACGTCGTGGACTCGATCCGGTCCTTGAAGGTGGTGCCGTACGTGTCCTTGCAGGGGCTGCCCTTTCCGCCGGAGAGGACCCCGGCGGTACCGCAGGCGAGGACGGCGTTGATGAACGTGTTCTGGTCGTTGCCGCCGATGGTGAGCGTCACCAGCTGTGTGTCGCTCTTCAGCGCGTCGAACTGCGGGGGCACGCCCGGGTGTTGGGAGGACGTGAAGTCCTTGGTCTGGGCTCCGCCGCAGGTCACGTCCGTCAGTTTCGCGCCGAGGGAGGCGGCCAGCAGGTGCGGGTAGTTCTTCGACGTACGGGCGCAGACGAGCGGCGCTCCCGGGTCGAGGGGCAGAACGCCCGAGCCCGCGCTGTAGCTGTCGCCGAGGGCGACATAGCGCAGTGGCTTCGGGGTCTCGGTGGCGGCCGGTCCCGCGCCGAGGCCGAGTACGGCGACCGCGCCGACGGCGGTGAGGGCGGCGACGGGGCGATGCTGAGCGGGCATCCGCATGGACGTTCTCCTCCGAGGGGGAGCGAGGCGGGGGTATCCAGGGCCCGGGCAACGTATTGCAGCATCCGCGGCGTCGACTACAGGCGGGGATGCGTGTCGGGGTGAGACGTGTTGGCATCGGGGTGACAAAAGACGACGACCGGCGTCCGCCCCGCGCTCAGGGCCCTCGTCGTGAGGTCTGGTTGCTGCGCGGTGCGAACGCCGGTCCGGCCTCGAAGGCCACGGAGTCACGAGGTGACGGGGCGAGCGGATGAGTCAGTGAGCGGGTGGGCGGGTGAGTGGGTGTGGGGGGGCGCCGGGTCAGAGCTTGCGCCAGCGCGCGTTCGCGAAGGAGAAGAGGCCGAAGGCGGCGAGCCCGAAGGCGATGATCGCGAGCAGCCACGGCCCGAAGCCGGTGTCGGCGAAGGAGCGCAGGGTGTTGTCCATGCCCTTGGCCTCGCCGGACTTGTGCCGCACACCGGCGGCGACGGCGAACCCACCGGCCACCGCGAAGACGACGCCCCTGGACACGCCGCCGAACACACCGAGGATGTCCACGGCCTGGCGCACCCGGTGCGACATCTCGGACAGACGCAGCCGCTTGTGGAACTTGCGCATCAGCGCGCGGCCGGCGATCCAGAGGCCCGCCACGAGCACGGCGGCGCCCGCCGCGGCGACGATCCACCGCCCGCCGGGCCAGTCGAAGGCCTTGGCCGTCACGTCCTTGGTCTGCTGGTCGCTCGAACCGCTGCCACTGCCCTCGTCGCCGGTCGCGTAGGCGAGGACGGAGTACGCGACGAAGATGTAGAAGAGGCACCGCGCGGCGGACATCGCCCGCTTGCTCGGCTTGTCGCCGTCCGGCCCGGCCTGCCCGAAGAAGGCCTCCGAGAGCCGCCACAGGGCCATTCCGGCCAGGGCGATGCCGAGCAGCCACAGCAGGATGTTGCCGAACGGCCGGTCCGCGAGCTCCGCCACGGCGCCACCGCGGTCCGCCTGCCGGCTCCCGCCGTCGGAGAAGGCGATCCGCAGGGCCAGCGTGCCGATGAGGAGGTAGATCACTCCGCGGCCGATGAATCCGGCGCGGGCGATCGAGGCGATGGCCGTCCCCTTGGCCGCCCGTCGGGCCCGGCCTTTTCCGTGTGCTGTCACCGAAGGCAGATGCATGGCTTCCCCATGCCCCGAGGGCCTCTCCTTATGCGATCCGAACAGTCATGATGTGCCCCCCGACCGGCGGGGGCACATCAGTGGTGGACGCTCCGCGCGCCCGGTCGCCTGTTGGTGTACGGGGCGCCGGCCGGGATCGTGAAGCTCCGGTCGAGGCGGGTGATGCGCAGCACGCGCCAGTTGCGGGCGCTGCCCGGCACGAGCCACAGCGTGCCCTGTGCCGAGGCCACCTGCTGCCGGATCCGTACCAGCAGCCGCAGGCCACCGGCGTCGAGGAACGTCACCTTCCGCAGGTCCGCGACGACCTGCTGACCGGCTCGGTCGAGCAGGGCCGTCACACGAGGGGTGAGCTCCTGGTCGGCCCAGGCGTCGAGTTCACCCCAGAACGCAAGGACATCCGTGCCGTTCACCATGCGATGGTTCAGGCCGAAGGTGAAGTCGGCGGTGCCCGTTTCCCAGTCCAGCAGTGTCCTGCCTCCTTCACTGAGAGTAATCAATAGAAGGGTGGTGCGGCTGATGCGAAGCGGCATCGGACGCCGCCGGATTCCAGGGCGGTACCGAAGTCCTATGCTCATCTTTCCCGCTCAGCGCCGTTCGTACCCTTGTCCGGCCGGTAGTTTGAACGGATCGAACGATGGATCACGGTTCAAGTGGTTTACTACTCAGTGTAGTTGCGGTCCGGGTGGCCGGCGCCCGGTCCCGACCCGCCGATGACGGCGGCGGCCCCCCTCGCCGTACGCCGGGGCCGCCCGGGCAATTCGAACGGATCACCGCCTGCTTGTCGTGCCCGGCGCAAGCAGCGGATACGGTGCTGACGTGGTGATCGATAGGGAGGGGCCGATGCCAGGTACTGCGCTGCTCATCGCGGCGGCCCCCGTCAGCAAGAGCCGGCTCGTCGACGCGGCCTCCGTACTTCCCGTACTCGCGGCGGTGTCGCCCGCGGCGCTCGCCGGGACCGACCCCGCGAGCGTGGTGGAACTGGCCGACCCGCTGGACCCGCAGTCGGTCCTGACGCGGCTGCGGGCCGCCGCCATGGCGCCGGGGCCGTTGACGATCTACCTGGTCGGGCAGGTCCATCTCGACCGGCGCCAGCGCCACCTGCACCTGGCGCTCGCCCGCACCACCCCGGCGACCATGCGCTACACCGGATTCCCCTGGCACTGGTTCACCCAGGAACTCCGGCTGCGCCCCGCGGGCAGCACCACCCTCGTCGTCGACCTGCACACCGACCCCGAGAGCTGGCAGGCCCTGCACGAGCACCCGCTCGACGCGGGAGCCGGCGTCGCGCTGTACGGCCGTATCGCCCCGCCCGCCAAGCGGCGCGCGCCGGCGGCCCCCGCCTACATGAAGGCGCTCGCCACCGTGCTGCGCAGCGGCCACCGGCCTCCGCTCCCGCACCTGCACGAGCAGGCGGTCGCCCAGTCCCTCGCCGAGGGCGCGCAGGACCTCGTGGTCGCCGGGGAGCCCCGCCTGGCCCCGCCCGCCGCCCACCAGCGGCTTATCGTGAGCCCCGCGCCGGAGCCGGCCGCCCCGGCGGGCGGGCCCGAGCCGGACGCCGGGCCCGCCGATCCGCACGCCGCGATCACCGCCGCCGTGGAAGCGGGCCGGCACGAGGAGGCGGCGGCCCTCGCCGCCTCCTGGGAGCAGACCGCGCTGCGCGCGCACGGACCGGGCTCGAACGAGGTCATCCATTGGATGGAAGTCCGTGCGGATCTCGCCCGGTTCGCCGGTGACGTGGCGCGCAGCTGCGAGATCTGGCTCGCCGTGGCCGAGGCCCGCCTCGCCGCCGGGCAGGCCCCCGACTCCCCGCAGGTGGAAGCCGCGGCGGACCGGGCCCACCACCTGTGGGACCGCGTGCGCGACGCCGAGACCGTCCGGGCCCTCGGTCCCGACCTGATCCGCCTGCGCCGCCGGGTGCCGGGCCGCCGGCCGGGCACCCTGCAGCTGGCGCAGCGCCGTCTCGAACAGTTCCACACGCAGCGCGTCGGCTGAGGGCGTCCGCCCGCCGGGCGGGAGTTCAGAGCGCGGTGCCGAACGCCTGCGTCCACCAAGGCCCGCCCGAGCCGTTGTGGACGCCCACGCCCAACTCCTTGAAGTCGCAGTTGAGGATGTTGGCGCGGTGCCCGGCGCTGTTCATCCAGGAGTCCATCACGGCGGCCGGCGTCCGCTGGCCGCGCGCGATGTTCTCGCCGTAGGTGCTCCAGCGGTAGCCGGCGGCCGTGATGCGGTCGCCCGGGCCCGTGCCGTCCGGGCTCGTGTGGTCGAAGTAGTCGCGCGCCGCCATGTCGGCGGAGTGTTTGGTGGCGGCCGCGGCGAGCCGGCCGTTGGAGCGGACGGGCCCGCACCCCGCCTTGGCGCGCTCGGCGTTGACCAGGGCGACGACCTGTGCGGCGGTGCCGCTCGGCGTGGCCGCCGGGGTGGGCTCGGGCGCCTTCGGCTTCGGCCGGGGCTTCGGCGCGCTCTTGACCGGGCTAGGCTCCCGCTTCGGCTCGGGCTTTTTCTTCGCCTTCGGCTTCTTCTTCGCCTTCGTCCTGCTCGGGGTGGGCTCGGCCGACGCGGAGGCGGAACGCTTGGGGGAGGGGGACGCGCTCCTGGAGGCCTCGGCCGCGGCGGGGGAGGCCGGTGCCGCGGCGGTGGCCGGGGCGGTCTCGTCCGTCTCCGGGCCGGTCAGCAGGTGGAGGGCGGCGCCCCCGGCGACGAGCGCGACGACCGCGGCCGCCACGCCCGCGGTACGGCGCCGGCGCCGGGCGCGCCCTCGGCGGGCCCGTGTCCGCGCGGGCACCGGCGCACCGGCGGCGGGGGCGGGGGCGGACGAGACCGAGCCGACGGTGCCGAGGTCGGGCTCAAGGACTCGCTGCGACAGGGCCGCACCGACGGGGACGAGGGCGAGCGCCACGAGCAGCCGCTCGGCGGGCACCAGGTCCGTCCAGTGGCCCGAACAGGCCACGCAGTCCCGCGCGTGGCGGGCCAGCCGCTTGCGCCACAGGGCCGAGGGCACACCGTCCCAGCCCGCGGTCAGCTGCCCGAGCGCCGCGCAGCGGGGCTCGGCGGCGAGGGCGCGGACCACCACCCGCGCCGTCTCCAGCTGCGCCTTCATCCGCTGCACCCGCACCGCCGCGTGCTGCGGGGACAGGTCGAGGGCCGCGGCGACCTCCGCCCGGGTCAGCTCGCCCGCCGACTCCAGCCACCACAGCGACAACAGCCCCCGGTCGTCCTCGTCCAGCCACCGCGTGGCCTCGGCGGTCTCCCTGCGCTGCCCGGACAGGCCGAGCCGCACGATGGTCAGGTCCACGAAGTCCGCGCCCGGGTCCACGACGTCGTAGCCGTCCACCGGGCCGCCACCGGCCGGTATCGCGCCCGTGGCGCGCTCACGCCAGTGCCCGCGTATCCGGTTCATGGTGATGGCCACCAGCCAGCTGCGGAAGTGGGACGGATCGCGCAGCCCGTCCAGGCCGCCGAGGACGCCGAGCATGGTCTCCTGCACCACGTCGTCGACGTCCGCGTGGCCGCCGAGGGCCCGCCCCACGATGTTGTAGACCAGCGGCAGGTACTCCGCCACGAGCGCGTCCTGCGCCTGCTGGTTGCCGTCCTGCGCTGCCCTGACCATCGCGACTTGGCGTTCGCTGCTCACGCTGTGACCACTTTCTGTGTGGGGACCTGTCTCCTCCGACACAAGGGAGACGCGCGGCCCGCGCCCGGATAACAGAAATCCGGCGGACCTCACGCCTCGTCGTGGGCGGTGAGCCGCTCGGACCTGGCCACGAGCCGGGACAGTTCGACGCGAGAGCGTACCCCGAGCAGCGCGAAGACGTTCCGCAGGTGGTGGTCGACGGTCCGCGGGCTCAGCGACAGGCGCCGCGCCACCTCACGGTTGGTGGCGCCCTCCGCGACGCAGTGGGCGATCCGCAGCTGCTGCGGGGTCAGCCGCGACAGGCCGCCCGGCGCCCCCGTGCTCCACGCCTCCCCGGTGGCGCGCAGCTCGGCGCGCGCCTGCTCGGCCCAGGCGCGGGCGCCGCACCGCTCGAAGGAGACGAGGGCGTCCCGCAGCCGCCCCCTGGCCTCGCCGGGACGGCGTCTGCGGCGCAGCCACTTGCCGTACAGGAGCTGCGTACGGGCGTTCTCGAAGTCGCCGCCGGCCTCCTCGTGGCGGGCGAGCGCGGCGGCGTACAGGGCGTCACCGTCCGCGGGGCCCGCGAGCAGGGCGTGGCAGCGGGCCAGCTGGGCGGGGGCCTGCGGGTCGGCGCCCTGGGCGGCCCACTCGGCGAACTCCGCGACGCGCTCGCGGGCCGCTCCCTCGTCCTCCCCGGCCAGGCAGGCCGCCTCCACGAAGCAGGGCACGGCGAGCATCCGCACGGCGAAGTGGCCCCGGCGCGGCCCCGGCCGCACCACCGGGCCGAGCCGGGCGGCGGCCTCAGGGGCGCGGCCGCGGCTCAGGTCGAGGCGGGCCAGCGCCCACTGGGCCAGGGTCGAGGCCTGCGCGAGGCCGTGCCGCCCGGCGGTCCGCGCCGCGGCTGCCGCGTGGGCGGCGACCGCCTCGTCCTCGCCCTCCACCGACGCCACCAGCGCGAGGATCGCGTGGTGCTGGGCGGCGATGTTGCGCTGCCCGGTACGGCCGGCGGTGCGCAGCCCCTCCTCGGCGTGGGCGCGGGCGCGCGCGTGCCGCCCGGCCCGCAACTCGGCGTAGGCGAGGTACTCCAGGGCCTGCGGTACGTGGATCTCCGTGCCCCGCGCCCGCGCGGCGGCCAGGGCCCGGGCGTTGACGCGGGAGGCCGCCGCGAAGTCCCCGACGAGGAGGGCGGCGACCCCGGCCCGCAGCAGCCGCGACGGCTCGTCCGCCCCCGCGCCGTGTGCCACGACGTCGCGCAGGCCGGGGCTCGCGGCACCGAGCCGCCCGCTCATGACGACGGACATGGCGGCGCGGTACTCCTCGGCCAGCGCGTCGGTGCCCCCGGCCGGCGCACCGGTGGCCCCGGCCGCACGGGGGGTGCCGAGAGCCGCGAGGTAGGCGTCGGCGTCCCCCATGTCCCAGGCCGCCGCCATGGCGCACAGCCGGGCCTCCCGGGCGCCGTCCGGGTCGTACGGGGCGAGGAGTTCCGCCGCGAGCAGGAGCGCCTCGCGGGCATCGGCGACGGGGCCGTCCCCGAGCGTGAGCCGGCCCCGGACCAGTGCGACCGCGCCCCGCACCTGGGCGTCGCTCGACTCGGCGCGGGCGGCGGTGAGCAGCTCCTCGGCCTGTGCGGGGCGGCCCGCGAGCCGGGCGTGGTGGGCGGCGGCGGCACGCCGCAGGGCACGCTCCCGTGACGCCCGGGTGAGATCCGCCGCCGCGGTCAGGGCCGCGGCGCGCAGCGCGTGGGACGGAGCGGTCCCGGGCGCGCGGGCCTCGACGGCCAGCGCCGTCGCGAGCCGGGCGTCGGGCCGCTCGGCCGCCAGGGCCCGGTGCAGTCGCTGGAGCAGCGCCGGTGTGCGCCCGTCGTCGAGGGCCGAGGCCAGCAGCCGGTGGGCGGCACGGCGCCGGGCGGCCGGGGCCCCGGTGTACAGGGCGCGGCGCAGATCCGGGGCGCCGAAGTGGACGCGGCCGGCGCTCAGGCGCACGATCCCCGCCGCTTCCGCCGCGCGCAGCGACGCGCCGTCCAGGCCGGCCGCCGCGCCGGCCCGCAGTACGAGGTCCAGGTCCGCGCCGGCCGGCTCGTCCCCGGGGTCGTGGACGGCGGCGGCGATGAGCAGCAACCGCGCCGTGTCCCGGGGGAGTTCGGCCGGATCGATGCCGCCGTACGGCGGGGACGGCGCCCCCTCGGCGACCCGTCGGGGCAGTGGCGCCCGCCCCGCCAGCTGAGGAGACGTGAGTCCGGCGAGGAGGGCGTGGACCAGGCCGGGGTTGCCGCCCGCCGCGCGGAGAACAGCCTCCCGTACGGCCGGGTCGGCGCCGCCCGGGGCGACGTCGTCGAAGAGCGCGGCCGCCTCGGACGGCGCGAGCGGGTCGAGGCGCAGGACGGGCAGCGCGGCCAGCTGGGGATCGTCCGCGCGGTGTGCCGCGACGGACAGGAGGAGAGCGACGGGGTGGGGCCCGCCGAGGCGGCGGGCGGCGAAGCCGAGGGCCGCGCGGGAAGCGGCGTCCCACAGATGGGCGTCGTCCACGCAGATCAGCAGCGGATGCCCGCCCGCGAGGTCGCGCACCACGCAGAGCAGGGCCCCGGGCCCCTCCGGCAGCGGGCGCAGCGGCGCTCCCGCACACCACAAGGAGTGGACGCCGCTGTACGGGATCAGGGACTCGGCGGGGACGGCGCGCGTGCTCAGCACCGTCCCCGTTCCCAGCGAGCGGAACCGGTGGGCGGCGTGGGCGAGCAGCGTGGTGCGGCCGAGCCCTGGTGCCGCGGCCAGCACCAGGGCTCCGCCCCGACCTTCGCGCACGCCGGTCAAGAGGGCGTCGACGGCGTGCAGTTGAGCGCTCCGGCCGTATATCCGGAGGGGACCCGTCGCAGTCGTCAGTCCGGCCACGACCGCCACGTTACTTCGGCGTAAAACTTCTTGGAAGCCTCCTCGAACCCTCAAGCGGAGGCGTTCTCAGGAGGTGTGCGGGCAGTTGCCCCGGTACTCCTCGATCGTCGTGCTGGGACGAGGCAGCGGGCAGAGGAACTGCTCGTAGCGCTGATCGTTGTCGATGAACCGCTTGAGCCACGAGACGCTGTACTTCGCGATCGTGGTGTTCGAGGTGTTGGGCGTGAAGTGGGTCGCGTTGTTCAGCTCCAGATACGCCTTGTCGAGCGAGGCGGGCAGCGTCTCGTAGAAGGGCTCCGAGTGGGTGGCGACGGGGGCGACCGTGTCGCCGTCCGCGCCGACGACCAGGGTGGGGGTGCGCAGTTCGGGCCAGGTCTTGTCGAGGTTCCACCCGGTCAGCGGGATCGCCGCCTGGAGACTGGGGCGGTCCTTGGCGGCCTCCAGAGTGCCGCCACCGCCCATGGAGTGGCCCATGACGCCGAGCCTGCCGCTGTCGACGCGGTCCCGCACGGAGCTGCGCTGCGTCAAGTAGTCCAGGGCCGACAGGAGTTGGCTGCCCCGGCTGGCGGGCTGGTCCAGGGTGGTGAGGGTGTCGATGGTGAAGACCACGAAGCCCTGCGAGGCGAGCCGCGGCCCCAGCCAGGAGATGGACGACTGGGTGGCCGTGTAGCCGGGCGAGACGGCGACGGCGCCGAACGTGCCGTCGGCGGTGGTCGTCGGGTAGTAGATCGTGCCGCCCCCGAAGCCCGTCACGCTCAGGGACGACACGCGGGTCTCGGACACGGCGTAGGGGCCGCGGGGAGCCTCGATGCTGGAGACGGTCGGCGCGGGACCGCGTTCGTACGGGTTCTCCGCGGCGCCGGCGCTGCCCGACTGCGCGGTGATCAGCCCGCCCACGGCGAGCAGGGCGGCGAGCCCCGCCCGCACCAGGCGCGGACGGAGCCGACGGGTCGGACGCGGAGGGGGCGGGGTGCCGAGGAATGCGTCGGTGAGCTGCTGCACGGCGGTCGTGTCCTTTCGGCGAGCGTTTGCTGGCAGCGGCAACTGTCCGGGCACACCCGCCCCGGGCACATCGGTGAAATCACCGGTCTTCGGCGCGGAGCCGAGCCGGACGGCCGCTCCTTCGGCCGGTCAGCGCTTGGGGAAGGCGACCTCGGGGTGCTGCGGTGCCGGGCCGTCGAGCAGTGGCCGCGGCGCTCCCCGCAGCCACTTCTCGAAGAAGGCGCCGGCATAGGCGCGGGTGATCCGCTGGGACCGCTCCCCGGAGAGCGGCACGTCGGGATCGACGATCCCGGCCTGCTCCGCCAGAACCGGCACGTCGGTGAACGTGAAGTGCCCGGCGCCCTTGACGGTGAGCCACCGCTTCCAGCCGTCGAGGCTCTGCCAGGTGCTGTCCCAGTTCTCCCCGTCGCCGCGCCCCGGCGTGTGCTCGGCCTCGGTGCCGAGCATCAGGAACGGGCGGCCGTCGATCCCGCCGGGGTCCGTGTGGAAGTGGCCGTCCATGTTCATGCCCGCCCGTACGCGGTCGTCGCGGGTCATGGTGGCGAGCGCGGCCGCGCCCCCGATGGAGTGCCCGCCGGCCCCGATCCGGCGGGGGTCGATCATTCGGGAGTGCCGCCACGCGGGGTCGCGGCCGGTGAGCCGGTCGATGACGAAGGACAGGTCCTTGGCCCGTCCCTCGGTGACGACCTTGCCCATCCCCGGTTTCTCGGCGGGGCCGCAGGCCTCGCAGGTGAGGATCCGCCCGCCGGGGAACGCCGTGCCGAGCGACTCGTACGCGTGGTCGACGGTGGCGACGACGAACCCCCGGGCGGCGAGGTCCTCGGCGAGGTGGGTGAGCGTGGACCGGGGCGCGCTGAAGCCGGGGGAGAGCACGACCAGCGGGAAGCGCCCCGGCGCGGGCCGTGCCCCGGAGCGGGCATGGGTGCGGGTGGCGCTGTACGCGGCGGGCGAGAGCTGCCCCTGCACGCCCTACCACTCCAGCAGGAGCCGGGCCTCCTCCTCGGAGGTGTACGCGGTCGGCCGCCCGCCGCCGTGCCGGCCCGGATAGTAGACGGACACCATCAGCTCCCGCGCGTCCGCCGACGGCACCCATGGATCCCGGCGGCTCTTGTCGACCAGATGCACGGTGTCCCGTCCCACCGCGTACGGCCCGGTGGGGCGCGGCAGCCGCAGGGGAGCCGACGCCGGTTCATCGGCCGTGACAGGTACGGAGCCGGCCGGCCGGGGCGCGGCGTGCGCGGTCGCACCGCTCACGGCGGGCACGGCGAGGGCGAGGACGAGAGCGGCGGCGAGGGCGCTGCGGCGCGCGGTGTTGCGGGCTGGGTTCATGTCGACTGACGCTAGTGCGCCGCCCGTTGCCGACACGTCGCCCCGTGGTCGGACCCGGGGCAGACCGTGGAGGTACGCGCGCGTCAGCTTCTGGTAGGACCACCGGCCGCGCCGTCGACCCGGGGCGTGACCAAGGGGGCCGCGTCGGGGCCGTGGGGACGCGCCCGCGCGTCACGGGGCGCCCCCACGGTCCTCGGCCGCCGTTCGGGGGCAACGGCGACGCCCCTCAGCGGCGCCGACCCCGCTGAGAGGCGTGGGGAGCGAGGTCCGGGCGCCCCCCGCCGACCCCGAGTCGGCGACGACCACGAAGGGCTGCCCCTTGCTTCCGCCGCCCGGGGGCGCGCGGATGCACCAGGCCGAGGATTTCTTCCGCTCGCTGCGGCCGAGGGCTTCTCATGCCTCGCGGGAGGCGTCCCCCAGCAGCGCGCGAAGCCGCTGCATGCCGCGTCGCGCGTGGCTCTTGACCGTGCCCAGCGGCCACCCGGTGCGCTCGGCGATCTGCGGCTGCGTGAGATCCTCGTAGAACGTCAGGCGCAGCACCGTCCGCTGCGGCGCCGGAAGCCGTGCCAACTCCCGTTCCACGAGCACCCGGTCGAGGACCTCGTCCGCCTCCGGGCGGCCTGCCGCGTGCAGCAGTCCCGCGTCCTCCACGAGGTCCGCCCTGCGCGTCCGCGCCGTCAGCGCGTCCGCGACCTTCCGCCGCGTGATGCCCGTCAACCACGCCATGGGGCTGCCCAGTTCGGGCCGGTACCCGGCGTGGCCGCGCCACGCGGCGAGGAAGACCTGCTGGGCGACGTCCTCCGCCTCGCGGCTGTCACCGAGCGCGCGCCATGCCAGCGCCCGCACCCGGGGCCCGCACCTGCGGTACACCGCGTCGTGGCACGCCTCGTCGCCGCGCGCCAGCCCCACCGCCAACGCCTCTTCCCGCCACGGCACTTCGCCGAAGGCCGCCGCGGGCTGTGACACCGCTGTGCTCATCGACGCCTCGTCCGCTCCTCGTAGTGATCGCCGACGCCTCGTTCCCGAAGCGAATCGGTCAGGCGGGCCGCGGTTTCGGCCGCGGCTGGGTCATCTTGGGAGCAGCCCCGGACACCCGGCAACCCGCATCGGTTGTGCGTCGTATCGTGAGCGCATGAGCCAGCCTCCGGGACCCAGGGGACGCACCGGCGCGGTGCGGGGCCGCCCGTCCGACGAGGCGAGGGGCGGCGGGACGGCCAGTGCGACGGAGGAAGCCGCCGTCACCACCGGTGCCCTGGCCAGGCGCCTTGGAGTGTCCCCCACGACCTTGCGCACCTGGGACCGCAGATACGGCCTCGGCCCCGCCCGGCGGGAGTCCGGCCGCCACCGCCGCTGGTCGGAGCGGGACATCGCGGTCGTCGAGGAAATGGGCCGCCTCACCGCACGGGGAGTGCCCCCGGCCGACGCCGCCCGCACAGCCCTCCGACTCACCCCCGCCTCCTGCGGCATGGGCCCAGATCCCACCCTCGTACCCCCGTCCCGCACTCCCGGGCCGACGCGCACCGGACCGCCCGACTCCCTCGCCCGCCGGCGCAAGGGCCTTGCCCGCGCCGCCGTCCGGCTCGACGCGCCCGCCGTCCAGGACCTGCTGACCGAGACGGTGGAGCGCCACGGCCTCATCACCGCCTGGCAGGAGGTGATGGCGCCGACACTGCACGCGGTGGGCCGCAAGTGGGAGGAGGCGGGCGACCGGTACGTGGAGGTCGAACACCTGCTGTCCTGGCACGTCTCCCGCACCCTGCACCACCGCGCCGCCACCGCCACCCCGAGCGCCTCGCCCCGCGCGACACCGCTCGTGCTGGCCTGCGTCCCCGGCGAGCAGCACTCGCTCCCGCTGGAGGCGCTCAGCGCGGCTCTGGGCGAACTGGGCGTCCCCCAGCGCATGTTCGGCGCGGCCGTGCCCGTCGAGGCGCTCTCGGCGGCGGTCCGCAGGACGGGCCCCGAGATCGTCGTCCTGTGGTCGCAGGCCCGCTCCACCGCGAGCGTGCCACTGGCCCAGCACCTCGCCGACACCCGCTGGGGCGTACGCGGCGCCCGCGGCCGGCCCGTCGTCATGCTCGGCGGCCCCGGCTGGGCGGGACCCGCGGTGCGCGGCGCGCTGCGGCCCACCTCCCTCCAGGAGGCGCTGGCCCAGATCGGCACGGTGCGCAGCCGGCCGAGCGGCGGGCCGGATTGACCCGCGCGACCCGCCGACACCCATGCATATGCGTACGGTTTCGCGACTTTTGAGCATCGCCGAGAGGACGGTCGATCTAAGGTGGACATCACCATCCACGGGCTCGACGGGCTGAGTGACGCCCTGCGTTCGGCCTGGCACCAGGCAATGGACGAGTCGCCCGAGTACGCCAACCCCTTCCTCGCACCGGAGTTCGCGGAAGGCGTCGCCGCATTCCGGGCCGGCGCGCAGGTGGCCGTCCTGCGGGAGGACGACCGGCCCGTGGGCTTCCTCCCGTACGAACGCAACCCTCTCGGCGTCGGCCGCGCCATCGGGCTCGGCCTCTCCGACTGCCAGGCGCTCGTGCACCGCCCCGGAGTCACCTGGGACACCGACGACCTGCTGAAGGCCTGCCGCCTGTCGGTCTTCGAGTTCGACCACCTCGTCCAGGAGCAGAAGCCCTTCACCGGCCACGTCACGGGTACGTTCGCCTCGCCGGTGCTCGACCTGACGGCCGGCGACGGCAACTACCCCCACTGGCTGCGCGCCACCTACCCGGGGCTGGCCAAGACGGTCCTGAAGAAGGAGCGCCGCCTGGCCCGCGACGCCGGCGAGACGCGGTTCGTCCACGACGAGCGCGATCCGCGCGCACTGCGCACCCTCATGCGCTGGAAGTCCGCCCAGTACCGCAGGACCGGCCGCATGGACCGGTTCGCGCGGCCCTGGATCGTCGGCCTGGTCGACCACCTCTTCGGGGTCCGCGAGGAGCACTTCACCGGCGTGCTGTCCGTCGTCTACGCCGGTGACCGGCCGGTCGCCGCGCACTTCGGGCCCGCCTCGCGCACGGTCCTCGCGGCGTGGTTCACCGCGTACGACCCCGCGTTCCGCTACTACTCGCCCGGCCTGATGCTGCACCTGCGCATGGCCGAGGCGGCGGGTCGCGCCGGAATCCGGCTGATGGACATGGGGCGGGGCGAGAAGGAGTACAAGGACTGGCTCAAGACACGTGAGCTGCGCGTGGGCGAGGGCTTCGCGACCCGCCCGCACCCGGTGGCCGCCGCGCACCGCCTGTGGCGCCGACCCGTGCGCGGCCTGCGGAACACGGTCCTGGCACACCCGGGCCTGCGGGACCCGGCCGACCGGCTGCTGAGGACCGTCGGCGCCCTGCGCACGTCGAACCGCACGGACTGACAGGTGCCGAGCCCCTACGGCTCGCGGCTCGCCGCGCGGATCACACGCCGAGCGGAGCTGACCTGCGGACGTGGACGCCGCTGCTCGCCCGCGGGGTCAGCAACGCCCTGACGAAAGAGGCCGTACGACCCGCACGCCCCGGCATCCGTGCACCGCGCTGCTACCGTCGCGCCATGTCCAAGGCCGAGATAGACACGCTGACCGCCGACTTCTTCGGCGCTTTCGACAACCGGGGCGGCAAGCCCGCCGACGTGGCCCGGCTGCGCCGCCTGATGCTCCCCGGCGGGGTGATCGTCAGCACGGGCGAGAAGCTCACCGCCTACACCGTGGAGGAGTTCATCGAGCCTCGTGAACGACTGCTGGCCGACGGCCGGCTCGTCGAGTTCTCCGAATGGGAGACCTCCGAGCGGACCTCGATCGTGGGCGACATCGCGGCGCGGTTCGGCGAGTACCGCAAGGCGGGAATCCTGGACGGCGAACCGTTCGAGGGGAGCGGCACCAAGAGCATCCAGTTCGTCCGCGGCGAGGAGGGCTGGCGGATCGCGTCGTTCACCTGGTACGACCACTCCTGAGGTCGGTCCGAGGCCGACTCCGGGGTCAACGCAGCCGTCGAGCCCTGTGGTGACGGCCCGTCAGTCGTACCTCGACCGTCAAGGGGCGGGGCGCCGCCGCGGCCCTCGCCTCGGCGACGGTCCGGCGCACGAGCTCGCCCAGTACGGCCTCCGGACGGCCCTCGGCGGTGAGGACCAACGTGACGCGCGCCCTCAGCCGCCGCGGGCGGCCGAGCAGGCTCACGTGCGCGCGGGCCACCCCGTCGAGCCCCTGGGCCCGTTCGGCCACCGCCGCGGCGAGCGCGGGGCCGGACAGCGTCACCTCCGGCTGCCCGAGCGGCAGTTCACGCAGCCGCCCCGCCCGGACCTGTGCCACGCCCCAGCACAGTGACAGCAGTACGCCGACGGCCAGCGCGCTCATCACGAGCGGCGGCCACCAGTCCTGGTCCCGCCAACGGCCCAGGGCGTCCCCGTCCAGCCACGCCCTCCCGGAACCGAGGCGGGGCCAGTCCGAGGGCAGCCGGTCGCGCACCACATCGGTCGCCGAGCCCAGCACCGCCCCCGCGGCCAGCAGCGCCGCGCCGGCGCAGGCCAGGACGGCGCGATTGGTGCCGTTACGGAGCCGGCTCATGCGCGGCTGCTCCCCTGCGTCGTAGCCGTCGTAGCCGTCGTAGCCGTCGTGGCCGTCGTGGCCGTCGTGGCGTCCGGCGTGGGGGAGGGCGAGGCGGGTGAACCGGCGGGGCCGGAACCGGTGTTCGCCCCGGGCGGTGTCGGAGCGCGCCAGAGGGGATCGGTCCGCACCCGCGCCCTCAACCGCGAGGGCCTCGCCAGGCCACACGCGCCCAACGCCTCCTCGCAGGCCTCGGTCACCGCTCGGCGCGCGGACTCCAGGCCGCCGAACCCGAGCCGGGCACGTACCCGCGCCCCGCGCCGGCCGACCCGCACGCGCACCCGCGTGATCCCCGGCACCTCCGCCACGGCGTCGCGCAGCAGTGCCGACACGGCCCGCCGGTCGAGGACGGCCCGGACGCCCTCGGCCGGCGCCGCCATCGGCAGCAGGCGCCGCCGACCCGGTGTGAGGGCCAGCACCAACAGCCACACGCCGAGCAGGAACACGGCGCCCGCCGACACCAGGCCGGGCCAGACACCGCTGTCCGGGCCGTGCGTGACCAGCCACTCCATGAGCCGCGCCCGCCATCGGGCGGGAGGACGGCCCACCGCGTGCACCCGGACCACGTCGTACAGGAAGGCCCCGCAGACCGCCGCGCAGCCGAACGCCGACACCGCGGCGGGGACCCGGCGTTGCGACCAGGGCCGCCCGGCCCCGGACCGGCCCCGCCCCGCCCGCGCCACCGGCGCGGCCGCCTCCGCGCCCTGCTTCGGCTCCCGCACCCGCAGGGCGCGGACCCGCACCCGTGCCGAGGGCACGACGAGTCCGGTCAGTCCGGCCGTCCGGTCGGCGACATGCGAGCGCACGCGTTCACCCGCGTCATCGAGCACCGTCGGATAGGGCAGCGTCACGGCGACACTCACCCGGGCCCGGCGCCCGCGCACGGCGGCAGCGCCCCGGGCGGCCAGGACCTCGCCCGGGGGCAGCGCCTCCGTGGCGGCCCGTTCCGCGATGCGGCGCACCGCGCGCTCGGCCACGGTGGTCGCGCCGCGGTCCGCCGCCGGCACGCTCATCGGCGCTCCCGGTCACGGCCGCCGAGGAAGGTCCGCAGGTCCGTGCCGTCGTCCACCAGGCGCCCCACGACGAAGCCGACCGCGCCGAGCGCGGCCACCAGAAGGAAGGCGCCGAAGCCGCCGAACCACCCGGCGAAGCCGAGGGCCATCCCGGCGATCATGCCGGCCAGAGCTGTGCTCACCACTCACCTCACACCACAGAAGGAGACACCACGGCCATGCCCGGACCCGCTCCGGGCGCTACTCCACGCGCGTCTCGCCCGTGGAGTCGGCGGTGTCGTCGTCCGGCAGCCGTACGTCGTTGACCGCGACGTTGACCTCGACGACCTCCAGGCCCGTGATGCGCTCCACGGCCGCGACGACGTTCTCGCGCACGTCGTGGGCGACATCGGTGATCGGCACGCCGTACTCGACGACGATGTCCAGGTCGATGGCCGTCTGCCGCTCGCCGACCTCCACCTTCACCCCGCGTCCGACGTTGGGGCGCCCGCCGGGGACGCGGTCGCGGACCGCGCCGAGGGTGCGCGAGAGTCCGCCGCCCATGTCGAACACGCCGGGGATCTCCCGCGCCGCCATGCCGGCGATCTTCACCACCACCACATCGGCGATGGAGGTCTTCCCGCGCGTCGCGGCGGGCTCACCCGGGCCCGTCCGGCCCGTCACGGTGGTGGTGCCGGCGCTCTTTTGGATCGTGCCGGTGGAACCGGTCGAGCCCGCCGGGCCGGCGGGCTCGCCACCGGACGTGGTCGCGTTCGAGCGGATGTCCTGAGTCGTCATGCCGCCATCTCCTCGGTCGAAGTCATGCCGTCGGTCGCCGGTGCGTCGCGCACCCGACCGGGTGCCCGGCTTCCCGCTTGTCTGACACGGTTGCCGGCAATTCGTTACGCGCCTCGGCAGAACTGCTCCTTCCGGGAGGTAACGTGCCTTCGCCGCGTAACGCCGGCGGCCTTCCGTGTGTCGTACGAGCACGACCTGGATGAGAGGAGCCGCGTGTGCCCGGGGACCGGGGCCAAGCGCCCGAGGGCCGAGCGGAGCAGCCCGCACGGCACGACGACGGATTGCTGGCGGTACGGGCCGGGGAAGGTGACGAAGAGGCCTTCGAGGAACTGGTGCGCCGCCACGCGCCCCCGCTGCTGCGCCTGGCGACGCGGCTGCTGGGAAGCAGGACGGAGGCCGAGGACGCCGTGCAGGAGTCTTTCGTGAGCGCTTGGCGCAAGCTGCCGGAGTTCCGCGCCGACGCGCGGTTCGGCACCTGGATACACCGGATCGTCACCAACCGGTGCCTGAACGTGCTGCGCGCGCGCCGCCCGGCCCTCGACCTGGCGGGCGTGCCCGAGCCGCAGGCACCGGACCACGAGGCCTCGCCCGTCCGGGTGGCCGAGGGGCACGCGGCCGTGGCGGACCTGACCAGGGCGATGGCGGGCCTGTCACCGGAGCAACGGGTGTGCTGGGTGCTGCGCGAACTCAACGGCCTCTCCTACGAATCCATCGCCGAGTCGGTCGGGATCAGCCCGGAGGCGGTGCGCGGCCGCGTCTTTCGGGCACGGCGCTATCTCACGGAGGCGATGGCCGCATGGCGATGAACGAGGGGACCGGATCGGGCGTGGAGCGCGGGGCGCCCGCCGGGGGGCGGCAGCCGGACGAGGGCTGCGCGGAGCGCGAGCCGCTGCCGTGCGGACGGGACCTGTGGGGCGTCTGGGAGCGCGGCGAGAGCGGCGAGCCGGACCCCCACGCCGCCGAATGCCCGCACTGCACGGAGGCGTTGGAGACCCTGCGCCGGCTGGAGGACGTCGTCTCCGCCGCGCGCCGGCGGGAACCACGCGAGCGGGAGGCCGACGCCTCCGCGCTCGTCGGCCGGGTCATGGACGTGGTGCGGCTCGAACTGCGGCCCGGTCGGACGCTTCCGCTCGGCGAGGAGGAAGAGGACGCCTGGGTCGTGGAGGCGGCCGCCGCCCGGACCGTGCGCGCGGCGGCGGAGAGCCTGGCGGGGGTGCGGGCGGGCAGCTGCCGCATCGAGGTGCCGCCCGAGGACGACGAGCCCGCCGGCCCCCGGGACCGGTCGCCCAGGGGCCCCGTCATGATCCGCCTCGAAGTGCAGGCGGCGCTCGCCCCGAATCTGCGGGAGACCGCCGAGCGGGTCCGCCGGCGGGTCCTGGCGGCGGTCCGCGCCGAACTGGGCATGCCGGTCCTGGCCGTCGACGTGACGATCACGGACATCACCGGCGACGACGACACCGAAGGACGGCAGCCGTGACCGAACAGCCCGCTTCCGGTGATCTCACCGACGCCGTCGCACGGGCGGTGCTCGGCACGGCCGGGGTCGCCTTCCTGCGCCCCGGCCTGGCTCAACTGCTGCGCGCCTCGGGCCCCTTGACCCGGCTGAACCGGGACGGCGGGGGTGCGGGCAGCGGCTGGTCCGGGCGCTCGGCGGGCGTACGCGTGAAAGGGGGCGGTGACGCGGGGCGGTGGCACGTCGAGGTCCACGTCGTCCTGCACCGCGGCCACCGCGCGGTGGACGTCACACGGGCGGTGCGCGCCGCCGTCGCCGAGACCGTGCGCGAAGCGCTCGGGGCACCCGAGCCCCCACGGGTGTCCGTGACCGTGACGGGGCTGGTGTGAGGCGGCGTGTTGCCGTTCGGTGACATGGCGGACAGACCTGTGACGCGCGAGAGGGCAACGACCCCGGGGTGTGGCGGGTCGTATGAGGCGTGGGATCCAAGGGCGGACCGATCCGCCCGAGGCACGTCGACCGACCGAAAACATGTGGGGGAACGATGAGGACGAACACGCGTATCGACAAGAAGCTGCTCGCCGCGGCCGCCGTACTGGCCGCGTCCGGTGTCGCCGCGACAACGGTGCCTGCCTCCGCTGCCGACGACACCCCCCGCTTCCTGGCGGCTTCCGAACTGCCGCCGCACGCCTCGTCGGCCTGGCAGGCCGGGCCGGTGACGGCGGGGCAGCCGGACCCCCTGCCGATGTGTGTCGGTGAGGCGCTGCCGTCGATCTCCGTGCACCGCGCGTACCGCACGGACCTGGACACCGGCGCGCTGCAGGTGACCGTGGTCGAGCGCAGCGAGCAGCGGGCCAAGGACTTCGCGGCCCTGCTGCGCAAGAAGCTCGACGGATGCGCCGAGACGGTGATGAAGCTCGACCCCGAGATCACCGCGAAGCAGAAGTACTACGGCAAGCTGAACGTCGAGGAGGGCGCCCATGTCTACGGCGTCCACACGGTCGCCTCGTGGGGGGCCTCCGACATCAACATGTTCTCGGTGGGGCGCGACGGCACCACCGTGACGCTCGTGCAGTGGGGTCAGATGGGCGGCTTCGCGGACGCCCAGGTCTCCGACTTCAAGACCACGACCGTCACCGCCGTGAACAAGCTCTACTGACGGTCACGGAGCTGTGCTGATTTTCGGCAGCTGATGTCCGGCTGCTGATGTCCGGCTGCTGATGTCCGGCTCCGACGGGTCCGTACGGCATCCGTCGGAGCCGGACATCAGGACTTCGTGCCCTGCCGGGAGAGTCGTTGGTCCCGAGTGCCGCCGAACCCACCGGGGCACCCGATCATTGCTCCGGTCGCCGGACTCGTCTGGCGCCGCCCCCCAGTGTGGTCATGCTGAAGGCGGGTACCGGAGCGACCGATCGACTTCGAAAGTGAACGGAAGGTAGCACCGTGGGCGTCATCGCCTGGATTCTGGTCGGCTTGATCGCAGGGGCGATCGCGAAGGCACTGACGCCGGGGAGGGACCCGGGCGGAATCATCGTCACCATGCTGCTCGGCATCGTCGGCGGGTTGCTCGGCGGCTGGCTCGGCAAGCTGATCTTCGGGGTGGAGTCGATCAACGGGTTCTTCCACCTGTCGACGTGGATCGCCGCCGTCATCGGATCGGTGGTCGTCCTGTTCCTCTACCGCATGGTGTCCGGCCGCACCGCCCGCTGAGGCCGAAGACCACGGCGCACGAAGAACTCGGCGTGCGAAGAAGACGGCGCCGAGGGAAGCCGAAGGAAACAGCACAGCACCAGGAAAGGCAACCTCATGGCTGACAACACCCTGAACGGCCGCCGCGTACTGGCGATCGTGACCAACTACGGAGTCGAACAGGACGAGCTGGTGGTGCCGGTGCAGCACCTGCGCTCCCGCGGCGCGCACGTCGACGTGGCCGCCGTGTCGAGGGAGGAGATCCGCACCCTGGTGGGGGACAAGGACCCCGGCAAGAGCGTCGAGGCCGACGTCACCCTCGCCGACGTGGACGCCTCCTCCTACGACCTGCTGCTGGTCCCCGGCGGCACGGTCAACGCCGACACCCTGCGCCTGGAGGACAAGGCGGTCGACATCGTCCGCTCCTTCGCCGAGCCCGGCCGCAAGGTCGCGGCCATCTGCCACGGCCCGTGGCTGCTGGTGGAGGCCGACGTGCTCGACGGCAAGACCCTGACGTCCTACGCCTCGGTCGCCACCGACATCCGCAACGCCAAGGGCACCTGGGTCGACAAGTCCGTCATGCGCTGCGACGCCAAGGGCTGGGAGCTCATCACCTCCCGCAACCCCGACGACCTCGACGACTTCCTCCGCGAGATCGAATCCGCGCTCGAAGCGGCCTGAGCGGCGGCCCGCCGCGCGGCGGGACCACCTGACACACCGGTGGCCGGGAGACTCCCTCCCGGCCACCGGTGTGTCCGCACGCGTCAGGACTCCCGGCGCCGCGTCCGGTACACGGTGTATCCGCCTGCCGCGAGGACCAGTGCCACCCCGGCCCCCACATACCCGGCGTCCACGCCCCGGGACCCGCCCGTCCCCGCCCGCACACCCCGCTCCGGGGTCGGCGTGGCCGCTCCCGCCACGGTGATCGAGTACGTGGACGTGCCGCCGCCGGGACACGAGACGTGCACCGTGTGGGTGCCGGCGTGGGCGTCCGGGCGGATGGTGCCCGTCCCGGTGTAGATGCCGGCCGAGCCGGTGGACAGCTGGACGTTCTGGGTGAAGGCGTCCGAGCGGGCGGTGGCCGACGGGGCGTGGCACCCGCCGCTGACGGAGACGACCACCGACTGCCCCGGCCTGCCGGGGCTCGGTGTGATCGACAGCGACGGCTGCCCCCCGGCCTCCTCATGCTGCCCCCCGGCCTCCTCGGGGCGCCTCCCGGCCTCCTCGGGCGGCTGCCAGGCCTCCTCGGGCGGCCGTCCGGCCTCTTCCTCCATCGGCCTCTCGGCCTCCTCCTGCAACGGCATCGTCTCGTCCATGTCGCTGCGCGTGTGCGGCGCCGGCGGAGGTTCTGCCTCGGCCCGGGCCTGCGGAGCGAGCGAGGCGAACGCCAGGGCGGTGAACACGGCTGCGGTGACGGTGGGACGGACGCGCATGAGTGCAGACCTCGATCCTTCGCGCGGCCGGGAGCACGCCTCCCTGCGGACTCCGCGCTGCCCCCATGCAAGGCGCAACCGGCGTCCGCTGCGCGCCGGACACGGCCACGCGGAGTAGCCCGCCACCACGGCCGACCGCCACGGCCGACCACCTCGGCGAACGGGTGACGAGCGGATCGGGGAGAACCGGTGCCGCGCGGGCGTCTCGCGCTAACGGGCCGACCAGACCAGCACTCCGCCGAGGACGAACAGCAGGCAGATGGCGAGGTTGGTCCAGCGGTAGGCGACCAGCACGGCGGCGAACTCGCGGAGCGTCGCGTTGGGCCAGAAGTACCGGGCGGTGGGCGCGCCGACCACCTGGCCCCTGACGCCGAGCCGCCGGGCGGTGACCGCGGCACGGAAGGCGTGGTAGTTGTTCGTGACGACCACGCACCGGTAGTCGGGCTTCGCCGCCTCCATGATGGCCTTGCTGAACAGCAGGTTCTCCTCCGTGGTCGTCGACCGGTCCTCCCGCTCGACGAGGTCGGCGGGAAAACCGCGCTCCGTCAGATAGTCGGCCATGGCGTGGGATTCCGGCAGCTCCTCGTCCGGCCCCTGACCGCCCGAGGTGATGAGTACGGGGGAGCCCCCGCGTGCGGAGAGCCGCTCGTGCACCTCCCGCGCCCGCCCGAGACGACTGGCCAGCAACGGCGGCACCGTCGAACCGCCGACGAGCCCCGAGCCGAGGACGACCACGAAGTCGGCCTTGCGGCGGATCCGCAGCCGCCCGTAGAGGAAGGCGTAGCAGACGAAGCTCAGGAACAGGAACGAGATGTAGCCCGACAGGCCGAGGGCGGCCGCCCCCACTCCGAGCAGCACCGGCGTGCGCACCACCGCGGCCGTGACGACCAGGGCGATCACGCCGAGGATGCCCAGGGCGGCCATCAGGGAGAGCAGATTGGTCGGGCTCCTGCCCTCCTTGCGCGCCATCCGCAGGCCGTTGACGAACAAGAGGTACGTCAGGACGAGGATGCCGAGCGCGCCGACCGTCAGCAGGGAGAAGGCGATGACCAGGCCGGACGTCGAGCCCGACCGCAGCAGTTGGGACATCCAGGCGACCAGCCCGCACACGACGGCGAGCCCCAGGAGCACGGCGTTGCCGAATCTTCGGCGTTCCCGCAGCACCCGCCAGCAGAAGACGAGGAAGAGCAGGGCTGCCGGCGCGTAGACGAACATCCGCACAGCGTAAGGGGGTGCCACGGCACGGGTGACGCGCACCCCCTGTCCACCGGCTGCCCGGAGCGCCCGGCGTCAGTGCCGAGTGGAGTGGGCCGTGCGCTGGGAGGGCACCCCGAAGGGGCGGTGGGGCCGGGGGTGACCGGCCTGCGCGTCGGCCTTGCGGTCCTGCGGCCGGGGCAGGAGCAGCTCGTGGAAGAGCTCGTACCCGGCGAGCATCGCGCGGCGCATCGCCTCCGTGTCGGCCTCGCCGGCGGCCGCACGCCGCGCGCACTCGTGCAGCTCACGGCAGCCCTGAGCGTGCCGCGGGCAGTGCAGGGACAGGGCGTCGGCCTGCCGCTCACGCGACTCCGCGGGGAAGCCGCGCTCGACGGCCAGCCGGTTGAGCAGCGCGTTGGCGCGGGCGACCGTCTGCCCCGGGGCCTCGATGAACCGCTCCTGCACGAGGGTCCATTCGGTGCGGTAGCGCTCCCGGACGTCCGTGGTCAGCCCCTTGACGCGCAGACCGCCGAAGCGTCGGAGCCGCTCGCTGAGCTCCCGCTCGGCGGCCGCCGTGTCCCCTTGGTTCCGTGTCACCGCGCGATCGAACTCGGGGCCGAAGCGGCGCCGCAGGTCGTCGGTGGTCGTCTGGTTCAGCGGGCGGGCGAGCAGCAGCGCGGTGACGATCGCCACCGCCGCACCCAAAATGGCCAGCATGCTTGCGGACATGTGCCTGCCTTCCGCAGAGGATCCCTCACGCGAGGCTTTCGCTACAGCGAGTTACCAACCCGGGGGGTAAATAAACGCATGGGGTGGCATTCGCGGGGTGATTCACCTTTCCAGGCCTGAGGAGGACCGAAGATGCCTGGTCAGGGGCTCGACACGCCGCGTTTGGTGAAGCGGTGCCACCAGTGCCGACGGCGCGGGTGCACGGCCCGTCCGAGCCGCCGTCCCAGCAGGAGGTAGCCGAGCAGCGCGCCCGTCGTGTTGAGGATGACGTCGTCGATGTCGAAGGTCCGGCCGGTGACGAAGGCGCCCTGCGCCAGCTCCACCAGCACCATGGTCAGCGCCGTGGCCACCGCCACCCGTACCAGTCCCCGCGTACGGGGGAGCAGCACCGGGAACAGCATCCCGAACGGCACTCCCAGGAGGATGTTGCCGCCTATCTGCTTGACGGTGTCGCGGAAGGCGGGCTGGGCGAGGTAGTCGCGGATGGAGTCACCGGGCGTGAAGTTGCTGTGCGTCAGGTCCACGGAAGCCGCCGAGGGCTGCAGGGTCAGCCGGGCGAGCACCACCCCGAAGGCGACCATCCCGGCGAAGGCGACGAACATCGCGGCTCCGCGCGCCACGGGGGACAGGGGCGCTCTGCGCCCGTCCGCCGCCTCGATGTCCTGTTCCCGGGTTCCGCTTTCTTCCGTCAGCTGCCGGTATCGATCTGTTCGTGCCATCAGTGTCTCCGGGGGGTCGGGGCTCTGGACCGGGCGGCACGGCGGGCGGTGCCACACAAACGAGTTCCTCCGTCCGCGCGTTCCAAGCACGGTCCGGCGCCCCGACCCTCGACGCGAGCCCCCGGCACTCCACGAAAAGGGGTCCGACGGTCGGCCGGCGTCAGCGCGCGGCGGTCCGGGCGCGGGCCAGTTCCACGGTGAACTGCGCCCCGGAGAGCAGCGCGAGGTTGGACACCCACAGCCACACCAGGAAGACGACGACGCCCGCGAGGGAGCCGTAGAGCTTGCCGTAGGTGCCGAACCCCGACGCGTACCAGGTGAACAGGCCGGAGGCGAGCAGCCACAGCAGCGCGGCCAGCAGACCGCCGGGCAGTATCTGCCGCCAACCGCGCGCCACGGGCGGCCCGTTGCGAAAGAGCACGAGGACGAGCAGCGCCACCAGACACAGCAGCGCCGGCCACTGCAGCACGCTCCAAGCGGTCCTCCCCGCGTCACCGAGGCCGACGCGCCGCCCCAGCCCGGCGGCGAGCGGACCACTCAGTACGAGCAGCAGCGCGCTGGCGACCAGCAGCGCGAGCAGCGTCACCGCGGTCATGAGGACGCGGTGCGCCTTGCGCAGCGCTGGCCGGCAGTCCTCCACGCCGTGCATCGCGTGCAGCGCCCGCCGGAAGACGGCCGCGTAACTGGACGCCGACCACACCGCGCTGACCGCTCCGCCGATCATCACCATGAGGGCCGCGGACCGGGCGTCGGCCATCTCGCTGAGCGCCTCGTGCAGGGAGCGGCCCGACTCCGCGGGCGCCCAGTCGGTGACCTCCGCGATGAGCGCCGCGGTCGTGGAGGGCGAGACCAGGCTGATCAGACTCACCGTGACGAGCAGGGCGGGGAGCAGCGCGAGGATCGCGTAGTACGTCAGCGCCGCGGCCCAGTCCGACACGTCGTCGTTCCACATGGATATGGGGGTGCGCCGCAGCGCGCGGCGCCCCATGGCCCACGTCGACGACACCTCCGCGGGCCCGGCCGGGGCGGTGGGGGCCGCCCCGGTCCCGTGCGGGAACCCCGCGCACGCTCCGTCGGCGGTCGACGGCGGACTGTCCATGGGGATGCTCCTTCTCGGATGTGCGCGACGCGAGGGGCGGCGCGGTCAGTCCTGCTGCTCCGCCTCGTTGCGGTTGAGGCCGTGGGCCAGTTCCTGGAGCACTTCGTGCTGGGTCTTTCCGGTCATCTCGGCGAGCTGCAACAGCAATGCGGCACACAAGGCCGTCGCACTGTCGGCGAGTTGATCCAGATTGCCGTCGGCGGCGCGCTTCTCCGCGACGTATTCCTCCATTACGGGCTCGCCGGAAATGTAGGCCGTCATCGCCTCGATGCCCGCACGCACACGGTCGTAGTCATTCATCGTCATGGCCGTAGACTTTCACGTTCTCTCATCATCACGCCAAAGACGGCGACGACGTACCACTGGACCTTCCACTGGGCCTTGCTGCGGGCCTTCCGGCAGAAAAACAATCCGAAGGGAAACCCCGCGGCGGTGCTGGTCGTCTTTGCCGCACGGCCGCGGCCGGGACCCGCGAGAATTCCCTTCGGGTCCCGGCCGCGGCCGTGCGGTCAAGCAGCTTTGCTGTTCCGCGGTTGCCTGTGGTGCTGTGGTGCCGGTGGTGCGTCGCTGCCACCGGGAATCAGGCGCAGGTGCCGCCGACGGGCATGACGGGCATGTCGGGCGGACGTCGTCTCACCTTTGGCGGCGAGAAGCCCGTCTTCCAGACGTGCCATCACGAACAGCACAAACGCCAGCCCCGGCAGGAGGAGGACGGCGACCGCGATCATGCCGCTTCCCTTCCGTTGAGGACGCGGTGCGAGTGCCCGTCACATCGACGGATAAGACCGCCCAAGCGTGAAGATTCCGCGACGACTCGGCCGGGGCGGCCGGGGCTAGCGGTCGCGGGCCAGCCGGTGGAGGTCCTCCAGGGCGTCGAGCAGTACCGTGCGCCGATGCCAGTCGATCCACGAGCCGACCGCCCGGCCGGCGTCCTGGAGCGCCAGGAGCTGCGTCCGGGTGAAGCCGGCGAGGGGCAGCGCGTGGTGGGAGGAGATGACGCCGTGGACGTTGTCGGCCGCGTCGACGAGGGGCACGCTGTGGCAGGCACGGCTGCCGGCCGACAGGATCACGCGCCGGCTGGCGTCGTCGAACCCGCGCGAGGAGGCGATCTCCTTGACGGTGACCTGGTGGCTGGCGCTCGCCGCCCGGGAGCACGAGGTGCCCCCGTCCACGAAGGCGAAGTAGTCGGTGAACTCACGGGACAGACCGGCATGCTTCTCCATGCGCAGCACACCGTCCTCGACCAGCTGGACGTTGCCCATGGACGTACTGGTGATGGTCAGGACGCGGCGCAGCGCGGCGCCGAGCACCTCGCCCTGGTTCCGCGCGTCGAGGGTGCCCGCGCCGAGCGTGCCCAGCGGCGGCGCCGGATGGCGCTCCCGCACCCCGAACCACACGGCGGCACCCGGCGTCGGCCCCGGCGCGCGGGCGACCACGGTGGCCAGCTGGTGCATCTTGATGTTGGCCCGCTGAGAGGCCTGGCGCAGCAGATCGAACGCCGCGTCCGCGTCCGGCAGGCGGTACCGCTCGAGAAGGACGCCCTCGGCCAGCGCGATCCTCGGGCGGGCGCGGACCTGCACCTCCAGCTCGGCCACCTGGCGTTGCAACTGCTGGGCCCGGGCGGCGAGCCGGTCCGCCTCGCTCTCACGCGAGGCCCGCTGTTCGTCCTCGGGTCCAGGCCCGGTCTGGTGTTCCGTCATGCTGTTCTTTTCTCCCGCGGCGCGCTCGGAACTTGCTCTCGTGGTTCGGTGAGCAACAACGTCCACGAGGACTCCGCTGTCCTCGCCGCTCCGCCCGGCCCCGGAGAGGGGCGCTCCCCACGCACGGGGGCCGACAGTAGCCGGGCCCGTTCGCCCCTGCCATGGCGGGTCGGGAAGAGCGGCCGAGAACCGCTGGTGGGACGGGGTGCGGGACCGTCCGGCCGGGTCACAGACGGCGCTGGGGCCGGGCGGAATCAGAGCCCGCCACCAAGCCGGTCGCGCTCGGCAGGCATGGAAGGCCCACCCCGGGGCAAGCGGCCGGGTGAGTCACCCCCCTTGTCCGCGCGGGATCGAACCGCGCCCCTCGAAGGAGTAACCGTGCTCGCTCTCGCCGCCGCCGTCGTCTTCGGCATTGCCTGGATCCTGCATCTCACCGAGACATCGACCAACATCTTCTTCGGCACCACCAGCCTGATGCTGCTCGGCCTGACCCTGACCGCGATACACCTCGCGGGCATCGGCGCCGGCTGGTCCCCGCAGAGCCGCCGGCGCCGCTGACCACCGAGCGAGCCGACGGCCGGAACCGCTAGGCGAAACGCGTCGTGTCGCCCGCGCCGTGGCGCACGACCTCGGCCTCGCCGTTGGAGAAGTCGATGACGGTGGTCGGCTCGGTGCCGCAGTCACCGGAGTCCAGGACGACGTCCACGACGTGGTCGAGCCGCTCCTTGATGTCCCAGCCCTGGGTCAGCGGCTCCTCCTCGTCGGGCAGCAGCAGGGTGCTGGACAGCAGCGGTTCGCCGAGCTCGGCCAGCAGCGCCTGGGTGACCGTGTGGTCGGGGATGCGCACCCCGACGGTCTTCTTCTTCGGGTGCAGCAGCTGGCGGGGGACTTCCTTCGTCGCGGGGAGGATGAAGGTGTACCGGCCGGGAGTGGCGGCCTTGATCGCGCGGAACACGTCGTTGTCGAGATGGACGAGCTGACCCAGCTGTGCGAAGTTCCGGCACATGAGGGTGAAGTGATGGCGCTCGTCGAGATCACGGATCGCACGGATCCTGCCGATGCCGTCGCGGCTGCCCAGCCGGCATCCCAGCGCGTAGCAGGAATCCGTGGGATACGCGATGAGCGCGTCGGCGCGGATGCTGTCGACCACGGTGGTGATGCTGCGCCGCTGAGGATTGTCGGGGTGCACGTCGAAGTACTTCGCCATCGGACGAGTCTAGGTGATCAACACGCGGATGGCAGCGCGGCGCCCTCCCGGTGGGCCGGGCCGGGCGCGCCCCCACTCCCACCGGCGGCGCGGCGCGGTCAGTGCCAGGGGCAGCGGGGCAGGCCGGGGAAGGGGTCGGTGGAGGTGAGGACGCTGCTCGCCGGCACGTTGCCCCACGCCTGGAGGCTCGGCAGGTTCACCGCCTCGTCGCCCTGCGTGTAGTACCAGACGTTGTTCCCGCCCTTGTGCGCCTCGCCGTACGACCAGCAGACGAACCAGCTCTGGGTCGTCTGCAGCCGACCTGTGACCGGAGCGTCGAAGGCCGGGCGCCCGTACAGGTCCCCCGGGGCGTTGGCGCAGTACAGGTCGCCGGAGAAGGCGTTGCCGAGCGTGTCCTTGTGGGCCACTCCTGGCCGCAGCACGCAGGTGGCCTCGTCCGCGCTCGCGGCGGCGGGCGCCGCCGAGGCCGGGGTGGCGGCGGGCCAGGTGACGGCCGCCGCCAGGGCGAGGGCCGACGCCGCGATCCGCGCGGGCCGCAAGACGGTGGGGAACGCCATGAGTTCACTCCTCGGTTCGACAAGCGAGTCGGTTCGATGGACGAGTCGGTCCGATGGACGCACCGGCTCCGCGAGCGGGCCGGTGCGGTGGACGAGCGGGGGGCCGGGGGCGGAGGGCGCCGCTCAGCTGGGCAGGCAGGCCGGCAGGCCGGGGAACGGATCGGGCTCGGTCTCCACGCGGAACGCCGGCACGTACCCCCAGCCCTTCCACAGCGGCCAGTTGGTCACCTCGTCGCCCTGCGTGTAGTACCAGATGCGGTTGCCGCCCTGATGCAGGTCACCGCTCTGCCAGCACACGAACCAGCTCGGTGACGTCTTCAGCTTGGCGATGACCGTCCCGTACACCTCCGGGGTGGCGAAGACGTCCGCCACCGTGTTCTCGCAGTACAGGTCCTTCGTGTACGTGTGTCCCTTGGCGTCGGTGTGCCGCACACCGTCACGGAGGTAACAGACCGGCCCCGCCGCTGCGGCGCCGGTACCCGCCGCCGCGGTCGAGGCGCCGGCGCTCGCGGGCAGGCACATCGAGGCCGCCGCGGCGGCCAGCAGCGCCCCGGCGAACCGGCGCCCCGCGCCACGCCGCTCCCGTGGTGTCGGACGGCCGCCGCCCCTCTTCGCGTCCATACGTAGCAACTCCCTCAGCCCCATGAGCACTTGGGCAGACCCGGCACCGGGTCCTCGGTGGTCTCCAGCATCACGGCGGGCATGTAGCCCCAGCCCTGCGCGGTCGGCCGCGAGACCACCTCGTCGGCCTGCGTGTAGTACCAGATGTTGTTGCCCCCGGCGTGCGGGTCGCCGACCTTCCAGCACACGAACCAGCTGCGGGTGGTCACCATCCGGCCGACCACCGGGCTGCCCGTGAACGACTGGAGGCGCACATCGCCCGGCGTGTTGTCGCACAGGATGTCGGCGTCCCATTTCATGCCGGTCCAGTCCGTGTGCGGATGGCCCTCCCGCATGACGCACGGCGTGACCGAGGCCGCGGCCCCGGCCGGTGCGGGCGCCGTGCCCAGCAGACCCGTCGTGGCGATGGCGGTCGCGAGCAGCACACCACCGTTTCTTCGCCTCATGGGATCTCCTCGTCCTTCCGTGGATCCGTTTCCTGGCGGGATACTCGCGCAGCCCGCTGACACCGGCCTGACCTCCCCCGCCCAAGATCCGCCGCCCGGCGGGGGAGCGCGGAAGGCGTGTACATAAGGTGGCGGCATGTCCGAGGACTCCCCCCTGATACGAAGCCTGCGCACCGCTGTCGAAGCGGCACCCGCCGACGTGCCCCTGCGGCTGCATCTGGCGGAGATGCTGCTGGGCGCCGGGCAGCCGGACGCCGCGGTCGCGGAGGTCGCGGTCGCGCTGCAGCACGCCCCGGGCGACGCCCAGGCCCGTACGCTGATGGCCCGCGCGATGGGCGCGCCCGTCCCCGCGCCCGGAACGCAGCCCGCGCCCGCGTCCCCGCAGGACCAGCCGCCCGTGACCGTCCCGGCGTCCGCGTCCGCGCCCGAGGAGCCCAAGGGCCGCGCCGGTTTCGACTGGCGTGCCGCCGCGGACCAGGTCGGCGACGTGATCCCGCCCCGCTTCGTCGAGGCCCCCCTGACCGCCGACGGCAGCGGCGAGCCGGGGGACGCCTCCGCCTGGGACGTCGACACGCCCGGCACGATCCGCCTGGCGGACGTCGGCGGCATGCGGGAGGTCAAGGAACGCCTGGAGGCCGCGTTCCTCGCCCCGATGCGCAACCCCGAGCTGCGCAAGCTCTACGGCAAGAGCCTGCGCGGCGGACTCCTGCTGTACGGACCGCCCGGCTGCGGCAAGACCTTCATCGCCCGCGCGATCGCCGGTGAACTCGGGGCGGGATTCCTGTCCGTGTCGGTCAACGACGTCCTGGACATGTGGATCGGCAACTCCGAGCGCAACATGCACGAGATCTTCCGGACGGCCCGCCGCCAGGCGCCCTGCGTCGTCTTCCTCGACGAACTCGACGCGCTCGGCGCCAAGCGCAGCCGCACCCAGCACAGCGGCATGCGCAACACCGTCAACCAGCTCCTGACCGAGCTGGACGGCATCGACTCCGCCGCCAACGAAGGCGTCTTCGTGCTCGCCGCCACCAACGCGCCCTGGGACGTGGACATCGCCCTGCGCAGGCCCGGGCGCCTGGACCGCACGCTGCTCGTCCTGCCGCCCGACGCCCCGGCCCGCGAGAGCATCCTCCGCTACCACCTCGCCGAACGCCCCGTCGAGAACATCGACCTGGGCAAGCTCGTCAAGGTCACCGACGGCCTGTCCGGCGCCGACCTCGCCCACCTGTGCGAGGCGGCGGCCGAAAGCGCCCTGCTGGACTCGGCGCGCACCGGCACCGTCCGCATGATCGGCATGAAGGACCTGCTGGGCGCCGCGAAGCAGACGGTCCCGTCCGCCGAGCCGTGGTTCGCCTCGGCACGCAACGTCGCCATGTACGCCAACGAGGGCGGCACGTACGACGATCTGGTCACCTACCTGAAGAAGAAGCGGAAGCTGTGAACGCGCTGCACCCGGCCGTCGAGAAGGCTCAGGCCCTGATCGAACTCGACCGCTACGACCAGGCGAAGGCCCTGCTGGCCGGCCGCCTCGCCGAGGACCCCGGCGACGTGCGCGCCTGGGTCAAGATGGGCTACTGCCACCTCAACACGGAGCAGCCCAAGGAGGCGGCGGCCGCCGCCGACGAGGCCCTCGGGCTGGCCCCCGAGGACTACGGCGCGCTCAGGCTGCGCGCCCAGGCGATGGTGCGCGACAACGGCTGGCTCAAGGTCCAGCCCGTGCTGCGCGAGCTGATCCGCGTCGCGCCCGAGGACTCGTTCGCGTACGCCATGCTCGCCGACGCCGTGTGGCGCGAGGCGCTGGTCCGTTACGGCAAGGAGAGCGGCGCCCGACAGCTCACCGCCGACGTGATCGACCGCATCACCCGGGAAGCCGCCGACCTGGCGATGGAGGCACTCCGGCTGGGCCCCGAGGACCTCTACGCCCACGAGATCGCGCACCGCATCGCCAGCACGGCCGGGAACGGCACGGTCTCCGACATGCTCGACGAGGCCATCCTGCGCATCGACCCGCAGCACGCCGAGGCCCTCGCCCGGCAGACGAGGAAGGCGGCACGGGCCCCGGGCGTCGGGGCCACCGAGGCCGCCGACCTGTACGCGGACGCGCTCGCCGCCGAACCGAACTCCGCCGACATGCGGGAGCAACTGGACCACGCCACCTACCGCCTCCTGCGCGGCACCCGCTGGCTCGCCGTCCTCTGCGTGGCGCTGGCGGGCGCCATGGTCGACGTCTTCCCCGCCGAGGACCGGCCCGCCCCCGAGCTGCCCGTGCCCGTGGGCCAGCGCCTGTGGTTCCTGTGCATCATGGGCGCGATCTGGGCCTTCGGTGCCTGGCGCCGCTATCGCCGGCTGCGCGCGGGTGTGCGGCTCAACGTCCGCTCCCTGATCCGCCGGGGCCGCTGGGCGCGCGTCGTCCTCGCGCAGGCGGCCTGGGCGATGCTGTGCGCCGTGCTGATCGCCGAGCTCCCCTGGACCGACCGGTCCGTGCCGCAGCTCCTGTTCTGGGCGGGGCTCGTGCCCACGGCGGCGACCATCTGGTTCGACCGGAAGAAGGCCGCCTAGCAGCCGTTACCCTCGATCCCACCATGACGAACCACCGCACGCCGCTGGAACCCAAGGCGGACAAGGACACGGTGCGCCGGCACAACCTGAGCCTCGTGCTCCGTGCCGTGCACGACGAGGGCGAGACCACCCGGGCCGCCGTCGCGGGCCGCTCGGGGCTGACCCGCGCGGCCGTGTCCTCGTTGACGGAAGAGCTGCTGGCCGGCGGCTTCCTGACGGAGTCCGGCAAGGCGTTCAGCGGTCAGGCGGGGCGCCCCGGCACGGTCCTGAAGGTGGCGCGCACCGGATTCGCCGGGCTCGGCGTGGAGATCAACATCGACTACGTCACCGTCTGCGTCGTCGACCTCGCGGGCACCGACCGGGTGCGCCTGACCGAACACGTCGACAACCGCGACGTGCCGCCCACCGAGGTCATCGCACGCGCCGCGCGGATCGCCGCCCACGCCCTGGAGTCGGCGGCGGAGCAGGATCTGCACCCCGCGGCGGCCCATCTGGCCCTGCCCGGACTGGTCTCCGGCGGCGTGGTGCGCCACGCCCCGAACCTGCGGTGGAACCGCGTCGCCGCCGAGGGCATGTTCGCCCAGGCCCTGTCGAAGCTGCGGCTCATGCGACCGCCGCACCCCGCCGCCGACCCCGCCCCGCGCCCGCTGCCGGTGACCACGGGCAACGAGGCGGACGCCGCGGCGCTCGCCGAGCTGTGGTTCGGGCGGCTCGGCAAGGTCCGCAGCTTCCTCTACCTCACCGGCGAGATCGGGATCGGCGGCGCCCTGCTCGTCGACGGCGAACTGCTGGGCGGCGCCCACGGGTTCGCCGGCGAGATAGGACACTTCGTCGTGGACGAGGAGGGGCCCGAGTGCCGCTGCGGCGCGCGTGGCTGCCTGGAGCAGTACGCGGGACAGGCGGCGCTGTTGCGCGCGGCGGGCATCGCCGAGGACGCCGGGCAGCCGGGCGTCGCCGCGCTGGAGCGCAGGGCGCTGGAGGGCGACGATCAGGCACGCGCCGCCATCGCGGCCGCCGGGCGCACCCTGGGCCTCGTGCTGTCCGGCGCCGTGAACCTCGTGGACCCGGACGCGGTCGTCCTCGGCGGCACCTTCCGCGCCCTGATGCCCTGGCTGCGCGACCCGATCGAACGGTGTCTGGAGCGCCGCGTCGTCTCCGGCCTGTGGAGCGCGGGCAGCGGCAGACTGCGCGCCTCGTCGGTGGCCGGCGACGCGGCCCGCGGATCGGCGGCCCTGGTCGTCAGGGACGTACGGGCGGACCCGCAGGGGTACGCGGAGCGCGCAGCCACGATGCGCGGCCGCGGCTGACCCGACCGACCGGACACCGGCGCGGTGGTGTCGGCCCGTCACTGCGGGGAACCCCGGGACCGACCGGTGCAATACGCCGACGAATACGGAGGGGCGGACTTTGTTCGAGGACTTCGAGACCAGGCGGGTTCAGCTCGACGAGGCATCCATTTTCGTCCGGCACGGTGGCGAGGGGCCACCGGTGGTCCTGCTGCACGGCCACCCCCGTACCTCCGCGACCTGGCATCGCGTCGCCCCGCTCCTCGTCCGGCACGGCTTCAGCGTGGTCTGTCCCGACTTGCGGGGATACGGCCGCTCCACCGGTCCGGAGCCGACCGCGGACCATGCCGGGTACTCCAAGCGGGCCGTCGCCGGTGACGTCGTCGAGGTGATGCGCTCCCTCGGCCACGACAGGTTCGCGCTGGTCGGGCACGACCGCGGGGGCTGTGTCGCGCTGCGTCTCGCACTCGATCATCCCGACGCGGTCGAGCGGGTGGCGCTGCTCGACTGCCTGCCCCTGAGCGAGCACCTGTCCCGGATCACGGCCGAGTTCGCCACGCAGTGGTGGCACTGGTTCTTCTTCGCCCAGCCGGACATCCCCGAGCGGGTCATCAACGCCGACCCGGACGCCTGGTATCGCGGCGACCCGCAACGCATGGGGCGGGAGAACCACGAGGAGTGGCGCGCGGCCACGCGGAACCCCGCCGTGGTGCGGGCGATGCTGGAGGACTACCGCGCCGGCCTCACCATCGACCGCCGGCACGAGGAGGAGGACCGTGCCGCGGGGACCCGCATCCAGTGCCCGGCCCTGATCCTGTGGTCGCTCCGGGACGACCTGGAGGATCTGTACGGGGACCCGCTGAAGATCTGGCGCCGGTGGGCACCGGACGTACGGGGCCACGGCATCGACTCCGGTCACCACATGGCGGAAGACGCCCCGGAACCACTCGCGTCCTCCCTCGCGCGTTTCTTCCGGGCGCCTGGCCGGCCGGGCTGAGGACGCGGGGGTTGTACGCGACACGCGTGGTGATCAACACACTGATGAAGACGCGGTGAAGAACGTAGAGTCGTCGTGATCACAACTTCTGCCGGAGCGGATCGTCAACTCCGGCGTCACCATTATCCCGTGGGGGGATTCATGCGTCACCGCATCCGCATCGCCGTGCTCGGCTCGGCCCTGGCCGCGACCGGCATCATGGCGCCCAGCGCCTTCGCCGCCCCGTCCGCCGACGTGACCATCGACAAGGTCACCGTCAACGGCGGCAAGCCGATCGTGCTCGGCACCACCGCCGCGCAGTCCTTCACGGTCTCCGTGACGGCGTCCGACGACTCCGGCATCGAAGAGGCCGACATCACCCTGTACGGTCCGGCCTCCGCGATCGCCCTGCCCGCCTCGGCGCCCAAGTGCGTGGACTCGAGCGCGACGACCGCGACGTGCACGGCGAAGTTCACGCTCGACCCGGACACCGACTTCTACGACAACAGCCCGGCCGGTGCCTGGTACGTCGACACGATGGTGACGGCGAAGGACATCGACACCGTCCTTCTGGAGAAGGCCGGCACCTTCAAGGTGCAGCGCCTGTCCAAGCTGACGGCGGACGCCTCGCCGGAGCCCATCAAGAAGGGCAAGACGCTCACCGTCACCGGTGCGCTGACCCGCGCCAACTGGGAGACCCACAAGTACGCGGGCTACACCAACCAGCCCGCGCAGCTTGAGTTCAAGAAGAAGGGCGCCACGACCTACACGGCCGTGAAGTCCGTGAAGTCCGACACCAAGGGCAACCTGAAGACCACGGTCAAGGCCGCCACCGACGGCTACTTCCGCTGGAACTTCGCAGGGAACGCGACGACGCCCGGGGTCAAGGCCGCCGGCGACTACGTCGACGTGCGCTGACCCACTCCCTCAGGCGACACCGCGCCGCACGAAGACGTCGTACGTGCCGTTGGTGTCGCCCGGGACCAGGTCCGATGCGGCGGAGGAGAAGGCGACGACCGCCCCGTCGGCGCTGATGGCGGCCTCGGACGAATAGTGGTCGACGTCCTGCCCGTCGGTGTGGGCGGTGCTGACGCGCCGCGTCCCGCCGGACTGCCGGTCGTGGACGAACACATCGCTCACCCCGTTGGCGTCACGGGCGATGAGGTTGGCGGCCGAGGACGAGAACGCGACATGGCGCCCGTCGGCGCCGATCGACGCACCTCCCGAATGCCCGTCGCCCTGCGTGCCGTTGTCGGCCACGCTCACGCGCTGCGTGGTGCCCGACTGCCGGTCCCGCACGAACACGTCGATGCGCCCGTTGGTGTCGCCGGCCACAAGGTTGGTGGCGCTCGACGAGAAGGCGACGTGGCGCCCGTCGGCGCTGAGGGACGGGGTCATCGAGCCCCGGTCGCCCTGGCCCCCGCCGCCACTCACGCTCACGCGCTGCGTGGTGCCGCTCTGCAGGTCGCGTACGAAGACGTCGTCGGCGGCATTGGTGTCACCTGCAGTGAAGTTGGTCGCCGAGGAGGTGAAGGCGACCTGCCGCCCATCCGCGCTGATCGCCGCCGCCGTCGACCCCCCGTTGCCCTGGGCGCCCCCGCCCGAGACACTCACGCGCTGCGTGGTCCCGGTCTGCCGGTCGTGGACGAAGACGTCGTCGGCGCCGTTCGTGTCACCCGGCACGAGGTTGCTCGCGCCCGAGACGAAGGCGACGTACCGCCCGTCACCACTGACCGACGGTGAGAACGACCACCCGTTGCCCTGGACACCGCCGCTGCTGACGCTGACCCGCCGCGTGGTGCCGCCGGCGCGGTCGCGCACGAAGACGTCCCGGTGCCCGTTGGTGTCACCGGCCACCAGGCCCCGCGCGACGGACTCGAAGGCCACGTACCGTCCGTCCGCGCTGATCGACGGCTCGTCGGACCACTCGGCGGGCTGACTCTCGGCGCCGCCGTCGGTGAGGCTGACGCGTTCGGTGACGCCCGCCGTCCGGTCCCGTACGAACACGTCCGCCGCCGCGTTCTTGTCGCCGGGTACGAGGGTCGTCGCGTCGGAGGTGAAAGCGGCGTAGCGCCCGTCCCCGCTCAGGACCGGCGCGGCGTCCATGAGCTGCGCGGTCGTCTGGGCGCCGCCCGAGGCCACATTGACCCGTTCGGCCACGGTGGCGGGAGGCAGGACGGGCGGGTCGTCCAGCGGGCTCTCATTCCCCACCCGGGGCGCCCGCTGCATGAATCCGCTGCCCGACTGGCCGTAGCACTGTGCCAGTTGCAGTGCGGACCCCGCCTCATGGGTGCCGGAGGCGACGTCGAGGCAGAGGGCGGGAGCGGGCCCGGCCGCCTGGATCGCCACATGCTCGCTGCCGGTGTCCAGGAGCCGGAAGTCGGCGCCGGCCGGTGCGGTGCAGTTGCCCTGGCGGGTGTGGGTGCCGACGTGGGCGGAGGCGGGGTCGGGGACGGTCAGGCAGAGGTTGCTGTGGGCGTTGACGATGTTGAGCGTGCCGCCCCCGCTGGGGGATTCCCGTACGTACCATTCGGCGCCGGCCTGTCCGGTGCAGTCCGCCTGTACGACGGGGGCGTCCTGGGACGGGGAGGAGTCCTTGGTCTCCAGGCACTTGCCGCTGTGGACGGCGACGACGTTCACGGCGGACGCGGCATGCGCGGCGGGAACGCCCAGCGAGAGCGAGGCCACCGCCATGACGACCGCCGACGGGACGCTCAGCAGCCGCATCCGACGCGACCACACGAACTGACGCATGATCAAGCTCCTTGGAAAACGGGGGGCATGGGGACGTGTGGCACTAGGGAACGAGGCGACGGACGAACACGTCGGGGCGGCCGTTGCTGTCGTCGGCGACGAGGTTGGTGGCACCGGAGGCGAAGGCGACGGAGCGTCCGTCGGCGCTGACCGACGCCGAGGAGCACAGCGCGTCCGCCTCGATCCCGCTGCCCGAGGTGCTGACCCGGTGGGTGACACCGTTCTGCCGGTCCCGTACGAACACGTCGGCCACGCCGTTGGTGTCGCGCACGAGCAGATTGGTCGAGCCGGAGGTGAAGACGACGTACCGTCCGTCCCCGCTGAGCGCCGCGTCCGCCGCGTAGCCGTTGCCCTGGCCGCCACCGACCGAGAGGCTGACGCGTTCGGTCGTGCCGCTCTGCCGGTCGCGCAGGAAGACGTCCTGCTTGCCGTTGCTGTCGCCCCTGACCAGGTTCGTCGCATGGGAGGCGAAGGCGATGTGCCGGCCGTCCGCGCTGATCGACGGCGCGGCGGCGTGGCCGTTGCCCTCGCTCTCGTCGTCGGCGACGCTGACCCGCTCGGTGGCGCCGCTCTGCCGGGACCAGACGAAGACGTCGTGCTGATTGTTCGTGTCACCGGGGACGAGCGCGGCGGAGTTGGAGACATAGGCGATGTGCCCGCCGTCCGCGCTGATGGCCGGAGCGGTCGAGCTGTCGTAGCCGTCGTTGCCGCCGCCGGTCTCACTGACGCGCCGGGTGGTCCCGCTCGCCAGATCGCGGACGAAGACGTCCCATTCGTTGTTGACGTCCTCGGGCACCAGGGTGGCGGAGAAGGACGCGAAGGCCACATGGCGTCCGTCGGCGCTGAGGGAGGGTTCGGACGATCCGGAGTTGCCCTGGGTGCCGTCGGTGGCGACGCTGACCCGCCGGGTGGTGCCGGTCTGGAGGTCGCGTACGAAGACGTCACCTGAGCGGTTGGTGTCGCCGGGGACCAGGTTCGACGCGTCGGACGTGAAGGCCACATGGCGTCCGTCGGCGCTGAGGGAGGGTTCGGACGATCCGGAGTTGCCCTGGGTGCCGTCGCTCGCGACGCTGACCCGCCGCGTGGTGCCGGCCTGGAGATCGCGTACGAACACGTCGCCGTAGCCGTTGGTGTCGCCCGCCACCAGGTCCGCCGCGTTGGAGACGAAGGCCACGTGACGCCCGTCCGCGCTGACGGCCGAAGCGCCGTGGGAGTCGGAGACCGGCTTGGACTGGCCACCGCCGGAGGCGACGCTGACCCGCTCCGGGGGCGCGGTGGGAGTGCCGGGCGGCGGTGGATCGAGCGGCACTTCGTTGCCCACGCGAGGCAGCCGTTGCGCGAAGCCGGACCCGGACTGACCCTCGCAGGTGGCGAGTTGCACCGGCACGCCGATCGCGTGGGAGCCGGAGGCGACGTCGAGGCAGAGGGCGGGCGCCGGTGCGGCGGCCTGGATCCGGACGTACGCGGTGCCGGTGTCGACGAGCCGGAAGTCGGCCCCGGCCGTGACGGCGCAGTTGCCCTGGCGGGTCCGGGTGCCGGCGCGGGCGGAGGCGGGGTCGGGGACGGTCAGGCAGAGGTTGCTGTGGGCGTTGACGATGTTGAGGGTGTTGCCGCCGCTGGCGGATTCGCGGACGTACCATTCGGCGCCGGCCTGTCCGGTGCAGTCCGCCTGTACGACGGGGGCGTCCTGGGACGGGGAGGAGTCCTTGGTCTCCAGGCACTTGCCGCTGTGCACCGCCGTGATGTTCACCGCCGAGACAGCGGCCTGCGCGGTCGGGGCGCCCGCGCCGACGGAGGCCGCCACGGCACCCCCCACCGCGATCAGCGCCGCGCCCGTCCGCCACCGCCACCGCTGTAGGCGCATCGCCCTCGTCCCTCCCGCCGGGTCCTGGCAGCGTGGCCGCCGGCGCTGACGCGCCTCTGACGTGACGCCGTGCCAGCAGGTGCGCGGGGTTCAGGGCCCGCAGGCCGGTGGTGTGCCGAGCGGCTCGGACGCGGGGAGCGGAGTGCTCGTCGTCGTTCCGGTGCCGGGCGTCGGGCGGGCGGTGTCCGTCCTGGCGATCGCGACCGCCAGCTGCCTGCGCACGGCGTCGGGCAGCGCGTTGCCCGACGCCGTGCCCACCAGCTCCCCGGCCAGGCGGTGCAGCTTGGTGTTGGTGTTCTGCGACGCCGAGACCAGGACGTCCCAGGCGGCCTCGGGGCTGAGGTTGAAGGAGGACATCAGCATGCCGCGCGCCAGGTCGATGGTGGGCCTGGTCTGCATGGCCCGCTGCAACTGGGCGACCACGGCCCGCAGATCCTGTTCGCTCTCCGCGCCCTTACCGGCCTCCTCGCCCTTCTCGGGTCCGTGGTCGGCCGCCGCCGGGCTGTGCCCGCCTCCTTGCTCCACGGGCGCGAACAGATGGCGGGTGCCGGTCAGGTCGAGCAACCGGTCGACCCAGGGACTGCTGTGGCCGATCGTGAGGATCTTGCCCTGTTCGAGCGCCGACTGGCGCAGGCCGAGCAGCAGATTGAGCCCCGAGCAGTCGCAGAAGTCCACCCCGCTCAGGTCGAGGTCGATGACGCGCGCCGACCGGCTCACGGTCTGCCGCAGATCGGGCCGCAGCAGCCGACCCGCCTCCAGGTCCAGCTCTCCTCGCAGAACGACCCGCAGCCGCTCGCCCTCGACCGAGGAGTCGAAGCCGGCCGTCGGCGCCGCGGCCGTCCGGGACACCGGTGTTCGATCACCCCGCCCGTCGTGCCCACCCTCCTGCTCGAGGGATTCGGGGTGTACAGGCTCCGGCATGGCCTCTCCCTCTCGTTTCACCCAGCGCCGCTCCTAGGCTGCCCTCCGCAGCCCACACACGTCAATTAATACCTGAAACGCAGTACGTGTTTTTGAAAACACGTACGCATCATCGCTAGAGTTGACGCATGGATGGAGTGCCCGAGCCACACACCGGATGGACGTTTCTCACCAATCACGCGCGGGTGCTGGCCGCCATCGCGGATGATCACAACGCCCGTATCCGCGACATCGCCGCACACTGCCGCCTCACCGAGCGCGCGGTCCAGAAGATCATCGCCGATCTCGAAGCGGACGGTTATCTCTCCCACACGAGGGAGGGCCGCACCAACACCTACCGGATCGACCCCAGCAAGGTGCTGCGCCACCCGGCCGAATCGGGCCTGGCCGTGGCGTCGTTGCTGTCCCTGCTCGTCCACGACGAGGCCGACCGCACCTCATCCCCGGAAAACCCCGACCGGGACCACGCCACGGCCTGACGCGCTCCCCGGGTCAGAGCTTCTGGGCGGCGCGGACCCGGTGCAGGTGGACGAGAACGTCGTAGGCCCTGCCGAGGGCCAGGGTGGGGAGCGGGTCCGGCGTGTAGGTCGAGCCGGCGTCGTAGACGGGGCGGGCGGTGTCCAGCCAGGCGCCGGCCGGGGCCGGGACGTCGCGCAGATCGACGTAGAAGTCCCGGTGGCGCACCCGGTCGAGGGTGTACTCGTGCATGTCGGGGCTCGCGGGCGGCACGGTGGTCTCGCGCCAGTCCCCGCCAAGAGCGGCATCCTGGGTGAGGAACGAACCGCCGGCGAAGGTGAAGCCGATGATGACGTAGTTCCGGCCGAGGGCGTCGCGCAGGTAGGAGCCCTGCGTCTTGGGGTACATCACGGGGTCGGTCGAGAGAAGGCCGACGTGGCCGTTGTGCGCCGACAGCAGAATCTTGTGCCCGGTCTCGTGATGCCACCATGTGATGTTGTCGGCCATCGCGCGATCGCGCAGGTGCTCGGCCGCGGCCACCGAGGCCGGGTCGGTGACGTCCAGCGCGGTGAAGGCGAAGGTCTGCGCGATGTTCCTGGCGTGCTGCACGGCCCACGTGTGTCCGGTGCCGCCCGCCCCCTTGCCCGCGGTGACCATGTCGAGCGCCTGCTGGGCCCTGACGGCGTTCTGCCGTCGCAGCGCGAGCGGCCTGTTCAGGTACTCGAAGACGTCGTCCAGCGGGCGCAGTTGCGCGTACAGCGCGGTGAGCCGTGCCAGCGAGCCCGGGTCGGCCTCGCGCACGTGGGAGAGCACCCGCTCGAAGAGCGCGTCGCCGAGCCGGGGGGCGCCGATGTCGTCGCCCATGAAGTGGACCCTGCGCCTCGGGTGCCGGCGGTTGTGCTCCCGCATCCAGGCGATCAGGCTCACGAACTCCGCACGCTCCCAGGGGGATCCGGCCAGGGTCTCCTCGGCGATCCGCCGGGCGTCTCCCTCGCCGCCCTGGAGGTACTCGTCGATCCGCAGCCCCGCCGACCAGCTCATCTCCAGGGCGAACGTCGTGAAGCCCTCGTGCTCGACGAGGTGGCGGAACACCCGCTCCTTCATGGCGAAGAACTCGTGCGAGCCGTGGGTGGCCTCACCGAGGCCCACCACCTCGGCGTCACCGATCATCGCGCCGAGCGCCCGGAGATCGGCGGTGCGGGTGCCGGGCTCGGTGGAGCGCAGCGGGTGGGCGGCACGCTCGATGGCCCGTACGACGGCGGCCTGCCCCGTGCCACCGGTGCCGCCGGCTGTCGCGCCCGCGCCTGCTGCCGTGGCAGCGCCCGCCCTGGGCGCCGCCAGAGCCGTGGCCGCGCCCGCCGCCGTCACCGCCAGCAGCCCCCGCCGACCGAGCCGCTTCTCGTACACCGTCATCCTGATCGCTCCTCGCCCATCTCACCTCATGTGTCCCGAAGGACCGGTGAGTCGATCATGACGGGCGGTGCGGTGGCGGCGCGCTGAGGCGGACCTCCGTCCTGACCGGGGGATAACCCCCCGGCGGCGGCCGGGGTGTCACGCCGAGGGCCAGGAGAGGCGCGAGCGCGGGGCCGGTCGATTCCGGGCCCCGAAGCGCCAGGCGTCGACGTCGCGGTAGCGGATCGGCCCCGGACCGCGGCCGATGTTGCTGGCGACCAGATGCAGACGCTCGGCCGGCCACGGGCGGCCCGTGAACCCGGTCAGGCCCGCCGCGGTCTCCGCCGCGCACGAGGACGTGTCCCGCCGTGCCCGGGCCAGCGTCAGATGCGGGCGCAGCGGCCGGTCCGGAAAGGCCACACCGCACTCCTCGACCACGGCACGCACCTCGGCGGCGAGCTGCCGCAACGCGTCGAGCTCCCCGTCGATCCCGCACCACACCACGCGCTCGTCGAAGTGCCCGCCCCCGCGCAGCGCCAGTGTGAGGGGCGCCCGGGCGGCCGCGAGGTCCGCGAGCGGGGGACACAGCGCGGGAACGACCGCGCTCGGCACCTCGCCCAGGAACGCCAGGGTGATGTGCCAGTCCTCGATGCGGTTCCACCGCATGCGCGGATGGGCGTGGTAAGCGCGAGCCAGCTCGGCGGCCAGTTCCCGCTTGGCGTCGTCGGGCGGGGCGAGGGCGATGAAGACGCGAACGGTCGCGGGCGGGGGCGCGGGCTGGATCTGTTCGTTCACGGAAGCCTTCGTACCGCATCGGGTCGGGCGGATGGCCCGCGGCCCCCGGCCTTGGCCGACGCGGTCGGCCGACGCGGTCGACGGGGGAGGACTCAGTAGGCGGAGTCGACGTTGTCGATGGAGCCGTACTTGTCGGCGGCGTAGTTGGCCGCGGCGGTGATGTTGGCCACCGGGTCGGTCAGGTTGTTGGCGGTGCCCTCGACGTGGTAGGCCTCGAAGGTCGGCTGGATGACCTGGAGCAGCCCCTTGGACGGGGTGCCGTTCTGCGCGTTGACGTCCCAGCCGTTCTGCGCGTTCGGGTTGCCCGAGGACTCGCGCATGATGTTGCGGTGCAGCCCCTCGTAGGTGCCCGGGATGCCCTTGGCCTTCATGATGGCGAGCGCCTCACGGATCCAGCCGTCGAGGTTGTCGGCGTGGGCCGCCTTGGGCGCCGCGGCCCGGGAGACGGGGGCGCTCGTACCGGTGGGCTCCGCGGCGTGGGCGGGGGAGGGGGCAAGGGTCAGCGCCGCGGCGGCGGCGCTCGCAGTGGCGATGCCGGCGACGGAGAACGTGCGGAGCCGGGCGGTGCGGGGCTGCGTCTGGGTCGTGGCCATGCGGGGGTGACTCTCCATGCGGTGCGTGGGCGGGGTGGGGGAGGGCCCGGGCGGAGCGGTACGGATGCGCTCGGTGCGAGGCCGGGCTCCCCGGAACTTCCGCCAGAGTGAGCGGTGCCCGGCGGGGAAGGCAAGGGTGTGACGTACTACCGAAGGCCGCAGATACGCAGGTCAGAACGCCTCCGAAGGCTTACGGGCCCGCCCGGCGCGGCCCTCGCCGACCACTACCGTCTTTAGCATGTGACGTGGCCCCTATGGGTGGGCTCACAGTCCCCGCCCCCTGGCGACCCCGCGAAAGTGACCCGGCCCACGCCCCCGTGGACACCCCGGAGCCGCTCCCCGAGCGGGACACCGGAGCGTGGGCAGCAAGAGCGTGGCAGCACAAGAGCGCCCCGCCCGGATGGGCGGAGCGCTCTGCGTGGGGGCGGGGGCGGTTCAGCCCTGTGAGCCGTCCGGCTTCAGCTGCCGGAGGGGCCCGTCGAGCTCGCGCTGGTAGAAGTCGATGAAGCCGTCCGGGTCGGGGCCGGCGTTCTGCATGACCAGCCGGTCGAAGCCCGCGTCGACGAAGCCCTGCGCGGCCTCCAGGTACCGGGACGGCTCGTTGCCGCAGGCGAACTTCTCCAGGATGTCCTCCTCGCGCACGGTCGTGGTCGCCGCGTCGAAGTTCACCGGGTTGGGCAGCTCGCTCATCACCTTCCACCCGGTCAGCGCCCACCGCGAGGTCTCCAGGGCGGCCTTCGCCGCCGTGTGCTCGTCGGGCGCCCAGGCCATCGGCACCTCCGCGTAGCGCGGGCCGGTGCCACCGGCCTCACGGTAGTGCCGGACGATCTCCGGCTTGTCCTCCGTGGCGAACAGGCCGTCGCCCAGCTCCGCGGCGAGCCGCGACGACGGCTTGCCGCTGGCGGCGACCGCGATCAGGGGCAGCTCGTCGGGCAGGTCGAACACGCGAGCGTCCGCCAGCCGCAGGTGCTTGCCCTCGTAGGACCGGTACCCGCCGCTCCACAGCAGCCGGATGATCTCCAGGGCCTCCCTGAACATCTCGTGCCGGGTGCTGACCGAGTCCGGGAAGCCCTGGCCGACGACGTGCTCGTTCAGCCGCTCGCCCGAGCCGAGGCCGAGCACGAAGCGGCCCTCCGACAGCAGGGCCAACGTGGCGGCCGCCTGGGCGATGATCGCCGGGTGGTAGCGCATGGTCGGGCACGTCACGCCCGTCGCCAGCTCGATCCGGGACGTCTTGGCCGCGATGGTGCCGAGCACCGTCCAGGCGAAGGGGGAGTGGCCCTGGTTGTCGAGCCACGGATGGTAGTGGTCACTGATCTCGACGAAGTCGAAGCCCGCCTCCTCCGCGAGGACGGCCTGCCGCACCAGTTCCGCCGGACCGAACGCCTCGGCGGCCAGCTTGTAACCGATCTTCATGTGGTTCCTCGTCTCCTTGCGCCGGCGCCGTTCTCGTCCGCACAGGTACCCGCCGAAGACGGGACATAACGTGTCCCGGGGGCTCATCGGAGGCCACCCCCATTGTTTTCACCGGGCAGCCACCACCGCACCCCGAGACGGCCGTCGCCCTCTCCAGCGCACCCCGAGACGGCGGCCGTCGACTGCATCGCACCCCGGGGCCGGCGGCCGCCGGCAAAAGTCAACAGGCGTGAAGTTCGAGCCGGTGCCGTACCGTACGCTGACGCCATGCCCGCGACCTCCCGACGCCGCCCCGCCACCCGCAGGGGCCGCCCGGTCCTCACCCGCGAGAGCATCGCGGCCAGGGCTCTGGAGATGGTCGGCTCCAAGGGGTTCCCGTCCCTGACGATGCGCGCGCTGGCCAACGAACTGGGCGTCACCGTGCGGTCGTTGTACAACTACGTCGAGGACCGCCAGGAGGTCGTCCACCTCGTGGTCGACCTCATGCTCAGCTCCTGGGAGCCGCCCCCGCTCGACCCCGCGCACTGGGAGCGGTCCGTCGCCGACTACGCCCGGTCCCTGCGCGCGCTGTACCGGCGCTGGCCCCGCGCCCTGCTCGTCTCGCTCGACGAGGACACCCCGCCGGCCTCCGTGCACCCCAACCGGCTGCTCGACCTGGACCGGTTCCTGCGGTTCCTGCGGGACGTCGGCCTGGACCTGCCGGCGGCGCTCGCGGCGCACCGCCACCTCTGCCTGCTGGTCCTCTCCTTCGCCCTCCTCGTCGACCAGGAGCGCGACCGGTCCGGGTCCGACCGGAGCCCGCTCGTCCCCGCCGCCTGGCTGACGGCCCAGGGCGACCTAGACGTCACCACCCTCCGCCAGGCCGCCCTGCTGCCCCTGCCCAGCGCGGACGAGCAGTTCGACCAGCTCGTCTCCGCCGTCACGACCCTGATCCGTGCCCACCTCGGCGCCGACGAACAGCCCTAATCCGGGACGGCGTTCGCCGAGGGGGCGTCACTGCGGCCGTAGTGACGCGTGGTGAACATGTACACGAGCCCCACCCCCACCACGATGCCGCCGCCCAGCAGCACGATCCAGTTGTCGTACCAGGCCGCCTCGGGAGTGCGCGGCCAGGCGATGGTGATGATGGCGAAGATGCCGTAGGCGAGCGCCCCGATGTTCACCGCGAGGCCCCACCGGCCCAGCCGGTACTCGCCGCTCGGCCGCCAGCCCTTGAGGCGCGCGCGCAGGGCGGCCAGCACGACCATCTGGAAGGCGGTGTAGATGCCGAGGATCGCGAAAGAGACGATCTTGGTCAGGGCGTCCGTCGAGATCAGCGACCCGACCGCGATCAGTGCGGGAATCGCCGCGGCGACCAGCAGTGCGTACTCGGGCACCGCGCGGCTCGGCGAGAACTTCCGCAGGAGCCGGTGACCGATGATCATCTCGTCGCGCGCGTACGAGTAGATCAGCCGGCCCGCCGCGGCCTGGAGGCTGATCGTGCAGGAGAGGAAGGAGATCAGCACGACGGCCATCACCACCCGCGCGCCGGCCTCGCCGAGGGCGTCGAAGAGGATCCTGACGGCCGGGTCGGAGTCCTGCCCGGAGATCACCGCCCGGTAGTCCACGACGGCCAGCAGCAGCGTCAGACACGTGAAGGTCGCCGCGGCCCCGCCCACGTAGATGGTGCGGCGCATCGCCTTGGGGATCACCTTGCCCGGGTGCTTCACCTCCTCGGCCACGTCCCCGCAGGCCTCGAAACCGTAGTACTGGTAGAAGCCGATGATCGCCGCCCCGAGGAAGACGGGCAGATACGAACTGTCCCCGGCGGCGCCGTAGTCGTCGAAGAGGACACCGAGGCCGTGGAAGCGGTGGGTGACGAGCAGGATGATGCCGACGACGAGCGCACCGATCAGCTCCGCGCCGAACCCGATCAGCGCCGCCCACGAAAGGGCCTTCGTGCCGGCGTAGTTGATGAGCACGGCGATGAGGATCAGCCCGATCGTGCACAGCACGGTGGTGTGCACGGTGGCGTCGAAGCCGAGCAGGATGGCGATGTAGGGCCCGGCGCCGTACGCGACGCTGGTGATCGTCACGAGCAGCGCCCACATGTAGATCCAGCCGGTCATCCAGGCCCAGCGCTTGCCCCACAGCCGCCGCGCCCACGGGTAGACCCCGCCCGCGACCGGGTACTGCGCGACGACCTCGCCGAAGACCAGCGCGACGAGGAACTGGCCGCAGCCCGCCATGAGGAACGCCCAGATCATCGGCGGGCCGCCGTCGGCGAGGGCGGTGCCGAAGAGGGTGTAGGTGCTCACCACCGGGGAGAGGTAGGTGAAGCCGAGGGCGAAGTTCGCCCACGGGCCCATGTCCTTGCGGAACTCCGACTTCTCTTCCCCAGGGGCGGCGTCCGGCGCTCCGGCCGTGGTCACTGGAACACCCCTTCGGCGTGCGCGGGGCCGGGCCCCGGCCGGGCGCAGATGAGGTCCGCCGCGCGCTCGGCGGCGAGCAGCACCGTCACCATCGGATTGATGGTCGGCATGGTGGGGAAGATGGAGGCGTCCACGATGCGCAGCCCGTCGTGCCCGCGCAGCCGCAGCTGCGGATCGACGACCGCCATCGGATCGTCCTCGGCGCCCATCTTGCAGGTCCCCGCCGGGTGGTAGACGGTGTGGGCGGCGCGTCGCCCGTACTCGGACAGGTCCGCGTCCGACGTCACGTCCGGGCCCGGCGCCACCTCCCGCACCAGCCAGTCGCTGAGCGGCGCGGTGGCGGCGACCTCGCGGGCGATCCGCAGACCCTCGACGATCGTACGTTCGTCGTGCCCCTCCGGATCGGTGAAGTAGCGGAAGTCCAGGGCCGGTTTGACGGCGGGATCGGCGCTGCGCAGCCACATGCGGCCGATGGAACGCGCGCGCGGCACGTTCGGGGTCATGCAGACGCCGTGCTCGGGCACGGGGTAGCCGAGCCGCTCGGTGTTGACGGTGAACGGCACCTGGTAGAAGTGGAACATCAGGTCGGGACGCGGGCCGTCCGCCGTGTCGCGGCGCAGGAAGAGGCCGGCGTCGGAGTCCATGGCCGAGTTGGGCGGCAGCGGCCCCCGGGTCTCCCACACCATCACGGACTCGGGGTGGTCCAGGAGGTTCTCGCCCACCCCGGGCAGATCGGCGCGGACCTCGATGCCCAGGTCGCGCAGCTGGTCGGCGGGGCCGATCCCGGAGAGCAGCAGGAGCCTCGGCGTATCGATCGCCCCGGCGCACAGCAGCACCTCCGCCTCGGCCTCCAGCGTCGAGAGGGAACCGTCGGGGTTGCGCACCTGGACGCGGGTGAAACGGCCCTCGCTGTCGGGCAACAGCCGGTATGCCCAGGTCTCCAGACGCAGTGTCAGGTTCGGGCGGTCCATGATGGGGTGCAGATACGCCACCGAGGCGGAGGAGCGGGTGTTCGTCTTCGGGTCGTAGGCCAGGGAGAAGAAGCCGGCGCCGTCCGTGAAGGGGCGGGCGTTGAAGTCCTCGATGACCGGGACGCCGAGGCGGGTGGTCGCCGCCCTGACGAAGTCCTCGGCGATCGCGTTGCGGTCGGCGGCGGCGACGGGCACGATGTTGTTCCGCAGCCGTGTCCGGTAGGGCAGGATCGTCTCCGGCCCCCAGCCCTCGCAGCCGGCCGCCACCCACTCGTCGAGGTCCTGCGGGAACGGCAGGAAGCTGATCAGCGTGTTGTGCGAGGAGCAGCCGCCGAGCACCCGCGCCCGCGAGTGCAGGATGTGCGAGTTGCCGCGCGGCTGCTCCTCGGTGGTGTAGCCGTAGTCGAACTCGCCGCCGAGCAGGTTGATCCAGTTGCGCAGCCGCAGAATGCGCTCGTCGCCCACGTCGCTGGGGCCGCCCTCCACCACGCACACGCGGCTGGCCGGGTCCTCGCTCAGCCGCGCGGCCAGTACCGAGCCCGCCGTACCGCCGCCGATGACCACGTAGTCGTAGGTCGTCGTCTCGTCGTCCATGCCGTCGCCCTCTCTCTCGCCCTTGCCCGCTCAGCCCTTGAACCAGCCGGAGACGCCCGGCCTCAGGTTCTGGTAGATGTGCTTGGCCTCCTGGTACTCGCGCAGCCCCGTGGGCCCGAGCTCCCGGCCGAATCCGGAGCGGCCGAAGCCGCCCCACTCGGCCTGGGGGACGTAGGGGTGGAAGTCGTTGATCCAGACGGTGCCGTGCCGCAGCCGGGCGGCGACGCGCTGGGCGCGGCTCGCGTCGCTGGTCCACACGCCGCCGGCCAGGCCGTACCGCGTGTCGTTGGCGAGTTCCACGGCCTCCTCCTCGCTGTGGAAGCGCTCCACGGTGACCACCGGACCGAAGACCTCCTCCTGCACGATGCGCATGGAGCGGTCGCAGTCGGCGTAGATGGTGGGCAGCAGGAAGTAGCCGCGTGACAGCTCGGGATCGTCGGGGCGCCGGCCGCCGCAGACCAGCCGGGCGCCCTCCTCCCGGGCGATCTCCAGATAGCCCTCGACCTTGTCCCGGTGCTCGGCCGAGCTGAGCGGCCCGCTCTCGGTCGCCGGGTCGAGGCCGTTGCCGAGCCGGATGGCGCCCGCGCGGGCGGCGAGGCGCTCCACGAACCGGTCGTGCAGGGAGTCCTCCACCAGGAGGCGGGAGCCTGCCGAGCACACCTGGCCGGAGTGCAGGAACGATGCCTCCAGCGCGTGATCGACGGCGGCGTCGAAGTCGCAGTCGGCGAAGACCACGTTGGGGTTCTTGCCGCCGAGTTCCAGCGCGAGGTTCTTCACGCCGGGGGCGCACGCCTCCATGATCCGGCGCCCGGTGGCCAGGCCACCGGTGAAGGACACCATGTCCACCTCGGAGTGGGCGGACATGGCCGCGCCGACGGTGGCGCCCGAGCCGAGCACCAGGTTCGCCACCCCGGCCGGGGTGCCCGCCTCGGCGAGCAGCCGGAACATGTGGATCGTGGACAGCGAAGTCGTCTCGCTGGGCTTGAGCACGAAGGTGTTGCCCGCCGCCAGCGCGGGGGCGACCTTCCACGAGGCCTGGAGCAGCGGGTAGTTCCACGGCGCGATGAGCGCGCAGACCCCGATGGGGTGGTAGGTGACGCGGCTGAGCACGTCGGGCCCGACGTCCACGACCCGGCCACCGTCCTTGTCGGCGATCTCGGCGAAGTAGCGGAACGCGTTCGAGACGTCCTCGACGTCGATCCGGGCCTCGGCGAGCGTCTTCCCGGTGTCGAGGGACTCGACGTGGGCGATCTCCTCCTGGTCGCGCAGGAGGTACCGCGACACCTTCAGCAGGACGTCGGCCCGCTCCCGGGTGGGCGCCGACGGCCAGTCACCGCGGTCGAAGGCGCGCCGGGCGGCTCGTACGGCGAGGTCGACATCGGCCTCGTCCGCGTCGTCGACCTGCTGGACGACGGACGCGTCGTACGGGTTGATCACATCCCGCCGCCCGCCCCGGACGGCACTGGTCCACTCCCCGTCGATGAACAGCTCCGCCATCGTGGCCTCCCTCGCTCCCACACCTGTCCGGTACCGACGTGACCACCGGCACGGCATACCGGGCACCAACATCGTCCGCCGGGCTCTTTGTGGTCATGGGGGCGCACGGGCCGGGGGAAGAGTCGGGGGCAGATGTGACCTGGTTGGGCTAGGGAGGGGTGGGCCCCGGCGGCGCGGAGGCGGGGCGCGCGCTCGCCGGACCTGGCAGCGCGCTGCTTCCGGGATCCGGGCGTGGTGCCCGCCGAGGGGCCGGTCACCGACCTCGCGGGCGACCGGCGAAGCCAGGGGTCGGCGGGCAGTCACGTGTGCACGCCAAGGTGCCGGTGCGGTCGAGCAGCCGCGGGGCGTTCGGCGGTGCGGCAGGCGCGCGGAGGCTTCGCCGGGGACGGTCGGGCCGGGTGACGTGATGCGGGGGCTCAGCGCACCGGGAAGCCGAACACGTAACCCTGCTCCTTGAGGCGGGGGAGGAGCCGGCGCAGCGCCTCGACGGTCTGGGTGCGGTCGCCGCCCGCGTCGTGGAAGAGGAGCGTCGGCCCATTGGGCAGCTCCCGCTCCACGGTGGCGACGATGGCGTCCGTGCCGGGGCGCTCGAAGTCCTTGGTGTCGACGTTCCAGCCCAGCGGGCGCATGCCCCGGGAAGCGGCGAGCTTGCGACTGTACGGGGTGAACGCCCCGCCGGGCGCCCGGTAGTACATCGGCCGCACACCGCCGGACGCCTTTGTGATCATGCGTTCGGCGTCGAGTATCTGCTGCGACTGATAGCGCTGGGAGTTCTTGTCCATGGCGGTGTCGTGCGACACCGAGTGGTCGCAGAGCCGGTGCCCGTCCGCGACCACTTTCTTCACGAGGTCGGGGTGGGCCCGCGCCTGCGTCCCCACCATGCAGAACGTGGCCTTCACCCCGTACTCCCGCAGCAGGTCGAGCACTTGAGGGGTCCATACGGGGTCGGGGCCGTCGTCGATCGTGATGTTGACGCCGCGCTTCCCCTTCTCCGAGGCGTGCGCGATGGTCGCCGAGACCGGCTTGACGTCACCGCCGGGCTCGGCCGATGCGCCCGCGCGCGGCGGCGCGTCGCTCACGTCGCCGGCCTGCGCGGTCCACACCGAGGCGCCGGTGGCGAGCACCGTCACACCGAGCGCCGCCCCGATCAACTTGCCGTACCAGCCCCGTCCCCCGCTGTGCCGTGCCATGCCCGCCCCTCTCACGTCATCCTCGCCGGTCCCCGGTCCGGTGGCCTTACCGCCACATGCCAGGACGGGGCCGGGCGACCGAGGGATGCGCCTGTTACGGATCACGGACAATTTCGTGAGAGTTCGCGGACAACCCGCCGCGAGCGGAGGCACGGGTGGCGGGTGCCGTCGACTTCCGCCGCCTGTGCCGACGCGGCGTCAAACCCCGTGGCAGAGGCCCGCCTTGACCGTCGTACGCGTCGAACGCACGGGTTTTTTTGAGCGAGACGGACATCGGGCGGTTCGGCCTTCGACCGCCCCCGAAGGACTGGGCACTTCGCGCCGGGATGTCGGCGATGTCCACCCGCCGGGGCCCGCCACCTCGTCAAGGGTGAGAATGAACCCCACATTTCCCCTCGACCAGGAGATTCATGTACAAGCGCCTGCCTGTCCTCGCCCTCTGCCTCGCCGCGGCCGTCCTTGGCACATCGGCGTGCGACGACGACGGCGACGACCGCCCCCGGGCCTCGGCGTCCGCGGCCTCGACCACCGGGTCCGCGCCCTCGGCCGGCGCGTCCACGCCCGCGCCCAGCGCCGCCGAGCCGCGCAAGCTGACGGGCGTGATGTCCAAGCTCTACCTCAAGACGATCCGGGACCACTACCCGGACCTGGCGGACATCGATGACGCGACGCTTCTCGCACACGGCAACGCCTTCTGCGCCGCGCGGGGGAAGGCACTCGGTGACCAGGCGAAGAAGACGATGAGGGAAATCGACACCACTCCGAAGCAGACTGCCCAGATCATGGGAACCGCGCACGGCCTGTGCCGGTAGCGCCAGTGGTGACGGCCTGTCAGCCGTGCACCCGCTCCGAGCTGGACGGCCTCTACCGCGCGCCCGGCGTGCGGCTGCCCGAGGACGTCGAGTAATCGCTGTTACGGCACAACGGGTCGGGACTCACCGACGTCATCCCGTCCATGTACGCGCTCTACAGCGTCCCCGCCCCCGTGGATCGCCGTCATGGGTGACGGTGAGGAGTGGCGGGCCGTCGATATGGACACCGACTTCCCAGGGACATTGGTCTGGGCGGATGTGAGGGGTTGAGGGGTGATTCGCCCCAGTTCGAGCCGTTCCTTGGAGTGGCCGGGTGATCCGGTTCGCACTCGGCGGGCCGGGCGCAAACGGCCGGACCGGTCCGGGCCCCAGTGGAACGAGCCGCCCGGCGGGTGATCCGCCGGGCGGGCGGTCTGCGTGGGGGATGAGGGCTAGTACGGGCCGTTCACGTTGTCGATCGAGCCGTATCGGGCGGCCGCGTAGTTGCAGGCGGCGGTGATGTTGGCGACGGGGTCGAAGCTGTCCAGCGACGTGCCGGGCACGTGGTACGCGGTGAACGTGGGGCCGATGACCTGCAGGAGTCCCTTGGAAGGCGTGCCGGCGACCGCGTTGACGTCCCAGTTGTTGATGGCCAGCGGGTTGCCGGAGGACTCACGCATGACGTTGCGGTGGATGCCCTCGTAGGAACCGGGGATGCCGTGCCGGGCCATGATGTCCAGCGACTCCCTGATCCAGCCGTCGAGGTTGTCGGGGTAGGTCTTCTGCGCGGGAGCGACGGCGGGCACGGCCTCACGCGCCGAGCGGTCCGCCCGCTGGGCGGACGCCGGGGAGGCGGCCGGCTTCTTCGCGGGCTCGGCCGCGCCCTTCGCGCCGAGAGTGAGCTTGAGACCCGGGTGTATCAGCTTCGGGTCGGCGCCGAGTACGCCGCGGTTGTCCTCGTAGAGCTTCTTCCAGCCGCCGCTCAGGGAGTGCTCCTGGGCGATCTTGGAGAGGGAGTCGCCCGCGACGACGACGTAGGTCCTGGAGTCGGCGGCCGGCTTGGCGGGGGCGCCGGCCTCGGCCGCGCCGGCGCTGGTGGCACCGAGCACGGGGAGGACGAGCACGGCTCCGCCCGTTCCCGCGGCGGCGATGCCCCGGTTGAGCGAGCTGGACTTGGGGCGGCGGTGCTTTCCCTTTGCGGGCATGACGAAACGTTCCTCTCCGTCGCCTGCGAGGTGAGCTGTCGGGTTGGGACGGGAGCTGTCCTGGCGCGTGGGGAGCGCGCCTTCACCCCGAGCCGATCCGGAATCCGGATCGGCGGCTTACCTGGGTCCCCCGCTCCTGCCGTGGATGAGTGAGTGGAAGGGTTTCCGGACAGCGGCAGGATTCGGCGTTCCGTCCGGATTGACGGTGACATTAAGCGAGAGCGCCGGGCCACAACAAGGCCGGAATTCACACTGGCGAATCCAAAGAGACTTCCCTGGGAATTTGATCTCCCCGACTCTTTGATCGTTAAAGTCAACTCGCTTTGCGGGGAACGGGAGTTTGTGCGGGGGGCTACGCGATCATCCTCTGTCGGCGTGACACATTTCACTGAATCGGCAGGGGGGAACCGGCGTTTAACGTCGCAAAGAGTGTCTTGAATAGTACATCTGCGACCAAAGTGGCGACTGGCTAATTGCTGCGCAAAGATGGACATATTGAACCCCTTGAGGGCGGCACCGCCCCGGTGCGGCGCAGGGGGTTCATGACGCCTACTGCCGTGAAAGGTCTGTCTTCTTTATGGCGAAGCAGTCCAGCCTCTCCACCGGTCACCGATTGCCCGCGGGAATGAAAACTGCTCGTGCCGGATGGGCCGACACGAGCAGGAGAAGCGGTGAATTGGTGGTGAGGTCACGTCATGAAACGGCAGTTCCTTCGAGTTCGACCATCTGACCCGGGATCGCCAGCCGTGTCACCCCGAGCATCGTGGTGGCCGGTGCCACTCCCGCAATGCCCAACCGCGAGGCCAGCAGCCTGTAATGAGGGAACAGCAGATCGACGTCGGTGGTGTAGACGTTGAGCCGGACAAGGTTCGCGAGGGACATGCCGGCCTCGCCGAGCACGGCCTCCAGATTGTCGAGGCTCAGCGTCAACTGTCCGGCCATGTCACCCTCGTACTGAGGCTTGCCGTCACCGTCCATCGCGGTCTGCCCGGAGCAGTAAAGGGTCCGGGTGTGCCCGCTGACGAGTTCCCCCTGGTTGAATCCCATCTCCACCGACCACGTCACGGGATTGACCGCTGTTCGTTCCACTGCCACATCAGCTCCGTTCGACTGCACGGGAAATACGGACATCCGTCGGCGCCCGCGCTGGTGCCGACGTCGGTGTTCCGGAGCCTGTCAACGAATCACGACACCCTCGGTCATGTATTCGATAGGGTCTGCCGCATGCGCGCCGATCGACTGGTCTCGCTGGTGCTGATGTTGCGTCAGCGCGGTCGGCTGACCGCGGACACGCTCGCCCGTGAGCTGGAGGTGTCCACCCGTACCGTGCTGCGCGACATCGAGGCGCTGTCCGCGGCCGGGGTCCCGGTCTTCGCGGAACGCGGCAGGCACGGCGGGTTCGCGTTGTTGCCCGGTTTCCGGACGGAACTCATGGGGCTGAACCACGACGAGGCCGTGGCCCTCCTGGCCGCCGGACCGGGGCGCGCGGAGCGGGTGTTCGGCCTCGGCCCGGCGCGTGCCGCCGCTCTGCGCAAAGTCGTCGACGCGCTGCCCGAAAGCCATAGGGCCCCCGCGAGCGACGCGGCCCGGCGCTTCCTCGTGGAACCGGAGACGGACCTGCTCCCAAGCCGGTCGGACGCCGAGAAGGTGCCGGAGGCGGTGATGGCCGAGATCCGGCGCGCGGTGCTAGCCGGGCACAAGCTGCGCATCCACTACGCGGCCACGGACCAGCCGCCGCGGTGGCGCACGGTGGACCCGATCGGACTGGTCACCGTGCGGGACCGGGGTTACCTGCTCGCCACGCGATCCGGCGCGGACCGCACCTACCGGCTGTCCCGGGTCTCGGTCGCCGAGGAACTCCCCGAACCGGCACAGCGGCCGAACCAGGTCGACCTGGAACGGATCTGGCGGGAACGCTGCGCGCGGTTCCTGTCCGACGGCCACCTCACCGTGCCGCTACGGGTGAATCCGCGCCGGCGCGAGGAGTTGCTGAACACCGCCGTGGCGGTGCGCGCCGCGGACCCCGGCCTCCATCCCGACCCTGAGGGGTGGCTGCGGCTGGAGGCGACGTACCAGGACCTGCGCCATGCCGAGTGGGCGCTGTGGCAGCTCGGCTCGGACGCGGAAGCCTTGGCCCCCGCGGCCTTGCGCACCTCCCTGCGCGACCGCGCCGCCGCGATGGCCGCGCGTTACGCCGAGTCCCCGGAGTCCTAGCTCGGGCGCCGGCCGCAGCGGAACCAGCCGGAAGACCACGCGTCCGCCGCCGTGGCGGCCTGTTGAGCGGCTCGTCCCGCCGGGAAACGTGAGTGGAGTACTCCTCCGCGAAGCCCCGCAGTGTCACCCCGGCCTCGGCCAGTGAGCGGCGCTGCGCGTCGAAGGACTGCCGGACGGTCGAGGCGCGGGCGCGTCCAGCCAACAAAAGGCCGAAGCCGTGCCGAGGCAAGCTGCTCTTGTTCGCCCCCAGGCCCCAGCCGCCGTCCCACAGGATTGGTCACATGCCCCCGGGGTAGCCGCATCTCATGCTTGGCAACCCTCATCGGCTGCCGGGGTCTCTCGCCCGCGCAATCCAGCGGCGCAAAACGCCCCGGCACGCCCGATCCCAGCGCCGACGCGGCAGGATCCACCGCCGCCTGCTCGCCTACCGCGATGTGCAGATCCTCCACTCCCTCGCGCCCGACGCCCGGGCCGACAGCCTCCTTCTCGTCCACATCCGCCGGGTCGTGGGCCATCTCACCTACGAGGTCTGCGAACAGTGCGCGAGCGGCGTCATCTCGGAGATCCACGTCGCCGCGCCCCTGCTCGACAGCGGTCTGGAGACCCGCGCCATCTCGCACCTGCGCGCCTGCTACCCCGACGTGACGTGGCGCAGCTGCCCGGCGCGGCGCACGACCCGCACGTTGGTGCACCGCATGCACCTGCCGGAGAGCAGGACCGAACGCGCGTGCTCCCACACTGAGGCCCTCGACCCGACCGGAAGCTGAGACCGGCGCGCAGTCACCTCCGCAGTCCCACCGGCAGCTCCACCCAGCGACGCGGAAAGCCGGCACCGAGCGACGTGGCAGCGACCAGACGCTCGACGTGGACCCCCGTGCCGAGGAACTTGGGATTGTTCGGGTGGCGGCTGTGGGACGTCTGTTCAGCGATGGGTGCACGCCCTAGGCTGAGCGGCCTTCGCCTCCTGGGAGGTCTCGTGAACGGGTTCGTGAACGGTCTCCGTGCGGCCCTCGTCTGCTGTGTGATCGCGTGCGTCGCGGCGGTGTCGGCTCCTGGGGCCACGGCCGCGACGCCCGGCTGGACGGTGCTTCCCGTGCCGCCCGCGGCGGCCTCACCGGTGACCGTGTCCGACTTCGCCGCCCGTGGGCCGGGCGAAGGATGGGTGACCGGATACGAGCACACCGCCGACGGGCTGCGCCCGATGCTGTACCGGTGGGACGGCAAGGCGTGGAGCCGGGACACGACCTTCCCCGGCGCCGGGGACCCGGGCTGGCTCGGCAAGGCGCGGTTCGTCGGCGACGAGCTGTGGATCCTGCACGACAACCGTGCGGGAGAAGGCGAGATCCTGCGCCGGTCGGCGGGGGAGTGGAACGTTCTCGCCCTGCCGCAGACCCTGCGGGTCTACCAGGACTTCACCGCCGTACCGGGCGCCGCGTGGGTCGTCGGAGAGGACGACACGGGACTGAAGGTGCTGCACTACGACGGCTCCCGCTGGACCACGCAGACCACCCCGGACGGCGTGCACTACGTGATGGGGATCACCGCGCGTACCGCCGACGACGCCTGGGCCTGGGCGGACACCGACACCGGCCCCGCCATCCTGCGCTGGGACGGAACGGCGTGGCGGGACGCGAAGGTGGCGCTGCCGGCGAACGGCAACGTGCACACCATTCTGCTCGAACCGTCGGGCCGGGCCACGATCGGCGGCAGCCAGTACACCGAGAACGGGGGGCGCACCTACCTGATGACCTGGAACGGGCACTCCTGGCGCACCACCTACCCGCCGCTGGGCGACACGTACACCGAGGCCATGGTGCGCGGACCGGACGGCGCGCTGTGGCTGCCGATGCGCAGCGACCGCGCGTTCCAGTCGAAGTACGCGCGGGTGAACGGCGCGCGCACCACCTTCTCCTACGGCCCCGAGCGCACGAACGCCATCGACGTCAAACCCCTCGCGCTGGCGCCCGCCGGGGCCACGCTGCTGTCCTTCGGGACCGTCGAGGTCTACGGCTCGAAACCGAACCTCATGAGCGAGCGGCTGGGAGGCTGACCATGGCACGCAGACTTCTCGTCGCGGTCCTCGCCGTCGCCATGACCGCCCTCGCCGCCCTGAGCCCGGCCGTGGCGCAGACCGACCCGGCCTGGCGGCACGTACCCGTCCCGGCGGAGGTGCGCCCGCAGGCAGGGCTCAACGAGGCGGTGGCGTTCGGGCCGGACCGGGCATGGGCGGTGGGTGCCGACGCCGTCGGACGCGAGGCGCCGGGCTTCCCGCTGGTCCTGCGCTGGGACGGGACCGCGTGGCAGCGGCACAGCCTCCCGGGAGTCCGCTGGCAGGGGGAGCTGCTGTCCGTCGCCGGGACATCCCCGTCCTCGGTCTGGGCGGTCGGCCGTGACGCTGCGGGCGGCACCCGCCTGCTGCGCTTCGACGGCACGGCCTGGTCCGAGAGCCGGCCGCCGCGCGGTGTCGTACTGACCAAGGCCGTCGCGGGCGGCGGGGAACTGTGGCTGATCGGGTCGCGGGACGGCGCGCAGGTCCTGCTGCGCCGGACCGGAGGCGGCTGGACGGACATGCCCGCACCGCCGGGAACCGTGTACGGCCTGCACGTCAAGGCCGCCGACGACGTCTGGGCGGCGGGCGACACCAACGCGGGCGCGGTCGTCTCGCACTGGGACGGGCGGGCGTGGGAACAGACGGTCGTGAGCGGGTTCCCCAGGTCGGCCGTGGGCAGTGTGCTGGCGGTCTCGCCGACGGAGGTGTGGGCGGGAGGCACGGCCGGGTTCGTCGGCGGCCCGGTGGGCAAGCCGATTCCGCCCCTGCTCGCCCGCTGGGACGGGGAGAAGTGGTCCCGGGTGACGATGCCCACGGACTTCGGTTCCATCAGCTCGCTGACGCCGGGGCCGTCCGGGGAGCTGGCCTGGGCCGGGGTGTCCCGTTCGCAGAAGTTCGCCCCGCCGGGCACCTACCCGCCGTTGATTCCGGGGCCGGACTTCCTCGCCTGGGACGGGGAGTCGTTCACCGGGCACAGCGAACCGGAGGTGGCCGGCGAGGGCGGCTCCACACGGTTGTCGCTGGCGCCGGTGCCGGGCACTACGACGGTGTGGTCGGTGGGCCGAGCCGAAGGGCCCGAGGGCACGTTCGCCCCGCGGATCCTGCGGTTCGACTGAGACCGAGGGAACTCGTTCGCACCGGCGGTCGGTGGCGTGGGGCCGGGCTCACGGCCGGAGGGCGATCGTGCTGACCTTCCCGCTGCCCCAGACCGTGGTGTTCAGCAGCACGCGCCCGTCGAGTGAGACCGCCGTGAACTCGGGGACGAACCGGTCCGTCAGGAGTCCCGCCAGCGCGCTGCGGAGCATCGGCACTTCGCTCCGTACGAAGTCCCACTCGTCCAGGAGGCGTACGCGGGCCCAGCCCCGGTGCTCTCCGGTGAGGTCCTCCTCCTCCGGGGCGGAGAAGTCGACTGCCAGGAAGAACTCGCGTTCCTCGCCGAACAGTCCGTACTCCACCGCCATCCGGTACCAGCCGGCGTTGACCTTCTCCGCCATCCGGGGCTCGTCCACGTCCGCGACCTCGTCCGGGCGGGAGTCGAACCGCCCGTGCTCGGGCCTGGCGCTCGCGGGACTGTGGCCGGGCGGCAGCGGCGGCAGGCGGACGTCCCCGACGATCCGCTCGACGAGAAGGAGCCCGGCGGGTTCGAGCCCGGCGGCTGTCTCGGTGTGGGTCATCGGCACATGGCCACGATAAGCGCAGCTCAAATGCGGAGATCGGCTGGCCCGTCCGGGGTGTACCTCCGCCGTCCGTGTACGCCGTCCGGGTGGTGCTGCCCAGCGGGGCACAGGGCCGGGGAACGTGGATCACATGAACGCTTCCCCACCGCCGGACCCCGACCCCCGCCGGGACCCCGGCCCGCAGCCGGGCTCCGATTTCCGCCAGGGCCCAGCGCCGCAGTCGGGCTCCGACCCTCGCCAAGGCCCAGCACCGCAGCCACGCTCCGACCCGCAGTCGCGCAACACCGCGCCGCCCGAGCCCAGGGGCGGCCCGCCGGGCGAGACGCCGCCCTCGGAGGGTGGCATGTCGGGGGCCGGACCCGCCCAGGACCCGACGAAGGGCTGGGGCAAGGGCCCGCTGGCCCTGATCCTCGGCCTCGCGGTGCTCATCGCGGCGTTCTTCCTCGTCTACGCGCTCGTCCTGCTGCTCTGAGAGCAGCGGGCCGCGCCCGCCGGCAGCGACGTTTCCGTGGTGCATGCGCTGCGCCGGGAGGGTGAGGGGAACGCGGGTCAGGGCCCCGCCGACGGAGCCCGCACCATCCTGTCCCGGCCGCCGGCTTGTGGAACGGAACCTCGCCCGTCACCGCCCCTGACGGCCGCCCGCTCGGCTGCGCGGGCCCCGCTGCGACGGGGCCTCAGGCGTGGGAGAGGGCGAACGACACCAGGAACCCGCACACCGTGATCAGCCCTATGGCCAGATGCGCGTTCTCGAAGGCCTCCGGGATCATCGTGTCGGCGATCATGGCGAGGATCGCGCCGGCCGCCACCGCGGTCACCGCCGCCACGACCGCCGTGGACATGCCGCCCACCACCGCGTACCCGAGCACCGCCGCCACCGTGCTGGCCAGCGCGATCGCGCCCCACACGCCGAACACGTACGCCTTGCCGCGCCCCGCCCGCCGCATCCCGGCCGAACTGGACAGTCCCTCGGGCACATTGCTGATGAACACCGCGGCCACCGTGGCCACACTGACCGCGCCCCCCTTGAGGAGGCTCACCCCGATGACTGCCGACTCCGGCACGCCGTCCAGCAGGGCCCCCAGTGCGAGCGCCAGCCCTGAACCGCCCTGTTCGGACTCCGACGGCTGCCCGCCCGCACCGCTGCGCTTGCGGTGGCGGGCGCCGCGTCCGGCCAGCCAGGCGTTGCCCGCCGTATAGGCGAGCGCCCCGCCGACCGTGCCGATCGCCGCCGGGACCAGCCCCGCCTCGTCGTAGGCCTCCGCCACCAGCTCGAAGGACACCGCCGACAGCAGGACTCCCGCGCCGAACGCCATCACGGACGCCACCAGCCACTGGGGCACCCGGATTCCGTATCCGACCACCGCCCCGAGCAGCAGGGCGGAACCGGCCACCAGGCCCCATACACCGGCCATGAAGATCTCAGGCATGCGATCTTGTCTACCCGTCCCGGCCCAGATGTCACCAACACGCTGCCGTGAGGTTCGGGTCCGCGCCGGAGAGGGGCCGACTGAGCAGGCGGGCCGCCCGCTCAGCGGGCCGAGACCAGCGCTTCGTACATGGGGGAGGCGCCGTCACTGACGAACGCGCGGATCGCGCCCAGATATTCGTCCCGGTCGATGCGCCCGTCCCCGTCGGTGTCCAGGGCGTCGAACGCCTCCCCGGCGTTGTCCGCCCTGTTGCCGAGCACCTCGCGCAGCCGGGCGAACTCCGCCCGGCTGAGCCTGCCGTCGGCGTCGGTGTCGGCGAGGTCGAAGAGGGAGCCCAACGCCTCGCGGCAGACCTCGTCGAAGGTCTCGGCGCCCGCCCATGTCGCGTACTCCTCGAAGGTGACCCTCCCGTCGCCGTCCGCGTCCATCGCGGAGTACACGTCCTCGTGCGTGGACCGGGCCACGGCCACGAGGGGGTCGTTCAGGTCACGGCCCAGGCTGAGCGCCGCCCGCTCGGGGCGGGCGAGGTACTCCTCGCGGGAGATCACGCCGTCGCCGTCCACGTCAAGCATGCGGAAGACATCATTCCGTGCGGTCATCACGTCCATGCGGTTCCCTTCGGTGCGCTCCCGCTGTCACGGGTGCCGCGAGACATACCCAGACGAAACCACGCGATAACCACTCGATGGGATGGACCGCTCCGCCCTCGCCGGGCGGTGTTCAGACCGCGCTGAGCGGATGGGCCGCCGTGGCGGAACGCGGCGGCCAGGTGTGGGGAGCCAGGATGCCGAGGACGTAGGCGCGGGCCACCAGGGCCGGCCGGGTCGCCGCGCCCAACAGCAGCCGCAGCCGGCTGAGGTGGTAGTCGACCGTCTGCCGGGACAGCTTCAGCGAGGTGGCGATGTCGCCGTTGCTGCTGCCCTCCGCCAGGAGGGAGAGGATGCGCACCTGCGCGGCGGTCAGCGACGGATGGGCCTCATGGGCGAGGCTCTGATGCGTCACGACGGCCCAGACGTGCCGCGCCCGGGTGGCGGTGTGCCCGGTCGTCGTCAGATGCAGCCGCGCGCGGCGCCGCAGCCCGTGGGCGTCCACGAGCACCGCGGACGTCTCCAGGCGTCTGGTGCGGCGGGCTATCAGACCGTTCCAGCGGCCGTGCAGCCGTTCGAGGTCGGGCTCCGGGGCCAGCAGGGTGTGCGCCCGGCGGCCGACCAGGTCGTGCGGACTGAGCTGGAAGAGTTCCGCGGCCGCCGCGCTCGCCTCGACCACGCGCCCATTGGCCGACAGCAGGGCGCAGGGCAGGCCGCTGTGGTCGCGCAGGGCCTGGAGGTTCTCCTCGGCCTCCTGCCACTGCACCATGGTGCGCAGATGGTCCGTGACGTCCACGTAGATCCCCGCGACGCAGGTCTGCCCGTTCTCCCGCACGGGGAAGCGGTGGCCCACCGCCCGGCCCGCGCCGCCGTCCTGGCGCCGGTAGCCGAGGGTGTGCCGCACCGGCGTGCCCCGGCGCAGGATCTCCTGGTCCAGGGCGCGGAACCGGCCGGCGTCGGCGGGCGCGTCGAGATCCTCGATGTACTTGCCGACGATCTCCTGCGGCACCGTGCCGTACAGGTGCGCGTAGGCGTGGTTGGCCCACAGGTAGCGTCCGTCGCTGTCCCGTATGAAGGCGGCGGCCGGGGCGAGGTCCACCAGGTCCGCGAACGCCGCGTACCGGCGCGGGACCTCGACGGGTGCGCCGACCTCCACCGCGAGACCGCGCGTACAGCCGGGGACCGGGCTCCCGCCCGAGGGCCGGCTCACGTCGAACGTACGGCCGTCGAACCGGACCTGCCCGCGGTCCTGCGCCGGCAAGTGCCCCGGGGCCGGGAGTTCCTCGCGCACCCGCTCCAGGAAGCGCCGCGCCGCCCGCTTGTCGGGGAAGGCGCCGCCCCCCTTCTCCAGCACCCGCCACGCCTCGTCGACCTCCCACCAGAACACGGGAAGGCGTTCGAGCAGGGCCTTGAGAGCGGAATCGTCCACAGCGGTCTCCGTCCGTATACGACTGGCTGACGCACAGTCACACCGCGTTGGTTATCCCGCCCTCGCCCCGCACATGCCCCGTTCTCGGTCGAAGTCCCCGGGCCGCTGATCCGCAGGCGGAACGGGCGACTCAGGCAAATGCCTGAGTTCCCGGCCGCCGTGGAGGCGTCACGGGCGAGTCCGGCCTGTTCCCCTTGAGTCAACACCCCGCATACGGCGATCAGTTGAAACAAAGACGATAGGAGACGAATTTCAGTGAGCAAGGTGCTGTTAGTGCATGCCAAGGGTGGTCCGCCGCTCGGTCACGTCCTGTCCCGGACGGCCGCGAAGGCGGAAGTGCACCTGCTGGCCCTCAGCGCTCTTCCTCCCGCCGTGGCAGGCTCCGCCCGCAGACTGTGCGCCTCGGTGGTCACGCCCTTCGACACGCACCGCCACGACCTGGTGTCCCTCATCACCTCGCGGGCCGAGGCCGTGGGCGCGGACGCCGTCCTGACCTTCTCCGAGTACGCGGTCGTCGCCGTCGCGAAGGCGTGCGAGGCGCTCGGCCTCGCCGGCGCGGGCAGCGCCGCCGCGCTCGCCCGCGACAAGCGGCTGATGCGCCGCACCTGGCTGCGGCACGGACTGCCGCAGCCCCAGTTCCGCCCCGTCGCCACCGAGGCGGACCTGCTAGCGGCGGCACACGCCCTGCCGGGCCCGCTGCTCCTCAAGGCGGCCTGGAGTGCCGGGTCCACCGCCCACCAGATCATCCGCTCCCCGCACGAGGCGCCGGCGGCCTGGGCCCGCTCCCGTGACGTGATGGCCGAATCGGCCCAACTGGGCTACGCGGAACTGCACGTGGCCGAGGCCGACGCGCACTACGTGGTCGAGCAGATCGTCACCGGCACGGCGGAGGAGTGGTTCGACGAGCCCGGCTGGGGCGACTACGTCAGCGTCGAGGGCGTCGTGACCGACGGCACCTTCCGCCCGGTCTGCATCAGCGGCCGCATGCCCACCGTCGAACCGTTCACCGAGCGCGCCAGCATCACCCCCGCCCTGCTGGCCGACGACGCGCAGGAGCGGATCGTGGACCTGGCCCGGCGCGCGGTCGACGCCCTCGGCCTGCGGGACTGCGGGACCCACACGGAGATCAAGCTCGGCGCCGACGGCCGCATGTGGCTGATCGAGACGGCCGCCCGGTTCGGTGGCGCGATGACCGTGCCGCAGATCGAGGAGGTCTTCGGACTCGACCTCGTCGGCATGCTCGTCGACCACCTCCTCGGCCGCCCGGTCGAATGGCCCGAACAGGCACTCACCCCGGAGCGGGCGCGGGGCGCGGCGGGCTCGCTCGTCGTCCTCGCGGTCGACGGCGGCGGCCGGGCCTGGCAGGACCGCAAGGTCTGGGACTTCGCGGCCGTCTCGGCGCACGCACCCCTCAGCCCGGGGAGCAACCTCTCCGTCGTGGCCGAGAGTTCCCTGCCCGACGGCAGCGTCGTCCCGGTGTACGACCCGGCCGCCGGCGCCAACACCATGGCCGCCCTGTGCCTGCTCTCCGCCACCGACGCGCGGACCGTCCTCCGCGACTTCGAGACCCTGGTGGACGCCCTGCCCCGGATGCTGCCCGTCGCCCGGCCCGAGGAGGTCACGGTATGACCGCCCCACCGCTCACCGGCGCCGCCGAGCCGGCCACGGACCGCACGGTCGTCGGCGAGAACCTCTCCCTGCCGCTGTTCCGCACCCTCTCCGGGGTCCTCGCCGGACACCCGTACCTCAAGGTCGTCGTCGACCGCGAGGAGAACACCTGGCACCTGCTCGACACCGCCGCGCACCCCTTCCACGTCAACTACATCGCCACCCGCGTCCTGGGCATGGACCTGGAGACGCTCGACGCGGAACTGGACGCGTTCAACGCCTCCGTCTACATGGACCCCGCGCGCCGCTTCCTGCTGGGTGTGCTCTCCCTGCACACCGATCAGGACACCGAGGGGCGCGAGCGCACCTTCCTCGTCCTGGAGACGACCGAGGCCGACACCATGCACGGCGAACTCCTGGAATTCTTCTACGAGTTCGTGCGCGAGCGGGTCGACGGCAGGCTGCCGCTGCTCCTCAAACCCGCCAACCACGGGCAGGAGGAGGCACTGGCGGCGATCAGCGAACTGCGCGTACCGCGCATCCTCAGCCACGAGCTGTTCGGTTCCCGCACCCGCACCCCGCTCAACCCCGGCGAGGCCACCGGACGCCTGCGGTACTTCCGCGACCACGAGGAGTACGCGTCCGCCGAGGCCGGGCTCGGCTGGGCGGACATCGTGGCCATGCCCTGCCTGCCGGACGACGTGCCCAGGGTGGCCGGATTCCTCAACACCGCGCCCATCACCCCGCTGTCCCACACCAACGTCCTCGCGTCCGGCTGGGGCATCCCCAACGCGATCGTGCGCGACCTGGAAGAGCTCGTCGAGAAGGACGGCCTGAACGGCGCGTGGGTCCGCTACCGCGTCCGCGAGGACGAGATAACCCTGGAGCGCCTCGCCGACGAACCCGACCTGCGGGCCCCGGCCTGGCACCAGCAGCGCATCCGCCTCGAACCGCCGCTGCTGCGGGACACCCCCGTCCTGGCCCTGCACCGGCTGCGCGCCGCGGACAGCGACCGCTACGGCACCAAGGCGGCCAACCTCGGCGAACTGCACCACGTGCTCGACAGCCGCACGGCCGACCTGACCGCCTTCTACGGGCGGCCCCGCCCCCCGCGCGAGGACCTCTACAAACACCTCGCGGCCCGGCTCGGCCTGAGCGGTCGGCCCTCCGCCGGTGAACTGCGCTCCAAAGCAGCCGAGTTCGTGGCCGGCGCGGTGAGCGCCCCCGAAGGCGTCGCGCTGCCCTTCGCGCTCCAGCAGCGCTTCCTCGCCTCGTCCCCCGTCCTCCAGCAGGGCATCGGCAAGCTCAAGATGGCCCTCGAACTCGACGCCACCGAGGTCCTGGACTCGCTCTGTCTGCAACTCCAGCAGCTGATCCGGAACACGCCCCTGCCCGAGTCCGTCACCCGGCAGATCATCCAGGCCTTCCCCACCGCCGCAGGGCCGAGCGGCCGCCTGGTCGTGCGCTCCTCGTCCAACGCCGAGGACCTGCCCGGCTTCTCCGCGGCGGGCGTCTACGACTCCGTCACCACCGTCCACGGCACCGGCCAACTCCTGGACGCCGTACGCCAGGTGTGGGCCTCCCTGGTCTCGCCCCGCAGCGTGCGCCTGCGCCACCAGGTCGGCATCTCCCTGGACGACACGTACATGGGCGTCATCGTCCAGGAGTACGTCCCCGCCTGTCTCGGCGGCGTCCTGGTGACCTGCGACCCGACCCGCCGCGAGGACTTCCGCAACGTCTACCTCAACTGCTCTCCCGGCTCGCCGGAACAGGTGGTCGACGGCTCGGTCCTGCCGCAGCAGTACCTGTACAACACCGTGGAGGGCGGCGGCCGCACCGTCGCCCTGGGCTCCTGGGGCGACACGCTCGATGCCGCCACCCGGGCCCGGCTCGCCGACCTGTCCCTGACCGGACGGCTGCTGCAGTCCCACTTCAGCGCGCCCGACGTGGACAGGCCGCTGGACATCGAGTGGCTGATGACCGACCAGGGCGACTTCCGGCTGGTCCAGATCCGCCCGTACGCGCTGTGAGGCCGCGCGCGGGGCGGCGGGCCACGGGCCCCGGCCCGACGGCCACCGCCCGCCGGATCATCCGGCTCAATTACGGCTTCCAGCTCCTGTTCAACCTGCTGTGGTGGATGCCGGTGTTCTACGCCTACCAGAAGGCGGCCGGACTCTCCGACGGACAGATCTTCGGCATCCAGAGCATCTACTACGTGGCCTTCTGCCTGTTCGAGATCCCGACCGGGCTGATCGCCGACCGCATCGGCACCCGCAACTGCCTGCGGGCCGGCGCGGTGGTCATGACGGCGGCGAACCTCGCACCGGTGTTCAGCGCCTCCTACACCGGGTTCCTCGTCCACTTCCTGGCCATCGCCGCGGGCCGCTCCCTCACCTCGGGCGCGGCCAGCGCCTACCTGTACGACGGGCTGCGCGCCGAGAAGTGCGACGAGCACTACCTGCGGGCCGAGGGCACCGCCCGGGCGCTTGGGCTGGTGGCGAAAGTCGTGTGCTGGCCGCTGGTCGGTCCGCTGATGGCCGTGGCCCACCCGGCGCCCTACGTGCTCAGCGCCGCCAGCGCCGCGGGGTCCCTCGCCTGCGCCGTCGCGCTGCCCCGCCTCGCGGCCGGAAGCGGCGGCACGGGACAGAGCGCCCCGGGGCGCGGGGGCGGCGCGTTCCTGCGGGACGCGGGTGCCGCGCTGCGCTGCGTCGCGTCCTCGCGGTGGCTGGCCCTCGTGATGGTGCAGGGCGTGGCGATCTTCACGCTCTCCCGGATCTGCCAGGTCAACCTCTTCCAGCCGATCCTGCTCGACCACGGCATCGCGGAGGCCTCGCACGGCGGGGTGATGGCGGCGATGACGGTGGCGGAGGCGGTGGCCTCGGCCCGCCCGCAGTGGCTGAGCCGCCGCCTGCCACCGGTCGCCTGGGTCTCCCTCCTCAGCCTCGCGCTCGCGGGCACCCTGGCGGCCATGACGCTCGGCGGTCCCTGGGCCGTCGTCGCGCTGCTGTGCCTGTTCGCCGCCGCGACCGGCTTCGCCTACCCCATCCAGCGCAAACTGGTGAACGACGCGGTGCCCGCGCACGCCCCGCGCGCCACGCTGCTCTCGGTGGAGAGCATCGTGGACCGCGCGGTGTGCGCCCTGGCCGCGATCGCCGCGGGCGCCTATCTCGCCGCGGGCCGCCTGGACGACCTGCTGTGGCACAGCGCGCTCGCCACGGCGGTGCTGCTCGGGGTCTTCCAACTGCTCCTGCGCAGCGGGCTGGTCAAGAAGGAGAGCGCCGGCCCAGCGCCTCGACCAGCCCCACCGGGAGAAACGCGGGCTGATGCGGCCGGCCGACCTGATACGGCACAAAGCCCAGCGAGGAAGCCACGGTGACCTCCTCGGCCGCCTCCGCCTCGTAGACGACCCGGCAGGGACCCGCACCGGCCTTCGCCCGCTGCCACAGGGCGGGGGCCGGCTTGCGTTCCGCCTCGGTGCGCGGAGTGAGGACGCGATCGCCGAAGTCCTGCCAGGGGAACGGCGTGGACCCCCGCCAGGCGGCGTCGACCTCCTGGCGCAGCCTGGCGGCGCGCTCGGCGTCGGTCGCCCCCCAGGAGGGCGGCACATTGGTGATCAGGCCGATCTTGACGTGACGTATCCGCAGGGCGTGCAGGTAGGAGGCCGCGCCGGACCGAAAGCCGATGCCGCCGTCCTCGGCGGTGTGCACGAGGGTCTCGCCCAGGTCGAAGTACACGATGGGGCAGGCCCGTTCACGAGATGCGGCCGTCGCTCTCGTGCCGGGGCCGGCGTCGTCGGGCACCGCCGTGCTCGCCGTGGCGCAGAGCACGGTCGACACCAGGGCCGCGCTCAACGCGAGACTTGCCCGGACAGTGCCCTTGGAGACAGTGCCCTTGGAGACGGATCCACTCATCAGTCGTCGCCCTTTCCACGCGGATACCGGTCCACCGCGCTTTACCCGTGAACACCTCATGTCACTCGGGCCACAAGGATTCCCGCACCGTTCATTTGGTGCCGGACCGGCGGCCCGCGCACCGCACGCGCGCACCGGTTCGTCGGAGAAAGTTGGCTCACTCGTCCCTGCCCGCCTCCGTTCCGGGCCCCTACGGTCCCTGTGACCAGTCGGCGACGCAAGCCAACTCATCGTTCGCTTCTCGGTGTAGGAGTATCTGTGGACCGTCGCAATTTCCTGCGTGGTGCGGTGTTCGGCACCTCTGCCGCCGTCTTCGGAGGCACCCTCATGCACGGCGCCGCCTACGCGGCCCCCGCCCAGAACGGCACCGGCCCCTACGGCGGTCTGCTCGCCGCCGACGCCAACGGCATCATGCTGCCGTCCGGCTTCACCAGCCGCGTCATAGCCCGCTCCGGCCGGACGGTTGCCGGCACCTCGTACACCTGGCACGGCGCCCCGGACGGGGGTGCCTGTTTCGCCGACGGCACGGGCTGGATCTACGTCTCCAACTCCGAACTCGCCACCGGGGGCGGGGCGAGCGCCGTCAGGTTCGACTCCGCCGGTTCCGTCACGGGCGCCTACCGGGTGCTGTCCGGCACCCGCAACAACTGCGCGGGCGGGGCCACCCCGTGGAACACCTGGCTCTCGTGCGAGGAGGTCAGCCGCGGCTACGTCTACGAGACCGACCCGTGGGGCGCGAAGGCCGCCGTCCGCCGCGCCGCGATGGGCCAGTTCAAGCATGAGGCGGCCGCCGCCGACCCGGTGCGCAAGGTGATCTACCTGACCGAGGACGAGCCCGACGGCTGCTTCTACCGGTTCGTCCCGGCCACCTGGGGCGACCTGTCCTCCGGCACCCTCCAGGTGCTCGTGGCAGGCACCGGCACCAGCGGCTCCTTCACCTGGACGAACGTGCCCGACCCGGACGGCTCTCCCACCTACACCCGCGACCAGGTCTCCGGCGCCAAGAACTTCAACGGCGGCGAGGGCTGCCACTACGCCGCCGACACGGTCTGGTTCACCACCAAGGGCGACAACCGCGTCTGGCGTCTCGACCTGCGCGAGAACACCTTCGAGCTGGCCTACGACGACAGCCTCGTCACCAACGGCACCGCGCCCCTGACCGGTGTCGACAACATCACCGGCAGCTCCTCGGGAGACCTGTTCGTCGCCGAGGACGGCGGCACCATGGACATCTGCGTCATCACCCCCGCCGATGTCGTGGCCCCGTTCCTGCGCGTCACCGGCCAGTCCGGCTCCGAGATCACCGGCCCGGCCTTCTCGCCCGACGGCAGGCGGCTGTACTTCTCCAGCCAGCGCGGCACGTCCGGCAGCTCGTCCGGCGGCATCACCTACGAGGTCACCGGCCCCTTCCGCACCACTGCCTGAGAGCCCGGCCCGGCGCGGGCGGGCCGCCCGTCCGCGCCGCTGTTCCGTACCCTGGCGACATGCGTACGCGCCCCACCTTGAACTGGACCCCCGCCGAGGACCTGCCGCCGGGCACCACGGATCCGGGGCCGGTCGCCGAGATGCTGGGCGCCGGCGGTGTGCTGGTGCTCAGCGGGGCGGGCCTCTCCACCGAGTCGGGCATCCCGGACTACCGGGGCGAGGGCGGAAGCCTGAGCCGGCACACCCCGATGACCTACCAGGACTTCACCGCCAGTGAGCAGGCCCGGCGGCGGTACTGGGCACGCAGCCACCTCGGTCTGCGCACCTTCGGCCGGGCCAGGCCAAACGCCGGGCACCGGGCCGTCGCCGCGTTCGAGCGACACGGGCTGCTCGCGGGGGTGATCACACAGAACGTCGACGGTCTGCACCGGGCCGCGGGCAGCGAGGGGGCGGTGGAGCTGCACGGCAGTCTCGGCCGGGTCGTCTGCCTGTCCTGCGGGGCCCGCAGCTCGCGCGGGGAGCTGGCGCGGCGGCTGGAGGAGGCCAATCCGGGCTTCGCGCCGGTCGCCGCCGCCCTCAACCCGGACGGTGACGCCGACCTCACCGACGAACAGGTCGAGGGCTTCCGGGTGCTGCCCTGCACCCTCTGCGGCGGCATCCTCAAACCGGACGTGGTGTTCTTCGGCGAGACGGTCCCGCCCGAGCGGGTCGAGCGCTGCCGCGCGCTGGTCCGCGACGCGGTATCGCTCCTGGTCCTCGGCTCCTCGCTGACGGTGATGTCCGGGCTGCGGTTCGTCCGCCAGGCGGCCGAGGCCGGCAAACCGGTGCTGATCGTCAACCGGGACGCCACCCGGGGCGACCGGCACGCCGTGACACGGGTCGCGCTGCCGCTGGGGCCGACCCTCACCTCGGTGGCCGCCCGGCTGGGCGTCTCCGTCGACGTCAGATGACGCCCTGGGCGGACATCGCCTCCGCCACCCGTTCGAAACCGGCGATGTTCGCACCCGTCACGTAGTCCCCGGGAGCGCCGTAGCGTTCGGCGGTCTCGTGGCACGTGCGGTGGATGTCGTTCATGATCCGCGTCAGTTCCTCCTCGACGCGCTGCGCAGGCCACGACGTACGGGCGTGGTTCTGCGCCATCTCCAGGGCGCTGACGGCGACACCGCCCGCGTTGGCCGCCTTGCCGGGCCCGAAGGAGACGCCAGCCTGCTGGAGAAGGCGTACGGCCTCGGGGGTCGTCGGCATGTTGGCGCCCTCCGAGACCGCCTTCACGCCGCCCCGGATCAGCGCGGCGGCGTCGTCGGCGTCCAGCTCGTTCTGCGTGGCCGACGGCAGCGCGATGTCGGCCGGAACCTCCCAGACCCGCCGGCCCGGCACGAAGCGGGCCGAGGCGCCGCGGCGCTCGGCGTAGACCTCCACCCGGGCGCGTTCGACCTCCTTGACCTGCTTGAGGAGGTCCAAATCGATGCCCTTCTCGTCGACCACATAGCCGGAGGAGTCCGAACAGGTCACGGCGTTGGCGCCCAGCGCGGTCAGCTTCTCGATGGTGTGCAGGGCGACGTTCCCGGAGCCGGAGACGACCGCCGTCCGCCCTTCGAGGCTCTCGCCGCGCTCGCGCAGCATCGCCGCCGTGAACAGGACGTTTCCGTACCCGGTCGCCTCCGGGCGGATCAGGGAGCCACCCCAGTTCCGGCCCTTGCCGGTCAGGACGCCCGCCTCCCAGCGGTTGGTGATGCGCCGGTACTGGCCGAACAGGTAGCCGATCTCCCGGCCGCCGACGCCGATGTCCCCCGCGGGCACGTCCGTGTGCTCGCCGATGTGCCGGTACAGCTCCGTCATGAACGACTGGCAGAAGCGCATGACCTCCGAGTCGCTGCGGCCCCGCGGGTCGAAGTCGCTGCCGCCCTTGCCGCCACCGATGCCGAGGCCCGTCAGCGCGTTCTTGAAGATCTGCTCGAAGCCGAGGAACTTGATGACGCCGAGGTTCACCGACGGGTGGAAGCGCAGGCCGCCCTTGTACGGGCCGAGCGCGCTGTTGAACTCCACCCGGAACCCGCGATTGACGTGCACGCGGCCGCGGTCGTCCTGCCACGGCACCCGGAAGATGATCTGCCGCTCCGGTTCGCACAGCCGCTCGATCAGCCCGGCCTCGGCGTATTCGGGGCGCGCCGCGACGACGGGCTCCAACGTCTCCAGTACCTCGCGGGCCGCCTGATGGAACTCCGGCTGGGCCGGATTGCGGCGTTCGATGTCGGTGAGCAGCTGCGAGAGCACGGTCTTCGTCTCGGGTCGCGTGGTCAAGGGAGCCCTTTCTGGCACGGCCGACACCGGCGATCCGATGCGGGGCGCCGGCTCACTTCCGGTGCGGCACGGTCGGGGCGCTCGGCGCCATTGCCGTGCGCGGGACACGAGCCGCAAGTATGACGCGCGGGGGAACAGGCTGACCAGCCCCGTCCGGCGAACGCCCAGGGTGCGAGACCCGGCCGCCCGTATGGCTGGGGCGGGGCGGCTGCCGCATGGCCTCAGGGGAGTCGTCGCTCAGGTCTGGCTCTCACCGATCCTGTTCCGCTCGCGGCCCGACCTGACGACGAGAACCACGTACGTGATGAGCGCGGCGGTGAACAGGATGGCGGCCAAGTCAGGGCGGTCGGCTCATGGGTCAGCTCCTTGACCGCAGCTTCCCGTCGAGCGCCTCCGCCATGCGTGCCGCCCGACGCACCGAATCCGCCGAGGCGGGCAGGAGGGGCAGTCGGACGGACGGGCTCGGGATGCGGTTCTGGGTGTGCAGTAGGCCCTTGATCACCGTGGGGTTCGGTTCGGTGAACAAGGCTGCGGACAGGCGGGCCAGTTCGGCTCCGAGGTCGCGGGCGGGGGTGGCGGCGCCGCGGCGCCACAGGGCGATCAGTTCGGCGAAGTCGGCGGTGCGCACGTTGGCCGACGCGACGACTCCACCGTGGGCGCCCGCCGCGACGAGCGGCGAGAGGACGATGTCGTCACCGCCGAGCACGGCGAAACCGGGTGGGGGAGAGTCGAGCAGTTCCATCGTGGTGGCGTCGATCATGCCGGTCGCGTGCTTGATGCCGACGACCCCCGGCAGGCGGCCGAGCGCCGCGATCGTGCCGGCGCCGAGCGGCTGCCCGGTGCGGTAAGGAATGTCGTACACCACCAGCGGGAGGCCGCCGTGCTCGGCCAGCGCCGTGAAGTGCGCCAGCGTCCCCGCTTCCCCGGGCCGGATGTACGGCGGCGCGGGGACCAGCGCCGCGGCGATGTCCCCCCTGGCGGCCAGGGCGCGCAGCGAGGTGATGGCGGCGGCGGTGTCGTTGGTGCCGACCCCGACGATGAGCGGTGCGCCGTGCGCCCGGCAGGCGGCCGAGCAGACGCGCACCACCGTCTCTCTCTCCTGCGCGGACAACGTGGCGGTCTCGGCGGTCGTGCCGAGGGCGACGAGACCGGCGGCTCCGTCCGACAGGGCCTCGTCGGCGAGTCGGGCCAGCGCGTCGGGGGCCAGGCGCAGATCGTCGGTGAACGGGGTCACCAGGGGGACGTACAGGCCGTCGAAGAACGGTTCGGGCTTCATGGCTCCCACCCTGGCCCACACCCACCCGGTAGATCCATTTCTGGTTTCTGCCCTCACACCTAAGCTGAACTTATGCTCGATGTCCGTCGTCTTCATCTGCTCCGCGAACTGCACCGGCGGGGCACCATCGCCGCCGTGGCCGAGGCGCTGACCTTCACCGCGTCCGCCGTCTCCCAACAACTCGGGGTGCTGGAGAGGGAGGCGGGCGTGCCGCTGCTGGAACGCAGCGGCAGGCGGGTGGTCCTCACGCCCGCCGGCCGGTCCCTCGTCGCGCACGCCGACGCGGTGCTGAACCGCCTCGAACAGGCGGCCGCCGAGCTGGCCGGCGCGCGGGACGGCGTCGGCGGACCCCTGCGTATCGGGACCTTTCCCTCCGGCGGTCACACCATCGTCCCCGCCGCGCTGGCCGAACTGGCCTGTCGGCACCCCGCGTTGGAGCCGATGGTGCGGGAGATCGACTCCGCGCGCGTCTCCGACGGGCTGCGGGCCGGCGAGCTCGACGTGGCCCTCGTCCACGACTACGACTTCGTACCCGCGTCCCCGGACACGACGGTGGAGGAGGTCCCCCTGCTCGAAGAGCCGATGTACCTGGTCACCCGGGCCGCGACCGCCACCACTCGTGAGAGTGACGCGACCGCGACCGCGACCGCGACCGCCCCCGCGCCCGCCGGCCCCGGCGGCACGCTGGCCGCGCTGGCGACGCTGCTCGGACCGTGCGCCGAAGTCCCCTGGATCACCGCCCGGGACGGTACGACCGGTCACGCCATGGCCGTACGCGCGTGTCAGGCCGCCGGGTTCCAGCCGAGGATCCGGCACCAGGTCAACAACTTCCGCACTGTGATCGCGCTGGTCGCCGCCGGGCAGGGAGCCGGCTTCGTGCCGGAGATGGCCGCCGTGCCGAGCCCGGCGGGCGTGGTGCTCACGGAGCTGCCCTTGTTCCGCCGCTCGAAGGTCGCGTTCCGCGCGGGCGGTGGCGCGCATCCGGCGATCGCCGCTTTCGTGGCGGCGGCGACGGCGGCGGTCGATGGCATGCTGGGGGCAGGAGGTCGGTCCGCGGGCTCTGCGTGAACGGCCGACCGCCGGGCACGTGTTGCCTGGGCGCCGACTTCGGTGCCAGGTACATGTTCGAAACGAGAAGGCGATGTCCCACGATGGCCGATGACGCATACCTGTTCCTCCTTCCCGACCGGCACCCTCGACTGGGCGCGGCCCTCGCCGCCGTCGGACCCTTGGAGTGCTCGGAAACCCCGGCCGTGCACGGCTGGTTGCAGGCCCACGAGGTCTCCGCGTCGTCGGAAGCGGTGCGGATCCTGCCCGCCGAGGCACAGGCGCTCATCCCCGAGGAGGCCGAGCGGCTGCCGGTGCCGCTGAGCGAGGAGGAGACGCTGAAGGTCCAGCAGGAGTGCGCGCCGCCGGCCGTGACGGAGCTGGAGGGCGAACTGCTCGAGTTCCGGGAGACGACCCAGGACTGGGAGGCGCTCGTGCACCGCGCCCTGACCGCGGGAATCCCCGCGCAGCGCATCGCCCAGCTGACCGGCCTCGACCCGCAGGAGATCGGCCGCCTGACCGTCTGACCGGCCTCGCCCACAGAAGATCGGCGGCCCGGGCAACCGGCCGCCGATCGCGCCCCGGTGCGCACGCCGCACCGAGTAAGGCGCCTCGGGAAGTCGGACGCGGCGCACTCGGGTCCGAGCGGGCGGCCCGCTACGGGGCGGGTACCGTCCCGGCCCCCGCGGCCGGCGCCGGCACGCTCGCGCGCCGCGGCACGCTCGACTCCCGTACGACCAGCCGCGGCGCGAGCCGCACCGCCTGCTGCGGGCCCGCGCGCTCGCCCGACAGGCGCAGGCCCAGGAGCCGCGCCGCCTCGGCGGCCAGTTCCGCCACCGGCTGGCGGACCGTCGTGACGCCCGGCGCGGACAGCCCCGCCATCGGGATGTCGTCGAAGCCCGTCACGGCGACCTCGCCCGGCACGTCGACGCCCAGCTGCTGGAGCCGTTGGAGCGCCCCGATCGCGATCAGGTCGTTGGCGCACACCAGGGCGTCCGGGCGGGCCGGCCACACCTCGTCGACGGCGGCCCGGCCCCACTCCACGGAGAAGTCGCCGAGGGCCACCCGCTCCGGAGCGCCGGGGTCGAGCGCCAGCGCCCGGGCCGCGTAGGCCCCGCGCCGCTCGGCGGCGGTGGACGCCGTCCCGGCCGCCCCGAGGAAGCAGACGCGCCTGCGTCCGGTGGCCGCCAGATGATCGAGGACGAGGGCCATGCCGGCGGCGTTGTCGACGGCGACGGAGTCGGCGACGCCGGGCCCGCAGCCGCGGTCCATCAGCACGAGCGGCACCCGCGCCGCCGCCGCGGCCACCGCCTCCCGGCTGCGCTCCTCGTGCGCCGGGATCACCAGCAGGGCGTCGACCTGCCGGCCGAGCAGGTCCGCCACGTACTCCGCCTCGGCCACCGGGTCGTCGTCGCAGTCGGCGAGCAGCACGGCGCGCCCGTCGGCGTGCAGGGCGTGCGTCAACTCCCGTACGAGCGTCGGGTAGAAGGGGTTCGTGATCTGCGGCAGGACCAGGCCGACCGTGCCCGTGGAGCGCCCGCGCAGCGCCCGGGCCGCGTGATTGGGGCGGTAGCCGAGCGCCTCGGCGGCCTCCCGCACCCGGCGGGCCGTCTCGGCGCCGACGGGCCGCGTCCCGGCCAGGACCCGGGAGACCGTGGCGACGGAGCAGCCGCAGGCCCGGGCCACATCTCGCAGCGTTGCGTCGGCCACGCCGCGCCCCCTTCGACAAGCCGACAGGTCCCGGCAAACGTTATCAGCGGACGTTCGTCACAACCAGGGTCCGATCAGGGTCCGACCAGGCCGCACAGCGGGACGGATTGCGCCTTCATGCACCCTTTTCATGCCGTACGGGGTCGTGTCCGTTCCGGGCGAGTTTGCCTGGGTGTGGTTTCGGCCATTGACATAATTCGCCACTGTGCACAGAGTCTTCGGAGAACGTTTTCCCGAGCCGTTTCCGCCCCACGCCCGTCGGGGCGGCAGCGGCTCAGCCGAACAAAGAGGTTCCGCGATGCCCCGAAAGATCATCCTGGACTGCGATCCGGGACATGACGACGCGATCGCCATGCTCCTGGCGCACGGCAACCCGGATGTGGAGCTGGTCGCCGTCACCACCGTGGTGGGCAACCAGACCCTGGAGAAGGTCACCCGCAACGCCCTGTCGGTGGCCCGCATCGCGAACATCACCGGCGTGCCCTTCGCGGCCGGCTGCTCCCGCCCCCTGGTGCGCACCATCGAGACGGCACCGGAGATCCACGGCGAGAGCGGCATCGACGGCCCCGTCATGCCCGAGCCGACGCTGACCCTGGACGAGCGCCACGCCGTCGACCTGATCATCGACACCGTCATGGCGCACGAGCCCGGCGAGATCACCCTCGTGCCCACCGCCGGCCTCACCAACATCGCCATGGCCGCCCGCAAGGAGCCCCGCATCGTCGAGCGCGTCCGCGAGGTCGTCCTGATGGGCGGCGGCTACCACACGGGCAACTGGAGCCCCGTCGCCGAGTTCAACATCAAGATCGACCCCGAGGCCGCGCACATCGTCTTCAACGAGCGCTGGCCGCTCACCATGGTCGGCCTCGACCTGACCCACCAGGCACTCGCCACCCCCGAGGTCGTCGAGCGCATCGCGAAGGTCGGCACGCGGCCCGCCGTCTTCGTCAACGAGCTGCTCGACTTCTTCGGCGCCATGTACCTGCAGTCCCAGGGCTTCGCCGCCCCGCCGGTGCACGACCCGTGCGCGGTCGCGTACGTCATCGACCCCGACGTCATGACCGTCCGCAAGGCCCCCGTCGACATCGAGCTGACCGGCACCCTCACCCTCGGCATGACCGTGACGGACTTCCGGGCGCCGGCGCCCGCGGACTGCCACACGCAGGTCGCCGTGGACCTGGACCACCGGCGCTTCTGGGACCTGGTCGTGGACGCCCTCGAGCGGATCGGTGACGTCCCCGCATGAACGCCTCCTTCACCGAACCGGCCGCCGCGCCCGGCGGCGCCCGCGGCTCCCGACCGGTGCGCATCGGCGTCCTGGTCACCGCCCTCCTCGCGGCGTGCTTCGCCTTCCAGCTCAACGCGAGCATGCTCAGCCCCGCCCTGAAGAACATCGAGGACTCCCTCGGGGCGACCTCCGCGGAGATCGGCCTGACCCAGACCGCCTTCTTCACCTCCGCCGCGCTCTTCTCGCTGTTCCTGCCGCGCCTCGGCGACCTCGTCGGACGCCGCAAGGTGCTCGGCGGGATGCTCGCGCTCATGGTCGTCGGCTGCCTCGTCGCCGCGCTCGCCGAGAGCGTGCCCATGCTCTTCGTGGGCCGCGTCATCCAGGGCGTCTCCGGGCCCACCGTGCCGCTCTGCCTGATCATGCTGCGCAACGAGGTCCACGAGCCGAAGAAGTACGGCACGCTGCTCGGCGTCATCACCGCCGTCAACGGCGGCATCGCGGGCGTCGACTCCCTCGCGGGCGGCTACCTCGCCGACCATCACGGCTTCCAGTCGGTGTTCTGGGCGATGGCGGGCGTGGCCGCCATCGCCGCGCTCATGGTCGCCACCCTCACCCCGGAGTCCAGGGCCACCGCCACCGCCGACACCCGGATGGACTGGCCCGGCGTCACGTTCCTGGTCGTCTCGGTGGGCGCCGCCCTCATCGCCCTGAACGAAGCGGGCAAGCTGGCCGCCGCGAACTGGCCGCTGGTCGCCGGCCTCTTCGTCGTCACCGCCGTCGCCTTCGTCCTCTTCTGGCGCACCGAGGACCGCAGCAGCCACCCCCTGGTCGCCACCCGCCACCTGCGCCGGCGCTCCACCTGGGCCCTGCTGCTCACCACCGTCCTCACCATGACCGGCGTCTTCGCCGTGATGAACGGCATGATCCCCGCCTTCGCCCAGGACGCGCAGGCCGGCTTCGGGATGAGCGCCGAGCAGTCGGCCTGGTGGACCCTGACCCCGTACGCCCTCGCCGGTCTCGCCATGGGCCCCATCGCCGGGCGCCTGGCCGCCACGTACGGGTACGGGCGCGTCCTGCGCCTCGGCCTCATCGGCTCGATCGTCACCGTGGCCCTGATGCTGTTCACCCTGCACGCCGACTCGCGGCTGCTGCTCCTGGCCGCGTCGATCCTCATCGGCGTCACCTACGCGGGCGTGGGCAACATCGTCCTCAACGGCCTCGGCATCGTGCTCTCGCCGAAGGAGAACCCGGGCTTCCTGCCCGGTCTGAACGCGGGCGCCTTCAACCTCGGCGCCGGGCTCAGCTTCGCCGTCCTGTACGCCGTGCAGACCGCCGCCGAACCGGCCGACAAGACCTCGCCGGCCGGATACACGGCAGGCATGATCGCCGGTGTCGCGCTCATCGCGGCGGCCTTCGCGACGTCCTTCCTCATCCCCAAGCCGGTGGAGGCCGAGGCCACGGAGTGAGCGCACCGCCAGGGCCCGTGCCACGGTCCGGCCGTGGCACGGGCCCTCGGTGTGTGATGCGGCCGCCGGCCCCTCGGCCGGGGACGGCCCGGCGGGCTCAGCCGCCCCGGACGTCCGCGACCCGCGCCGAAAGGCCGTAGTCCAGCTCGGCCCCGTCGACGAGCAGCGCCTCGACGGACCGGGTCGCGGGGTCGATGTCGGCCTCCATGCCGTCCCCCGCGTACCGGGGATAGCCGGAGGCACCCGTCTCGCCGGTGGCGACCACGACGGCGGAACGCAGCGCTCCGCGCGTGTCGCCGGTGCTCCTTCCGTCCTCGGTGAACTCGGGGACGAGCAGGATCTCGTAGCTCTGTGGGCTCTGTCGTTCAGTCGTCATGCGAGCGACGGTAGACAGGAGCGGCACCCGGCGCACGTACGCGCCGCCGAGGGCGGGTCGCGCGTCGTCGTGGCGGGTCACCAGCGCAGGGCGGTGAAGTCCACGGGCCGGGGGCGCAGGGTCGCCGTCCGGGCGGTCAGCGCCCGCATCCGCCGTGCCGCTTCGGTGACGGTCAGCTGCCTGCGGTCGCCGTGCCCGGGCAGCAGCCATTCGAAGCGGAGCCGTTCGGCCGTGCGGGCCAGCGAGGCCGCCAGCTCCTCGATGGAGTACCAGGTGACGCTCTCGGCCACCTCGATGTCCCCCGTCGTGCGCGACCAGTAGAAACTGTCCCCGCTGAAGCAGTACCGCTCATCGGCGACGTACAGCACGCTGCCCCGGGTGTGGCCCGGCAGCGGATGGGCGAGGACGCCGTCGCCGATCTCGACGCTCCGCGTTCCGCGCAGCACGTGGTCCGCGTCCGGCGCCGCGTCCAGATCACCCTCGTGGATCCACAGCGCGGCCCCTAAGCGGTCGGCGTACCGCCGGCCGTGCGCGGCGTGGTCCCGGTGGGTGAGCAGGACGTCCGTGACGGGCCCGATCCTCTCGTACCGGGCCGCCAGCGCCTCGCTCCAGCGCGGGGTGTCCACCATCATCAGGTTCCCTGAAGGGCGGCGCAGCAGGTAGGCGTTGGCGCCCGCGGTGCGCTGGGAGTTGTGCCCGCAGAACAGGACGGTGTCGTCGACGGGCAGGGGGTAGGGGTCCCGCTCCTCTTCCAGCCGCCCGGAGGCGGGCCGGATCGAACGGGTGTGGCAGGCGAACGCGGCGGCGTACAGCAGGCGTTCCTCCGCCGCGTCGCGCGGCTGGCGGAGGATCTCGGAGCGGCCGTCGACCTCCCGGATGAGATCGGGGGCGAGCTGCCTGGCGACGTCGCAGTTCGTGCAGCGGTCGTCCACGGACCAGCCGGAGGTCAAGGGCCGGTCGGCCAAGGCGTCGTTCACGGCGTGACTCACTTCCTGTGGGGTGGGGGAGTGGACCAGGTCCTGTCCCACCAGGGGTATCCCGGCGCCGACCCGAAGAGGAAGGGGGTCGGACCCTTGTTTCCCCGGGGCCGGGCGTCTCTCAAAGAACCACCGGTGTGAGGTGGGCATGACAAGGCAAACGTTTGCCGCGAGGGGTCGCTCGGACCGCCGAGGGGCGCGGTGCGGTGGGGTCAGATGTCGTGCAGCCCCCGCCCCACGCGCACCGCCGTGGCGCGCAGCCATCTGTGCGCCGCGTCGTGCGTGTGGACGGGATGCCACCACAGGGCTTCCTGCACGGGTACGGCGTCATAAGGGGGCCGCATGACGCGCACCGGCGCGACCCCGGCGAGCAACCGGGCCAGCCGCTCCTGGACGAGCGCGATGCGCCGGGTGCCCGCGACCATCAGGGGCAGCACCTGGAAGCTGTCGACGGACACCTCCACGCGGGGCTCGACACCGAGCATGCCCAACTGCCATACGGCCGGGGTGTCGTAGGCGCGCTGGTAGGTCACCCAGGGCAGCCGGGCCAGGTCGTCCCGGGTCAGCTCGGCCGCGACCTCGTCGTTGTCGTCGGCGACGAGGAAGACCCAGCGGTCCTCGTACAGGTCGGCGTAGGGCAGGTCGCTGACGATCCCGTGCGGCATGAAGAGCCCGTCATGGGCACTGAGCGCGGTCCCGGTCTCCTCCACCGGGGCAGCCGGCATGCGCGTGAACCGCAGGCGGACGCCGGGAGCCTCGCGGTGGATCACCCGGGCGAGTTCGGCGCCGAGGACGGCGACGGCGTAGTCGGAGGCCATGAGCGTGAACTCCCGGCTCTCCGTGGCCGGTTCGAAGGTCGCCTGGGTGCTGAACAACCGCTCGAGGAGGTCGTACGCCGTCCCGGTGCGGTCGAGGAGGACCTGCCCGAGGGCCGTGAGCTCGTACTGTCCGCCGGTGCGGGTCAGCAGGTCGTCGCCGAAGTGGCGGCGCAGCCGGGCCAGCGCGGCGCTCATGGCGGGCTGGCTGAGGCCGACGCGCCGGCCGGCGCGGGTGACGTTGCGCTCTTCGAGGAGGGCACGCAACGCCACGACGAGGTTGAGGTCGAGGCGGGCGAGATTCACCGGGTCCCTCCGCGATATGACGGCTCTGACCTGTGACTATAAAGGCAGCGGATGTACGGCATCCATGCAATCGATTTCCCTGATGTGGTGTCGGGGCGTCAGATTGGTGGCATGGCCATCAGGAGGACATGTTCCGTGCAACCCGCGCTCCCTTCCGAGCCCTTCGCCGGTCCCTTCGCCCTCGGCACCCTGTCCGGCCCCGACGGCCCCGCCTTCCCGGCGCTCATCACCCCCGACCGGCGCGCGCTGGACCTCCGGCCGACCCTGGGCGACGCCACGGCGACGACCCGCACCGTCCTGGAACGGTGGGACGAACTGCTGCCCGCTCTGCGCGCGTTGGCGACGGACGCGGGCGCGGAGCGGCGGCCGCTGGCGGACTTCAGGGTGCACGCCCCCGTCGAGCCGCGCCAGGTCTTCCAGTGCGGCGCGAACTACCGCAAGCACGTGATCGACCTGCATGTCGCCCACCGCGACCCCGCCGACGGCCGCTCGGCCGAGGAAGCGCGGGCCGAGGCCGCGAAGCTCATGGACCGGCGGGCGGCGGAGGACCTGCCGTACGTCTTCATCGGTCTGCCGAGTGCCGTCACCGGCCCCTACGACGACGTGACGCTGCCCGCCTGGGCCGAGAAGCCGGACTGGGAACTGGAGTTGGCGGCGGTCATCGGACGCACCGCCCACCAGGTGCCCGCGCGCGCGGCCCTGGAGTACGTCGCCGGCTACACGATCGCCAACGACCTCACCGACCGCGCCGGTGTCTTCAGGCGGGACATGCCGCAGATCGGAACGGACTGGCTGCGGTCGAAGAACGCGCCCGGCTTCACCCCGCTCGGCCCCTGGATCGTCCCCGCCGAAGCGATCACCGACCCCGGCGACCTGCGTCTGACGCTGAAGCTGAACGGCCGGACGATGCAGGACGAGACCACCAAGGACATGATCTTCGACGTGGCCCGCCTGGTCGCGTACGCCTCGCACACCGCACGGCTCCTGCCCGGCGACCTCGTCATGACGGGCTCCCCGGCCGGCAACGGCATGCACTGGGGCCGGCTCCTGCGCGACGGCGACGTCATGGACGCCTCCATCACCGGACTCGGCGCACAGCGCACCCGCTGCGTGGCGCCGGACGCCCGCCGCGCGGCGCGGGCGACACCGTGAACCCGACCGCCGCCCCGCGGCCCGTACACCAGAGGAAATCCCCCATGAGCACACCCCGCAAGGTCCTCGTGATCGGCGGCGGCACGGCCGGCAACGCCATGACGATCCTCCTGCGCCGCGCCGGTGTGACCGTCGACCTGATCGAGGCGAAGGACGACTGGAACGCCACCGCCGGCTCCGGGATCACCTTGCAGGGCAACGCCCTGCGGGTCCTGCGCGAACTCGGCGTGTGGGAGCGGGTGCGGGCATCAGGCTGCGGCTTCGACGCGGTCGGGATCAACGCCCCCGACGGCACGGTCCTGCACGTCGCCCACGACATCCGGAGCGGCGGCGACGACCTGCCCGCCTCCCTCGGCATGCGGCGCCCACGCCTCCAGCAGATCCTCGTCGAAGCCGTCCGGGCCAGCGGTGCCGACGTGCGGCTGGGCACCACGGCCGACGCGCTGGACCAGGACGCCGACGGGGTGACCGTCCGCTTCAGCGACGGCACGGAAGGCCGCTACGATCTGGTGATCGCCGCCGACGGCCTGCGCTCCGCCACCCGCGCGGCCATCGGCATCACCACCGTGCCCGCCCCGACCGGCCTGGCCGTCTGGCGCGTCGCCGCCCCACGCCCCGCCGGAGTGGCACACGCCGAACTCGCTTATGGCGGGCCCGCGTTGATCGCGGGCTACTGCCCCACCGGCGACTCCACTCTCTACGCGTTCGTGGTCGAGGCCCAGCGCGACCGCGGCGCCATCCCGGCTCAGTCGTACGCGGACGAGATGAGCCGGACGACCAAGGGGTACGGCGGTCACTGGCCCGAGATCACCGCGCACATCACCGACCCGGCCCGGGTCAACTACACCTGGTGCGAGCAGCTGCTGGTCGAGGGCTCCTGGCACCGGGGCAGGGTGGTCCTCGCCGGGGACGCCGCCCACTGCTGTCCGCCGACCATCGCCCAGGGTGCCGCCATGTCCCTGGAGGACACCCTCGTCCTCGCCGAACTGCTCACCACCACCGCCACGTGGGACGACGCGCTGTTCCATGCCTACTACCAGCGCCGCATCCCGCGGGTGCGGGCCGTCGTGGAGGCGTCCGTGCAGATCGGCCGGTGGCAGCTCGACGGGGTGCGCGACGCCGACCTGCCCGGCCTGATGGCCCGCGTCACGGCCCTGCTCACGCAATCGCCCTGAGCCAGCCCTTCGCCGCTCCCGCCCGAGGAGGAACCATGAGCGCACGCCTGCTCACCCACCTGCGCCACGTCGACCTGGCCGTACCCGACCACGACAGGCAACTCGACTTCTACGCCGGCGTCTGGGGACTGACCAAGGTCGCCGAGGACTCAGGCATCTCCTTCCTCGCCGCCGAGGGCTCGCCCGAGCAGTACGTCGTACGGCTGCGCGAGGCCGACGAGAAGCGGCTCGACCTCGTGTCCTACGGGGCCGCGAGCCCCGCGGACGTGGACACGCTCGCCGAGCGGCTCCTCGCGGGCGGCGTGCGGTTGATCACCCGCCCGGGGAGGATCGACACCCCCGGTGGCGGCTACGGCTTCCGGTTCTTCGACGTCGACGGCCGCACCATCGAGGTGTCGGCCGACGTCGCGGTGCGCCGGCACCGCAGGATCGAGGAGAGGGAGGCGATCCCGGTCAAACTCTCCCACGTGGTGCTGAACTCCGCCGATCTGAACAGGACCCGCCGGTGGTACGAGCGCCACCTCGGCTTCGTCCTGTCCGACACGCTCGGCTCGCCGCACACGGGCGAGATCCTGCACTTCATGCGGATCAGCGACCAGCACCACTCCATGGCCATCGCGCGGGGGCCGCACACGGCGCTGCACCACGTGTCGTTCGAGATGCGGGGCATCGACGAGTTCATGCGGGGCTCGGGCCGGGTGATGCGGGCCGGTCACCGCAAGATCTGGGGGCCGGGCCGGCACCTGGCGGGCGACAACACCTTCACCTACTTCCTGGACCCGCACGGCAACACCGTGGAGTACACCACCGAGCTGGAGTGCCTGGACGAGGACACTTGGCACCCGCACGTCCACGACTTCTCCCGGCCCGAGGTCACCGACCAGTGGGGCACCGCCGGCGCGATGAACGAGCTGGTGGCCAAGGAGTCGTTCAACGACCCCGACCGAGGGGTGTTCGTCGCGCCGCCGGTCTGAGCCGCCGCGAGGCCGATCACCGGCAGCTCAGGACTCCCCTCCCTCCGCCTCCCACAGCTCGGCCCGGCGCGCCGAGACCAGCGCCTCGACGCGGGCCACGACCTCGTCGGCCGGCAGCGCGTCGAGCCGGCGCCCGTCGCGCAGCCGCAGCGCGACCCGGCCCGCGGCGGCCTCCTTCGGCCCGATGACCGCCTGATAGGGCACGAGCCGGGCCGCCCGCACCCGGGCGCCGAGACTCCTCTCCCCGGACACCTCGGCCCGCAACCCCGCCCGCGCGCACCGCCGTGAGAACGCCTCGGCGTCGGGCAGCTGGGCCTCGGAGACCGGGAGGACCACCAGCTGGGTGGGGGAGAGCCAGGCGGGGAAGGCACCGCCGTGCACCTCGATGAGGTGGGCGACGGCTCTCTCCACACTGCCGATGACACTGCGGTGGACCATCACCGGACGGTGCTTCGCGCCGTCCGCGCCGATGTAGTGCAAGTCGAACCGCTCGGGCTGGTGGAAGTCGATCTGGACGGTGGAGAGGGTGGACTCCCGGCCCGCCGCGTCGGCGACCTGCACGTCGATCTTCGGCCCGTAGAAGGCGGCCTCCCCCTCCACGGCCTCGTAGGGGACACCGGAGTTGTCGAGGACCTCGCGCAACAGGGCGGTGGACCGCCGCCACTTCTGTGCGTCGGCGACGTACTTGCCGCCGGGCCCCGGCAACGAGAGCCGCAGGCGCGCCGGGCGGATGCCGAGGGCCGCGTACGCGCCGCGGATCATGTCCAGGGCGGCCCGCGCCTCGTCGGCGGCCTGCTCCAGGGTGCAGAAGATGTGGGCGTCGTTGAGATGGATGGCCCGCACCCGGCCCAGTCCGCCGAGGACGCCGGAGAGCTCCGCCCGGTACATGCCGCCGAGTTCGGCCATGCGCAGCGGCAGCTCGCGGTAACTGTGGGAGCGGGAGCGGTAGATCACCGCGTGGTGCGGGCACAGGCTCGGGCGCAGCACGACCTGCTCCCCGCCGACGTCCATCGGGGGGAACATGTCCTCGCTGTAGTGCGCCCAGTGCCCGGAGATCTCGTACAGCTCCCGCTTCCCGAGCACCGGCGAGTACACATGGCGGTAGCCGGCCCGCCGTTCGGTGTCGCGGATGTACTCCTCCAGGGCGTGCCGGACGGCGGCGCCCTCGGGCAGCCAGTAGGGGAGGCCGGCGCCGATCAGGGGATCGGTGCCGAACAGGCCGAGTTCGCGGCCGAGTCTGCGGTGGTCGTGCATCGTGGTCTCCTCGACGGGATCGCGCACATAAGGACGCGGGTTCGGGCGAGTGACCGCGAGAGAGAGCCCCGGGGCACTCGCCCCGGGGCTCTTGACTCTGGAACATCGGTCAGCGCGCCGGGACACTCTCCGGCGTCGTCGTCTGATGCATGGCGCGCTTCATGCGGAGGACCGTAGCAAGGGGGCCCGTCCCGGGAAATCGATTAATCCGCCGGTCCGTGCGGCCCACCGCTGCCTGTGAAAGTGGTCACAAGGCCCGGGCCGATGATCGGGGCCGGGTGCCGTTCGCCCACGGAGTTCGCGTAGGGTCGCGGATCGGCCACCCCACGGCCGATGCCCATCACATGTCCCCGAACAAGGAGCCGCAGGTCATGACGGCCAATGATGTCACTCAGGCGCCGATATACCACACCCTCGTCCAGGAGCACGGCGACGTCCTCGCCACGGCCCGCAAGGCCGCGGAGGAGACGCAGCAGACGGCCCAGGACGTACTCGACTTCAGCACGCCGTCCAGAGTGAGCGCGCCCGCCGATCCCGCCTCCTGACGGCGGCCCCGACTCGCGTGGCCCCTGTCCGATCGGCCAGGATGGCGCGATGGACTACGAGTTCTGGAAAGAGATCCACGAACGGGGCGGCATCCCGGCGGTCAAGAGCGCCCTCGCGGAGCTCCCCGAGGATCTGCCCCCGCAGGACGCGGACGCCGCGGCCGAGCTGGCCCTCAGGGTCATCGAGGAGGACATCGCCCGCATCAACGACCGGGCGGACCGCGCCGAGGCGACGGCCCGGGCCCTGGCCGAACAGACCGCCGAGGTGAACCGCCGGCTCGGCGGCCACGGGGCCGGCGACGCCGCCGGCCGCTGAGCGGGGCGCCGCACCCGGCCCGGGTCATCGGGGTCGGTGAGGCTCCCGGCGGCGGGCCGACCGGCGGTCACCGAGGCCGTCGTACCTGAGGTCTTCCCGGGCCGTCGGCCAAGCGGCGCCGCCCCTCACGTACGAGCCATGAGCCGCACCATCGCCGTGTCGTACCGCGCCTGGAGCCCCGCGTCCGCCGAGACCCGCAGCAGCGCCCCGAGGGCCCGCACCGCGCCGTCGTCGTAGCCGCACGCCTCCGCCTCGGCCGCCGCGTTCTCCAGGCGCCGGATGCCCTCGGTCTCGTCGCCCATGCCCAGCAGCGCCTCTCCGACGGCCGTCAGCAGCAGCACCCGGGTCGCCGCCGAGGTCTCCGCGGGGGAGTCGAGGTCGAGCGCCGCGAGGGCCGTCTCGTGTGCCGCCTGCCACTCCCGGGCCTCCAGCCGGTGCCGGGCGAGGTGGCCGAGGGCGAGGCGTTCGGTGTGCCGGTCGCCGACGCTGTGCGCCAGCTCCGCCGCGAGCGCGCACCCCTCGGCCGCCTCGTCGGGGTCGCCGAGCGCCGCCTGGGCCAGCGACAGGTTGATCAGCGCGGTCGCCTCGGCACGCGTGTCCCGCGCCCGCGCGGCGAGCGCGGGCGCGGCCTCCAGGTGGACGAGCGCCTCCGCGACCCGGCCCTCCTCGGTGAGCACCCAGCCGAGCAGGGCCAGGACACGTGACTCGGCCCGGGCGTCCCCGTCGGCCCGTGCCGCCTCAAGTGCCATACGCAGCAGGGGAGCCCACCCGTCCCGCACCCGCCACACGATCTGCGGCCACATCCCGAGGACGAGCCGCCACGTCCTGCCGTGCAGCCCCGCCGCGTCCGCGGCGGCGGCCGCCAGCGTCACGTCGTCGCGTTCGGCCGCGTACCAGGCCATCGCCTGCTCCCGGTCCGTGAACTCCCGCACGGCCCGCGGCGGACGGAAGTCGTCGGGCAGGGTGAAACACGACTCGTCGCCCGGCTCGGCGGCGTCCGCGGCGGCCAGGGCCGTGGCCACGGTCAGGTCGAGCACCCGCCGCAGGGCGTCGCTGTCCGCGTCCAGACCGCGCGCGTACAGCCGTACGAGGTCGTGCAGGGTCCAGCGGTCCGGACCGGCGCGCACCACGAGGTGGGCGGCGGTGAGCTTGTCCAGCGCGGCCTCGGCGGTCGCCGGGTCGGTGTCCGCGAGCGCCGCCGCCGCGTAGCGGTCGACGTGCGTCCCCGGGTGGCGGCCGAGGTGGGCGAACTGCCGGGCGGCGCTCGCCGGCAGCCGCCCCACGGTGAGCCGCAGGGCGGCGCGGACACCGGTGTCCTCCACGTCCAGGAGGCTCAGCCGGCGCGACTCGTCGGACAGTTCGGCGCACATCACGCTCAGCGGAGCCTCCGGCTGGTCCGCCAGCCTGGCGGCGGCCACCCGCAGCGCCAGCGGCAGCCCGCCGCACAGTTCCGCGAGGCGGCGCGCGGCCACTTCCTCCGCGCGGACGCGCTCGGTGCCGAGGACCGCCGCGAGCAGGGCGGTGCTGTCCTCCGGTTCGAGTACGTCCACCGGTACGGGGCGCGCGGCGTCGGAGGCGATCAGGCCGCGCAGGCGGTAGCGGCTCGTCACCACGGTGACGCAGCGCGCGCCGCCCGGCAGCAACTCCCTGACCTGCTCGGACGCCCGCGCGTTGTCGAGGACGACCAGCAGCTGACGCTCGCCGGCCAGGGAACGGAAGAGCGCGGACGCGGCGCCCTGCGACTCCGGGATCCGGCGCGGCGCGACCCCGAGGGCCAGCAGGAACTCCCGCAGCACCTCCAAGAGCGCGGGCTCCCCGGTGTCGCTGAACCCCCGCAGGTCGGCGTAGAGGAGGCCGCCGGGGAACTGCCCCCGGTTGCGGTGCGCCCAGTGCGTCACGAGCGCCGTCTTGCCCACGCCCGCCGGCCCGGTGACCAGACAGACCGGCGCCTCACCGGCGGCGGCCCGGGACAGCGCGGTGAGTTCGGCGGCCCGCCCGTGGAAACCGCGGGGCATGCGGGGCAGCAGATCGATCGTGCCGGACGGCAGCGAGGGGGCGGGCACGTGCGCCGCGACCGGCGCGGCCAGGGGAGCGGCGGCGAGCGAGGGGGCGGGCGCGGGCGCGGCGCCAGACACCGGGCGCCGCCCCGACGAGTTGTGCGAACGGCCGTCCTCGGCGTCCTCACCGGTCCCCTGGAGCGCGGCCGCGTACGCGTCGGCCAGCTCCCGGCCCGGATCGACGCCCAGCTCGTCGGCGAGCACGCGGCGGGTCCGGTGGAACCAGTCGAGCGCCTCCGTCCGGCGCCCCGCCCGCTGGAGCGCCCGCATCAGCGCGGCGGACAGCGACTCGCGCAGCGGGTGGACACTCGCCTCCGCCCGCAGCACGGCGGCGGCCCGGGCGTGCTCGCCCATCCGGGCGTACGCCTCGGCCAGCGACTCCACGGACGCCAGCCGGAGCTCCTCCAGCGCCTGGGCGGCGGCCTGCAGCGGCTGGCTCGGGTACGCGCCGGTCAGCGCGGGACCCTGCCACAGCGACAGCGCCTCCTGATACATCGCCACGGCGTCGGCGGGCGCCCGCTGACCGCGGGCCAGCGTCACCAACTCCTCGAAGCGGTGGGCGTCCAGCAGCGACTCCGGCATCCGCAGCACGTACGCCGTGCCCTGGGTGACCAGCTCGACGCCGAACATCTCGGCCTCCGCCTCGGCGAGCAGGACCCTCAGCCGCGACACGTGCCCCTGGATGACGCCGCGAGCGCGCGCGGGCGGCTCCTGGTCCCACAGCGCCGCCGCCAACTGGTCCACCGGGACGGGGTGGTTGGGTCTGAGCAACAGCGCGGCGAGCAGGCTGCGGCGCTTGGCGGGCCCCAGTGGCACCACGCCGACCTCGGTGGCCACGGACACCGCTCCGAGCAGCCGGAACTCCACTGATGCAACTCCTCTGCGGGACAAAGATCCAGATTACCGGAGTCGCACACCTGTCCCGCTGTCGGAGGGGCCCCTGGGCAGGGCGCCCTCCGACGGGGCCCAGGCCACCCGCGCTCCCCGTCGGCCTCACCCCCGGTACCGCCGACTGAAGCCGATTCGCCCTGATTCCGGTCTCTTCGCTCTGGTTCACGTGCGCTTCCTGGGGCACCCGATGACCGTGATCCGCCGATCATCGAAAGCCTGATCGACGGAGCGCCGCAGACCGAGCCGGACGCCGGCCGGGGAAATGCACGCGGGTCCTGCTTCGGTCAGGATGCGGGGAGGGCCACCACCCCGTACTCGACGGCCGCCGCCCCCGCACTCCACGGCCCGCGTCCCCGCCCCACAGGAGGACCTCATGCTGGACCAGACGCTGCCGCTGCTCACCAAGGGCTACGCGTGGCTCCCCGACCTGAGCCGCCGCGAGGGCCCGGGACCCGTACGCACCCGCCTGCTCGGCAAGCCCGTCGTCGCGCTGCGCGGCCCGGCGGCCGTCCCCTTCTTCTACGACGAGAACCACGTCCGCCGCCGAACGGCCCTGCCCGAACCGGTCCTGAGCACGCTCTTCGGCAAGGGCGCGGTGCACACCCTCGACGGCGACGAGCACCGCACCCGCAAGGCCCTGTTCATGTCGGTGCTCAAGGACCCCGCGGGCGTCGCCGCGCTGGCCGAGCGCGTCGCCGACGAGTGGGAACGCTCCAGCAAGGAGTGGATCGGCCGCAGCCAGGTGACGCTGTTCGACGAAGTGAGCGTGCTCATCACCCGGGCCGTCTGCGCCTGGGCCGGCGTCCCCCTGACGGAGCACCCGGACGACGAAGCACGGCGGACCGCCCACGACCTGGTGACCATGGTCGACGGATTCGCCACCGCCGGCCCCCGCCACTGGCAGGCCCGGCGCGCCCGGCAGCGCCAGGAGCAGCGGCTCGCCCACCTGATCGAGGACATCCGCGCAGCCGACCTCACCCCGTCGGACCGCGGTGGGGCGGCCCCCTCCGTGGTGGAGGCCGTGGCCGCGCACCGCGAGGCGGACGGACAGTTCCTCGACCCCCGCACCGCAGCCGTCGAACTCCTCAACGTCCTGAGGCCCACGGTCGCCGTCACCTGGTTCACGGTCTTCGGCGCGCACGCGCTGCACCGCCACCCCGCGCTGCGGGAGCGCCTCGCCACGGAAGGCGAGGACTACGCCCGCGCCTTCGCCCACGAGGTGCGGCGCTTCTACCCCTTCGCGCCCTTCGTCGCGGGCCTCGCCCCCGCCGACCTGGACTGGCACGGAGAACCGATCGCCGAGGGCACCATGGTCCTGCTCGACCTCTACGGGCAGAACCACGACCCGCAGCTGTGGGAAGCGCCCTACACGTTCGACCCCGAGCGCTTCACCGGCCGCGAACCCGGCCGCGACGAACTGGTCCCGCAGGGCGGCGGCGAAGCCGGCGAGGGACACCGCTGCCCGGGCGAGGACGTCACCCTGGCCGTGCTGACCGCACTCCTCCCGCGCCTCGCCCGGCTCGACCACCACGTCCCCGAGCAGGACCTGCGCATCCCCCTGAACAGGATGCCCACCAGGCCGCGCAGCGGCTTCGTCATCACCGACGTGCGCTGAGCCCCCATCAGGACCGGCAACCGACACACACAGAGAGGGAACGGTGGAAAGCCATGGCGCGTGCCGCGCTGTTCGACGTCGACGGAACGCTCGCCGACACCAACCACCTGCATGTGACGACCTGGTGGGAAGCGTTCCGCCAAGCGGGCCACGACGTCGCCATGCACGACATCCACCACGCCATCGGCCTCGGATCCGGCGACCTCATCGCCCATCTGCTGGGCGAGGACCGCGACCGCGACCGCGACGAGGAGATCAGCGCCGCACACAGCACCCTGTACGGCACGTACTTCGACCGGCTGCCCGCGCTCGACGGCGCCCGTGACCTCCTGCACGCCTGCCACGACCGGGGCCGGCGCATCGTCCTCGCGACCTCGGCGGGCGGGGCGGAACTGGGCGCGCTGCGCCGGGCCATCGACGCCGACGACGTCATCGCGGGCATCGCGAGCGCGGACGACGTCTCCTCGGGGAAGCCCGCTCCCGACCCCGTCCACCACGCCCTGGACCTCGTTGGGTGCGCCCCGCGGGACGCCCTGTTCGTGGGCGACACCGTCTGGGACATGCGGGCGGCGGCCCGCGCGGGCGTACGGAGCATCGCGCTGCTCTCGGGCGGCATCCCCCGCGCCGACCTGGAGGCGGCCGGCGCCTCCGCCGTCTACGCGGACCCCGCCGACCTGCTGAGCCACCTGGACGACGAGGTCGGCTGAGCCGGCCGGCGGCCGCCCCTTCCCTGCGCGCACATGCGCGCGGGGAAGGCTGTTTGGCCCTGAATCCGAAGGGCAGGCGGATAACGTGCTTCGGACCGGAGGCGCGTTCGCGGGAGCGGTGTGTTCACTCCCGGGATGCCTGTCACCGGGGCGCCCCGTTTCTCGCGGTCACTGTTGGCGGCACCGCTGAGGAGCGACATACTGATGCTTACCGACCTCACCGCATACTCCGCCCGGCGTCGCACGACGACCCGGCACCCCCACAACGACGCCCCGGACACCGCGGCGGACTTCGTCCGGCTCGCCTCCCTCGAGGACGGCCCCGAGCGCGAACTCCTCTGCGAGGAGATCGTCGAGGCATGGCTGCCCATGGCACACCGGATCGCCGGCCGGTTCCGGAACAAGGGCGAGAGCATCGAGGACCTGCAGCAGGTCGCGGCGATGGGCCTGGTCAAGGCCGTCAACCGGTACGAGCCCGGGCGCGGCGCCTTCGAGAGCTACGCCGTGCCCACCATCACCGGCGAACTGCGCCGCCACTTCCGCGACCGCATGTGGGACGTGCGCGTCCCCCGGCGCGTGCAGGAACTGCGGAACAAGGTGCGCGTCGCACGCCGCGAACTGCTCGACATGCCCGGCAGCGGCACCGGCCGCGAGCCCGGCATCCCCGACATCGCCCGGCACGCCGGACTCACCGAGGACGAGGTCCGCGACGGCATGGAGGCCATGGAGGGCTACAGCGCCCTGTCGCTGGACGCCGAGATCTCCTCCGCCGACCCCGACGGCTTCAGCCTCGCCGACACCCTGGGCGCCCCCGACCCCGCGTACGACTGCATCACCGACCGCGAGGCGGCCAAGGCGGGCCTGCGCCAACTGCCCGAGCGCGAGCGCACCATCTTGTACCTGCGCTTCTTCGAGGACATGACGCAGAGCCGCATCGCGGAGGAGCTGGGCATCTCGCAGATGCACGTCTCCCGCCTGATCAGCCGCAGCTGCGCCCGCGTCCGCGCCGAGGCCGGCTACGGCGCCGAGCACGCCCAGGCCGCGTGAGCGCCCCGCGCCGCCGCGCCCGCACCGGCCAAGAGCCCAACGGCCCGCGCAGCCGGTTGCCGGGCGCCCGGGTTGGACGGCGCGAGAGCGGGGAACGCGTGACCCATGTCGCCTGATCACACACGTGCCCCCGTCCTGGAGGCCCTCGCCGAGTACCGCGACAAGGGCAGGCTGGGCTTCACCCCGCCCGGCCACAAGCAGGCCCGCGGCGCCGACCCGGCCGTGCGCGAGGTGCTGGGCGACGCGGTCTTCCACGGCGACGTGCTGGCCTCGGGCGGACTCGACGACCGGCGCACCCGTGGCCGCGTCCTCGAACGCGCCGAACGCCTGATGGCGGACGCCGTGCACGCCGAACACACCTTCTTCTCCACCTGCGGCAGCTCGCTCTCGGTCAAGGCGGCCATGCTGGCCATCGCGAGCCCCCACACGAAGCTGCTCGTCGGCCGCGACGCCCACAAGTCCGTCATCTCCGGGCTGATCCTCTCCGGCATCGAGCCGGTGTGGGTCGAGCCCCGGTGGGACGAGAAGCGCCACCTCGCCCACGCGCCGGGGGCCGAGGACTTCGAGGCGGCGTTCGCCGCCCACCCCGACGCGCGAGGAGCCCTGGTCACCAGCCCCACGCCGTACGGCGCCTGCGCCGACCTGCGCCGCATCGCGGACGTCTGCCACCGCCGCTCGCGGCCGCTCGTCGTGGACGAGGCGTGGGGCGCCCACCTGCCCTTCCACCCGGACCTGCCGTCCCGGGCGATGGACGCGGGCGCCGACATCTGCGTCACGAGCATCCACAAGATGGGCAGCGGCCTGGAACAGGGCTCCGTCTTCCACCTCCAGGGCGACCTGATCGACCCGGAGATCCTGGGGAACTGCGCCGACCTCCTCGGCACCACCAGCCCCTCCACCCTCATCTACGCCGGACTCGACGGCTGGCGGCGCCAGATGGCCCTGCACGGCCACGACCTCATGGGGAGGGCGCTGGACCTCGCGGCCGAGGTGCGGGCGGCGATCGAGGAGATCGACGGACTGCACGTCAACGACCGCGACGACTTCTGCGGACCCGGCCTCGCGGCGGACTTCGACCCGCTGCCGGTGATCATCGAGGTCGACGGGCTGAGCACCAGCGGCTACCGCGCCGCGGACTGGCTGCGCCGCCACCACGCCCTCGACGCGCACCTCAGCGACCACCGCAGGATCAGCGCCCAGATCACCCACGCCGACGACCACGAGACGACCGGCGCACTGCTGACGGCCCTGCGCGAACTGGCCCACGCCGCGCCGAAACTGCGCCCCGCGCCGCCGGTGGAGGTGCCCCGGGGCGCCGAACTGCGCATGGAACAGGCCATGCACCCCCGCGACGCCTTCTTCGGCCCCGTCGAGGACGTGCCGGTGGGCGAGGCGGCGGGCCGGATCGCCGCCGAGATGATGACCCCCTACCCGCCCGGCATCCCCACCGCGCTCCCCGGCGAGCGGCTCACCGAGCCGGTGCTGCGCTATCTGCGCAGCGGTGTGGCGGCCGGGATGAACCTCCCCGACGCCAAGGACGGCGAACTGAACACCGTGCGCGTGGTCGCCGAACGAGCGGCCCCCACCACCCGTGAAGACCACCCGTAAAGATCACCCGTAAAGACCACTCGTAAAGTCGAGAAAGCACCGAAGGAACGGAGCACAACCCATGGTCGAGCGCAATCCCGCGTCCCCGGGAGAGGACGGCCCGCCCATCCCCAGGGACCTCCCGGACCAGCAGGCCTCGGACGACAGCAACGACCCCTGGGAGCTGGACATCGAAGTCGCCGCCCCGGGAGACGAGGAGAAGGGCGCCGACGACGACGTCCCCGACACGGACGAGGCCGGAACGGGCCGGCGCGACACGTCCGACGACGACGTGTCCCTCTCCGAGGATCCGCCGCCGGAGGAGCCCACCGCCTGAGAGCACCCCCGGAACGGGCCCGCTCGCCGTGCCCCGCGGCCCGTGATGGGCGACGCTGGAGGAACACGTACACCCGCCGGCACGAGAGCGGCGGCCGGAGGTGCCGATGGACCCCGTGGAGGCGCTGGAGCGGATCGCCTTCCTGCTGGAGCGCGGTCGCGCCCCGACCTACCGCGTGCGTGCGTTTCGCACCGCGGCCTCGGTGGTCGGGGCGCTGGCCGACGGCGAGGCCGCCCGGCGCGCCGCCGACGGCTCCCTGGAGTCCCTGAAGGGGGTCGGGCCCAAGACCGCGGGCGTGGTCCGCGAAGCCCTCGCCGGCGAGGAGCCGGGCTATCTGCGGCGCCTCGAAGAAGAGGCGCGGGACCCGCTCACCGAAGGCGGCGCCGAACTGCGCGCCCTGCTGCGCGGCGACTGCCACCTGCACTCCGACTGGTCGGACGGCGGCAGCCCCATCGAGGAGATGGGCCGCGCGGCCCGGGCCCTCGGCCACGAGTGGGCCGTACTCACCGACCACTCGCCGCGTCTGACCATCGCCCGCGGCCTGTCACCGGGGCGCCTGCGCGAACAACTGGACGTCGTGGCCGACCTCAACACCCGCTGGGCACCCTTCCGGCTGCTCACCGGCATCGAGTGCGACATCCTCGACGACGGCTCCCTCGACCAGGAGCCCGAACTCCTCGACCGCCTGGACCTGGTGGTCGTCTCGGTGCACTCCAAACTCCGCATGGACGCCGCCGCGATGACCCGCCGCATGGTCGCCGCCGTCAGCAACCCCCGCGCCGACGTGCTCGGGCACTGCACCGGGCGGCTCGTCACCGGTCGCGGCAGGCCGGAGTCCCGCTTCGACGCCGACGCGGTGTTCGCCGCGTGCGCGGCGGCGGGCACGGCCGTGGAGATCAACAGCCGCCCGGAGCGGCTCGATCCGCCGCGCCGGCTGCTGCGCCGCGCCGTCGACGCGGGCGTCCTGTTCTCCGTGGACACCGACGCGCACGCCCCGGGCCAGCTGGACTGGCAGATCATCGGATGCGCGCGGGCCGAGGAGTGCGGGGTGCCGGCCGAACGGGTGGTGACGACGTGGACGGCGGACGAACTGCTGGCCTGGACCCGGGAGAGCCGGGCCAGGTCCTGACCCGGCGGGCGCGCCGAGCCGCCGTCGGACGCCCGCCTCAGCCGAGGCCCTCCAGCACCCGGTCCGGCGTGAGGGGCAGCTCCCGCAGCCGTACGCCCGTCGCGTGGTGCACGGCGTTGCCGATGGCCGCGGCCGTCCCGACGATGCCGATCTCCCCGATCCCCTTGCTGCCCATGGGGTTCAGATGGGGGTCGTCCTCGTCCACCCAGTGCGCCTCGATCGCGGGCACGTCCGCGTGCGCCGGCACGTGGTACGAGGCGAGGTCGCACTCCGCGAAGTCGCCGAACGCCGCGTCCATCGTGCTGCTCTCCGTCAACGCCATCCCCAGCCCCATCGTCATCGCGCCGACGAACTGCGAACGCGCCGTCCGGGCGTTGAGGATGCGCCCCGCCGCGTAGACGCCCAGCAGCCGGCGCACCCGCACCTCGCCGGTCACCGTGTCCACGCCGACCTCGGCGAAGTGCGCGCCGAAGGCGTGCCGCGCGTAGTCGCTGTCCGCGTCCGCGGTGCCCGCCGTGTCGGCGGTGGCGCCCACCCCCTCCGGCGGCAGCTCCTGCCCCCGCTGCCCGGACAGGCGGGCGGCCAGCCGCGTACACGCCTCATGGACGGCCCAGCCCCACGAGGCCGTCCCCGAGGAGCCGCCCGCCAGCGGCGCCGAGGGCAGGTCGCTGCTGCCGATGTCCGTCCGCACCCGGTCCACCGGCACACCGAGGGCGTCGGCGGCGACCTGCGCGAGCACGGTACGGGCACCCGTACCGATGTCGGTGGCGTTGACGCGCACCACGAAGCTGCCGTCCGGATGGGCGTGCGCGCTCGCCCGGCTCGGCGAGGCGAGCGCCGGATACGTCGCGGAGGCGACCCCGCTGCCCACCAGCCACGGTCCCTCGGTGCGGGAGCGGGGCCGCGGATCGCGCTCGGCCCAGCCGAAGCGCCGGGCGCCCTCGCGCAGGCACTCGGCGAGGTGACGGCTGCTGAACGGCTTGCCGCTGTCGGGCTCGGTCCGGGTGTCGTTGCGCAGCCGCAGCTCGATCGGATCCATGCCGAGGCGTACGGCGAGTTCGTCCATCGCCGACTCCAGCGCGTACATGCCGGGCGCCTCACCGGGAGCCCGCATCCACGACGGGCTCGGCACGTCGAGCGGCAGGACCCGATGCGTGGTGCGGGCGTGCGGCGAGGCGTACATGACGCGCGTGGCGGCGGCCGCCGTCTCCACGAACTCCTTGATGCGGGAGCTGTGCGAGGTCACCTCGTGGATCACGGACGTCAGCCTGCCGTCCACCTCCGCGCCCAGGCGCACCCGCTGGACGGTCGGCGAGCGGTGCCCCACCACCGTCGCCAGCTGCCGGCGCGGCAGGGAGAGCTTCACCGGCCTGCCCGTCACCCGCGCGGCCATGGCGGCGAGCACCACATGGGGGCGGGGCGTGCCCTTGGAACCGAAACCGCCGCCGACGTGCTCGGAGACGACCGTGATCCGCTCCGCGGGCAGCGCGAACATGCCCGCCAGGGTGTCGCGCACCGTGGTGGCGCCCTGGCTGGAGTCGTGGACGGTCAGCCGCCCGTCGTCCCACCGCGCGGTCGCCGCGTGCGGCTCCATGGGGTGGTTGTGCAGCGGCGGTACGCGGTAGACGGCGTCGACGCGCACCCGGGCGGCGTCGAACGCGCCGTCGGCGTCCCCGCGCACATGCTCCCCCGAGGTGCCGTCGGTGTCCTCGGGGACATAGGCCTCGGGGTGCCGCGCGCTCAGGGCGACCTCGTGCGGTCCCTCGGCGTAGCCGACCCGGACGGCGGCGGCGCCCTCGCGGGCCGCCTCCAGCGTCTCGGCGACGACGAGCGCGACGTACCAGCCGCGGTGCGGCACACGCTCGTTCTGCAGCACCGCGAGCGTCGCGTCGTCCGGCTCGACCAGGCGGGGCGCGTTCAGATGGCTCAGCACGTCGATGACCTCGGGCAGCGCGAGGGCGGCCGTGTCGTCGACGACGGTGACCTTGCCGCGCGCCACCGTGGCCGGGACCGGCCAGGCGTAGGCGCAGCCGTCGGGCGTGTGCTCGGCGGCGTACCGGGCGGTCCCGGTCACCTTGGCGGGGCCTTCCCTGCGCTCGGTGGGCGCCCCGAGAGCGCTGCTGGTGTCCGGCATGGCGTGTTCTCCCTGGAGGGCGGGGGATGAGCGGGGCCGAGGTCAGGAAACGAGGGACGCGCCGGCCAGGCGCCGCAGGACGTCGCACGCGAGGTTGCGGGCCAGGGGCACCTTGAAGGCGTTGTCCCGCAGCGGCTCGGCGTCGGCCAGCTCGGCGTCGACGGCCCGCCGGAACGCTTCCTCGGCCGGCGGCCCGCCCACCAGCTCCCGCTCGGCGCGCCGCGCACGCCAGGGCCGGTGCGCGAGGCCACCGAACGCGATCCGCACCTCGCGTACGACGGAGTCCTCGACGTCCAGGACGACGGCCACGGAGGCGAGCGCGAAGGCGTACGAGGCGCGGTCACGGGCCTTGCGGTAGGCGGCGGGCAGCCCCGCGGTCGCGGGCGGGATCAGCACACCGGTGATCAGCTCACCGTGCCTCAGCTCCGTCTCCACGTCGGGACGCACGCCGGGCAGCCGGTGGAACTCGGCGGCGGGCACGGCCCGTCGGCCGCCCGCGCCGTACAGCTCCACCTCGGCGTCCAGCGCGGCCAGCGCCACCGCCATGTCGGAGGGGTGCGTGGCGATGCACTGCGAGGAGTGGCCGAGGACCGCGTGGTCGCGGTGGACGCCGTTCCGCGCCGCGCAGCCACTGCCCGGCTCCCGCTTGTTGCACGGCTTGCCGAGATCCTGGAAGTAGGGGCAGCGGGTGCGCTGGAGCAGGTTGCCGCCGGTCGTGGCCATGTTGCGCAGCTGGCCGGACGCGCCCGCGAGCAGCGCCTGGGACAGCACCGGGTAGCGGGCGCGCACCAGGGGATGGGCGGCCAGGTCGCTGTTGCGCACCGTCGCCCCGACGCGCAGGGAGCCGTCGGGCAGTTCCTCGACCGCGTCCAGGGGCAGCGCGCTGACGTCGACCAGCGTCCGAGGCCGCTCCACGCCCAGCTTCATCAGGTCGACGAGATTGGTGCCGCCGCCCAGATAGCGGGATTCGGGGCGGCCCGCGTGGGCCGCGGTCGCCTCTTCGACGCTGTGGGCGCGTACGTACCTGAAGGACTTCACCGGGCCACGTCCTCCACTGCCTCGACGATGTGCGGATAGGCGCCGCACCGGCACAGGTTGCCGCTCAGCCGCTCCCGGATCTCGTCCCGGGTCAGCTGGACGGGCGAACCGGGCTCCAGGGCGGGGTCCGTGACGTGCGAGGGGTGACCGGCGTCGGCCTCCGCGATGGCGCCGACGGCCGAGCAGAGCTGCCCCGGCGTGCAGTACCCGCACTGGAAGGCGTCGCGCTCCACGAAGGCCCGTTGCAGGGGGTGCGTCCCCTCGCCGTCGGGGGAGCGCAGGCCCTCGACGGTCGTGATGTCACGCCCCTCGTGGGCGATGGCGAGCAGCAGGCAGCTGTTCGCGCGGCGCCCGTCGACGAGGACGGTGCAGGCACCGCACTGGCCGTGGTCGCAGCCCTTCTTGGCGCCGGTCAGGTCCAGCCGCTCGCGCAGGACGTCCAGCAGCGTCGAGCGGTGGTCGACGGTGAGGCGGCGGGACTCGCCGTTGACCGTCAGGCGCACTTCCGACCGGAACACTTCGGTTCCCATGAGGCTCTGCTCCCTCGTCGCACATGGTCCATGCGGTGACCGCTTGTCCAGCCTGAGTCAGAACACACGTCCCGGCACGCCGGGACTCCCCGGGAAGGGGTGCCGCACGGCCGCGTCGGCCCGCGCACGCTCCTGGCCGCGGTCCGCTCATCGGGCCGCGCCCACTACGCCGTCGGAGGGAGTACGGATCGCGTTCACGCGCCGTCCGTCGCGATGATCTCGCGTACGACGGCCAACAGGTCCCCGATCGCCGGATGCTGCCCCGGCCCATCGCGCCAGGCCAGCACGAGCGGGACGGGCGGTGCGTCGACGAGGGGGCGGTGGACCAACGAGGGGTGCGCGTGCTGGCTCGGGGTCGCCGACGTGGAGACCCCGATGGCGCGCCCGGCGGCGATGGCCATGAGCCACTCGTCGGTGTTGCCGACCTCGACGGTCGCCACCGGCCGGGCCGAGGGCGGCCACAGCTCCGGCGTCGTGGTGCCGGAGACGCTGTTCAGGGCGATCGGGTGGGCGGCGAGGTCCGCCAGGGTGACCCGGGGGAGGGCGGCCAGCGCACTGTCCGCCGGCATGACCGCCACCCGCTCCTCGCTCAGCAGCAGCTCCGTACGCAGTCCGGGCGCGGTGATCGGCCCCCGCAGCAGGGCCGCGTCGACCTCGCCCCGCGTGAGGCCCGCCGTGCGGTCGTCGACGCGCAGCAGCTCCAGCGGGACGCCGGGCCGGGTCTCGTCCCAGCGGCGCAGCAAGGCGACGGTGTGGTCGCCGAGCGCCGCCCAGGTGTGCCCGAGCTTGAGGGGCCACGTGCTCGATCCGCGGGGGTCGAGGGCGGTCTCGACGGCGGAGAGCGCCACGGCGGCCTTGTCACGGAACGTGCGGCCCCGCGCGGTCAGTTCCAGATGGTGCGTGGAGCGGTCCACGAGGCGGGCCCCGAGGTGGTCCTCCAGCTGGCGCAGGGTCCGGGAGAGCGCGGGCTGGCTCAGATGGAGGCGGGCGGCGGCCCGGGTGACGTTCCCCTCCTCGGCGATGGCGAGGAACGCGCGCAGGTGGCGCAGCTCGATGGTCATGCCTCGGGAGCATAACCGCGGGCCCTCGACACGACGGGGCACGCGGAATACGTGTCCCGGGCGGTGGAGTTGAGGACCATGTCGAGAGCCCCTGGCCGTACCGCCGAAGGAGACCCCATGCCCCTCAGCGTCGAAGAGCGTGAACAGTTCCTGGCCGAACCCCACATCGGAGCGCTGGCGGTGGCCGCGCGGGACGGGCGCGCCCCGCTCACCCTCCCGATCTGGTACCAGTACACCCCCGGCGGCGAGCTGTGGGTGATGACCGGACGCCACTCCAAGAAGGGCCGGCTGATCGAGGCCGCGGGACGCTTCTCGCTGATGGTCGACCGCCTGGAGCCGACCGTCCGCTACGTCTCCGTGGAGGGCCCCGTGGTCCGCAGCGAGGACGCCACCCTCGAGAAACTGCGCGAGATCAGCGCCCGCTACCTCGCCGCGGACAAGGTGGAGGAGTACGTCGAGTTCGCGTCCCGTGACCACGGCGAACAGGCCGTCTACTACCTGCGGCCCGAACACTGGTACTCCTCCGACCTGGGCTCGGTCTGACCCGCCCGGACCCACCGCCCGAGGTGGAACTTCGAGGTACCCGAGGTCGTTGCCAAGGGGACGCGCGGAACACGCGCGGCCAGGCGAACGCGTAACCGAGGTGGCACGGATGGCGATGTGGGACCGGCTCAAGGACCAGGCCAAGGGTCTGCAGCAGCAGGCGCAGGGGGCGCGGGGCTCCAGCGGCCACGGACGGCCCGGGTCGGGGTCCGGCGGGGGATCGAAGGCTCAGCTCGTCGGCGTGCTCAAGTCCCAGCTGGCCTCCCTCAAGACGGAGCTGAAGAGCGGTGCCTACCGCGACGCCAGCATGGCCATGTGCGCCCTGGTCGCCGCGGCCGACGGGTCCGTCGACCCGGCCGAGCGCCAGCACGTGGAGTCGCTGATCCTGCAGAACGACGTCCTGCGGAACTTCCCGCCGGAGCAGCTGCGTCAGCGCTTCAACAAGCACGTGGACCAGCTGACCTTCGACTTCCAGCAGGGCAGGACGGCGGCCATGCAGGAGATCGCCAAGGCGGCGAAGAAGCCGATGGAGGCCAAGGCCGTCGTCCAGACCGGCTTCGTCGTCGCCGGCGCCGACGGGTACATCGCCCCGGCCGAGGAGCAGGTCCTGCGCGAGGCGTGCGCGGCCCTCGGGGTCTCCCCGCAGGAGTTCGGTCTCTGACCGCCCGTCGCGCACCACGGACCGGGGCCCGCACCGCGAGGTGTGGGCCCCGGTCCGCGTCATGGCGGGAGCACCCTTCAGCGGCGGCGCCTCACAGCATGATGAGCAGACGCGTGTGCGGCTTGAGTTTCCTGTTCACCGAACGGCTCTGCACATAGACCTCCAGCTTGGGATTGTTGCCCGCCTTCACCGAGACGGTCCCCTGGATACCCGACCCGAACAGAAGGCTGCGCGCGGCGTCACCGGTATAGGCGCGGTCGGTTTCCTTTTCCACCACGATGACTTCCTTGTTCGGCTGGACCTGTGCCCGCGCGCCCAACTGGTAGTAACAAGAGCCGCGTTCATAGGTCACCCCCGGATGTGAATCGACGAAGGGGCGGATCTCGACCTCCTTGTCGACCTTCAGCAGCCGGTACATGTTCGCCGGAATGGGTTCGAGAGTCGCCCGCACGTCGTCGATGGATATGTCCTGGCCGACGGCGAACAGATTCTTCGTGCCCCGCACACCCTGTTCACGCGCCCGGAGGAAACTGGTGGCGGCGGCGCGCACGGTGCCGATCGCCTCCTCGACGCCCTCCTGGGAATCCGCGTCCCAGATCGCGATGTTGCCGGCCGGGAAGCCGTAGTTCTGCGCGGTCCGCTTGGCCAGGGAGTTCGGCACGAGGATCGCGGAGGTCCAGTGCTCGGGCAGGCCGCCCATCTTCGCCGCGATCCTGTCGAGCCAGGGGCCGAGGATGGCCATGTCGCCGTCGTGCCGCCGGTCGCCGCCCGAGGCGTTCTCCTCGCCGTCCGTCACCACGATCTGCAGGAAGCTGTGCTCCCCGTACTCCTCCCAGATGTGGCCCAGGTCGTCCAGGGATTTCAGGGAGGCCTCGATCAGAGCAGTCGCCCCGTTGTTGACCCGATACAGGCCCCGCATGGACGGCAAATGCTTCACGTCCATGTCCCACACCAGATTCTCCACCCGGTGGTCGAAGGAGTAGAGGCTGATACGCGTCTCGTGGCCGAGGCTGTCCGATTCGGCCTTCAATCCCACGACGAACTCGTCCACGACCCGCACGAGTTGATCCTGATGCGGACGCATGGAACCCGAACAGTCCACTACCAGTGCGACGTGATTCACCTTGTGCTGAATCCTGTTGGCAGACATGCTGACGCTCCCCCTTCGCCGAGGCTTGCCGAGTGATTTCACTCTATGGGGAGGCACTGACAACGGCCCTTGGCCGCCGCCCCGCCCCGATGTGCAGCGCCCGCCGCCCGCCGCTCCTCCGGCGGCGGACGGTGCGAACGGCGTCTCGAACATGATCACCACATCGGGGTAACCGGCCCCGCGCGGGCTGTGCGAGGCCGTGCGCGGGCCGAGACTGCTCCATGACCTGGACCGGGACCGCTCCATGACCTGGACGGCACCCCAGCAGCCTCCTCTTTCGCCCTCTTTCCTCCTCCTTGGCCGCTCGGCACCGACGTGCGCCGTCCGCTACCCCCCGAAGGTGAGCTCGCCCCGATGACCGTCGACACCAGTCCCGAAGCCCGGCCGAACGCCCAGGCGGAGCCCCCGCGGCAGGCCCTCAGCACCGAGGCGGCCCGCAAGCTCGCCAGTACGACCAAGTCCGCCCCGCAGATGCAGGAGATCACCTCCCGCTGGCTGCTGCGGACGCTCCCCTGGGTGGAGACCAAGGGCGGCACGTACCGGGTCAACCGCAGGCTCAAGTACACCGTCGGCGACGGGCGGGTCGATTTCGTCCAGGACGGTGCCCGCGTCCACGTCATCCCGCGCGAACTCGGCGAACTCGCCCTGCTGCGCGGCTTCGAGGACGAAGAGGTCCTCGCCGCCCTGGCCGGCCGCTGCGTGCAGCGCGACTTCTCCCCGGGCGAGGTCCTCGTCCACCGCGGCACCGCCGCCGGGGAGATCCATCTGATCGCGCACGGCCGCGTCGGGCAGACCTCCGAGGGGCCCTACGGCGACGACATCACCGTCGCGATCCTCGCCGACGGCGACCGCTTCGGCGAGAACGCGCTCCTGGACGCCGACGCCACCTGGGACTACACCGCCACCGCCGAGACCTCCGGCACCCTGCTCACCCTCTCCCGCGCCGACTTCGCCGCGATCCAGGCGTCCTCGCCGGAGCTCCAGGCCCACATCGAGGCCTTCAGCGCCCTGCCGAACCAGCGCCAGAACCGCCACGGCGAGGCCGAGATCGCCATGTCGGCCGGTCATGTCGGCGAGGCCGTGCTGCCCGGCGCCTTCGTGGACTACGAGGTCAACCCGCGCGAGTACGAGCTCTCCGTCGCCCAGACCGTCCTGCGGGTGCACACCAGGGTCGCGGACCTCTACAACGGGCCGATGAACCAGACGGAGGAGCAACTCCGGCTCACCATCGAGGCGTTGCGCGAACGCCAGGAGCACGAGCTCATCAACAACCGGGAGTTCGGCCTGCTCCACAACGCCGACTTCAAGCAGCGGATCCAGCCCCACTCCGGGCCGCCCACCCCGGACGACATGGACGAGCTGCTCTGCCGCCGCCGCGGCACGAAGCTCTTCCTCGCCCATCCGCGCACGATCGCCGCGATCGGCCGCGAGTTCAACGCCTGCGGTCTGTACCCGGACCACGTCGACCTCGGCGGCCAGCAGGTCCCGGCCTGGCGCGGGGTCCCGATCCTGCCCTGCAACAAGATCCCGATCAGCAAGGAGCAGACCAGCTCCATCATCGCCATGCGTACCGGCGAGGAGAACCAGGGCGTCATCGGCCTGCGCCAGACCGGTCTGCCCGAGGAGTACGAGCCCGGCCTCTCCGTCCGCTTCATGGGCATCAGCGAGCAGGCGATCATGTCGTACCTGGTCACCACGTACTACTCCGCCGCCGTCCTCGTACCCGACGCGCTCGGCGTGCTGGAGAACGTCCAGATCGCCCGCAGGCGCGACTAGTACGGCCGCCCGACGCCCGGGCCCGTCCGGCACGCCCGCCCCCGGATCCGGGACGGGCCCCCACCGCACAAGGAGCTACGGATGCCCGATCCCGATCTCTCCCCTCCGCAGTCGAGCCTCCCCGCCCAGACGCCCGCACCGTCGGCGCCGTTCGCCCTGCCGACGGGCGGCCGGCCGCTGGTGTCCGTGCCGGCCGGGCCCGACCCGGCGGCCGTCGCCGCCCCGGTGGACCCCGTGGTCGAGCGGATCCTGCGCGGTCCCAGCGGCCTCGGGACGGCAGGCCTCTCGCTGGCCCCGCGCGACGCGGGCCCGGACGCGCTCGCGCGGCACACGGCCGAGGCCACCGGCGAGCAGACCGAGGGCCGGCCGATTCCCGGCCTCTACTTCCATGCCGTCCCCGAACCCGACCCGGTACGCGTCGCCGAGGTCAGCCGCCGCGTCAAGGACTGGGCCGTGGACGAGGTCCAGCTGTTCCCCGACGACTGGGAGGGCGAGTTCGACGGCTTCTCCGTGGGGCGCTACATGGTGGCCTGCCACCCAGACGCCCCGACGGTGGACCACCTGATGCTCGCCACGCGGCTGATGATCGCGGAGAACGCCGTCGACGACTGCTACTGCGAGGACCACGGTGGCTCGCCGATCGGCCTCGGCGGCCGTCTCCTCCTCGCGCACACCGCCCTCGACCCCCTGCACACCACTGCGGAATACGCTCCCGGGTGGGTGGAATCGCTCGGCGCCGACGCGCCCCGACGGGCGTACCGCAGCGCCATGGAGTACTTCGTCCGGTCCTCCGCCCCCTCCCAGACGGACCGCTACCGGCATGACATGGCCCGCCTGCACATGGGCTATCTGGCCGAGGCCGCCTGGGCCCAGACGGACCACACGCCCGAGGTGTGGGAGTACCTGGCGATGCGCCAGTTCAACAACTTCCGCCCCTGCCCGACCATCACCGACACCGTCGGCGGCTACGAACTCCCCGCCGACCTGCACGCGCGGCCCGACATGCAGCGCGTCATCGCGCTCGGCGGGAACGCGACCACCATCGTCAACGACCTGTACTCGTACACGAAGGAGCTCGCCGCCCCCGGACGGCACCTCAACCTGCCGGTCGTGCTCGCCGAACGCGAGAAGCTCTCCGAACGCGACGCGTACCTGAAGGCCGTCGAGGTCCACAACGACCTGATGCGCGGCTTCGAGGCCGCCGCCGCCGAGCTGGCCGCCGCCTGCCCCGTCCCCGCGGTGCTCCGCTTCCTCAGGGGCGTGGCCGCCTGGGTCGACGGCAACCACTACTGGCACCAGACCAACACCTACCGCTACAGCCTGCCCGATTTCTGGTGAGAAATGGACTCTTCAGTGACTACCGAGCTGACCTCCGCCGACGCCTCCTCCACGTTCATCCCGGGCCCGGCGACGCCCTACCAGGGGGACATCGCCCGCTACTGGAACAACGAGGCCAGGCCCGTGAATCTGCGCCTCGGTGACGTCGACGGGCTCTACCACCACCACTACGGCATCGGCGCGGTCGACCACGCCGCCCTCGGGGACCCCGAGGACAGCGCGTATCAGCAGAAACTGGTGGCCGAGCTGCACCGGCTGGAGTCGGCGCAGGCCGAGGTCCTTCTGGACCACCTCGGTCCGATCACCCCCGCCGACACCCTCCTGGACGCCGGCTGCGGCCGCGGCGGTACGAGCGTCATGGCCCACCAGCGCTACGGCTGCACGGTCGAGGGCGTCACCCTCTCCTCCACGCAGGCCGACTTCGGCAACAGGCGCGCGAAGGAACTCGGCATCGGGAGCCATGTCCGCGCCCGCGTCTGCAACATGCTCGACACCCCCTTCGACAAGGGCAGCATCACCGCGTCCTGGAACAACGAATCGACCATGTACGTCGACCTGGACGACCTCTTCGCCGAGCACTCCCGGGTCCTCAAGGTCGGCGGGCGCTATGTGACGATCACCGGCTGCTGGAACCCCCGCTACGGTCAGCCGTCGAAGTGGGTCTCGCAGATCAACGCCCACTTCGAGTGCAACATCCACTCCCGTCGCGAGTACCTGCGCGCGATGGCCGACAACCGCCTGGTGCCGCAGGCCGTCATCGACCTGACCCGCGACACCCTGCCCTACTGGGAGCTGCGGGCCACGTCCTCCCTGGTCACCGGCATCGAGGAAGCGTTCATCGAGTCGTACAGGGACGGCTCGTTCCAGTACGTCCTGATCGCCGCCGACCGCGTGTGACCCTTCGCCCTTCATGGCACCCGGGTGCCATGAAGGGCGCTCGTGGCCCGCTCCGCTGCGGCCCCTCGCCGGGAGGCCCTACTTTCCGCCGGCCGCCAGCATGCCGCGGTGGGCGATGTCCAGGCCCGTCTTGGCGGTGCTCAGACCGGTCTTCGTGCCCTTCATGACCTCCTGCGTGGTGCCGGAGGGGTCGGCCAGCGTGTCGGCGACGACCTTGCCCACGTTGTTGTTCTTCACGGGCGCATCGTGGACGGCGGACGAGGAGGCGTCGGCCTGCCCCGCCATGGCGAGGGCGGCGGCGGCAAGGGTCAGTACGGTGATGGTTCGCTTCTGGTTGCTCATGCCTTCTCAAACGGCCGGGCGAGGGCGAGGATGCGTCCACGTCGGCGATACGCCGCACGATTCCACCATCGGAGGGAACGGCGAGCCCGCCGGAGCCCGCGCCGCCTGCGAGAAGCGCACGGGAAAGTCCTCGACGTCAGGTGTGAGCGCCCGCGCGGCGGGCAGGCGACCCGTGCAGGGGTGACAACCTGACGGCGCCGTCGCACGGTCAGTGTCAGTGGACGGCGCCTCCTGCAAGCTGAGCGGCCGCGCCTTCGTGGGACAGGGCAGCGGCCGCTCATGCATGCCACCCCCCCGGTCGCCCGGGGAAGGCGGCGACGGAGAGTCCCGAGCACGTCCGCACGTCGCGGGGCCCCCGGTGGGTCGGCCCCGCCGGCGTTACCTCGCCAGCTCGGCGCAGATGGTCTTGCCGGTCGGGCCGAGGGTGACATCCACGGTCCGGGCGAGATTGCGCACCATGGGCCAGCCGAATCCGCCGGTTCCGCCCGCGAGGTCGGGGGTCCGCTCCTGGGGCGGTCGGGGGTCCGCGTCGGACACGGTGATCGTTATGGTGTCGGGCCGCTCCTGGAGCCGCAGCGAACACAGGGCTCCCCGGGCGTGGCGCACGACGTTCGTGATGAGCTCGGAGACCACGAGTTCGATGCTCGCGGCGGTCTGCTCACCCACGGCAGGAGCCAGTCCGGCGAGGAACCCGCGCGTGTGGTCCCGTGCGTCGGTGACCGCTTGGGGCTCCTTGTCGAAGGTGGCCGTCCCAGGCGGCCCGTCATCGAGCCGCATCTGCTGCGTCCGCATGAGCCTCCTTCCTCCGGTTACTCCTGTGTGATGGCTGTCCGAGGGGAACACCTGCCCGCAAAGCGGCAGGTTTAATGCGTCCCTGACGCCTCGGATGCGGCGGTTGCCGAACCGTTGCAATGGCGTCGAGGGTGTCAGTCGCCGGCATCCCGGCACTCCACGTGGCCCCAGCCGTGCGGATTCTTCGCGATCTTCTCGCCGGCGGCGTACGGCTTCTGGCAGTGGCAGCGGCCGGGGAACTTCGCCTTGATGACCGGGCCGCCCGTGCCCGTCTTCTTCGTGCGCGCGGTGGTCTTCTTGGGGGCGCCGCCCGCGGGGGAGGCGGTCATGCGCTCGGCGCGCGGTTCGGGGATCTCCGGCGCGCCGTGGGCGGTGCCCGCGGGCTGCTGGCTGGTGGCGGCGTCGCTGGCCGCCACGTCCGCGATCGCGTTCAGGTGGTCACCGTCCACGCGGTGGGCGGCCACGTGCCGGAACGTCACGTCACGGCCCTGCAGCAGGGCGTCGATGCGTACGACGAGTTCCTTGTTCGCGACCGGCTTCTTCGCCGCGGTCAGCCAGCCGTTGCGTTTCCAGGAGGCGATCCACTTGGTGACCGCGTTCATCGCGTACTGACTGTCCATCCGCACTTCGAGCGGCACGGCCGGGTCGGTGGCCTCGAGCAGTTCCGCCAGCGCGGTCAGCTCCGCCACGTTGTTGGTGGAGTGACCGAGCGGCCCCGCCTCCCAGCGACGCGGGGTGCCGTCGGCGTCGGCGACCACCCAGGCCCAGGCCGCGGGCCCGGGATTCTTCTTCGCCGCGCCGTCACAGGCGGCAATGATCAAGTCAGACATCCTCCGATGATTTCATCCCGCAGTCCGCCCCCGGAACGCCGGATCACTCTTCGGGCCGGGCGAGCGTCCACAAACCCGTGTAGGCCCGCTGGATGAAGCCGCCGGTCAGGGCCGGGTTCGTATTGGCCAGCGCGGCGAGGCAGACGCGACGCTGCGGGCAGAAACCGACGAAGGCGGTGAAGCCCCTGGTGCCTCCGGAGTGGTGGTAGAGGTCCCGGTCGGCCCGGGGCCGGACGTTCCACACCAGGGCGATACGTCTTCCGGTGCGCGGCAGGGCGACGCGGGGCACCGTGACGTCGGCGAGCGCGGCCCGCAGCGTGCGGGGGACGCCCGGGGGCACGGTGCCGGGGTCGAGGAGGCCGTCGAGGAGGGTGAGCAGGTCGCGGGCGCTGGAGCGGCAGGCCCCGGCACCCGGCATGGCGCCCATCTGCCAGGCGGGGCGCGCCCTGCCGTGCCAGTACCCGGTGGCCTGCGGCTGATCGGTCAGGCAGCTGGTACGGGTCAGGCCGAGCGGATCCAGCACCCGGGCGGCGAGCAGCGGGGCATAGGCGCCGCCGGGCCCGTGGGCGGCGCGGGCCAGCAGGTCGCCGAGCAGGCCGACGCCGAAGTTGGAGTACCGCACACGGGTGCCGGGTGCGGCGTGCGGCCGCGTGCGGGCGAGGGCGTGACGCAGCGTTTCGGGGGAGTAGCCGGCGTACGGATTGCTGAACCAGGCGGGCACGGCGGCGCGCAGGAAGCCGGGGGGAAGCCGCGGCAGCCCCGAGGTGTGGGTCGCCAGGTGCAGCAGGGTGATGGGGGAGCCCCGCAGGTGGGGCGCCGCGCCACGGGGCAGGAAGCGGGAGATGGGGTCGTCGTGGGCGACCTCGCCGCGCGCGACCATCTCGGCCAGGAGCAGGGCGGTGAACGTCTTGGTGAGCGAACCGATCTCGAACCGGGTGTCGGGGCCGGCCGGCGCTCCACCGCGCAGCGCGCTGTCGCCGGTGGCGAGGAGCGCGCGTTCCTCGCCGCGCCGGACGGCCAGCACCACGGCGCTCGCGCCCGGGGCGGCGTCGCGCAGTTCGGCGAGCAGGTCGGCGGCCCAGGGGGGAGTGGCGGCGGCCACGGGGCGCTCGCCATTCCCGGCGGACGGGGGCGCGGCCGGGCTCACCGCGGCCCCGCCGTCCCTCCCAGGGTGCGGGAGACCGCGAGGCTGCCGGCGACCGCGGCCACCACGGCGGTGTGCTGGTGGTCGGCGAACCGCCGGTCCGGGTCATCGGCGACCGGCCCCCCGTCGCGGGGCACGAGGCCGTCGGCATGCTGGACCCGCGCGAGTCGCTCCCAGTCGGCGGGCTCGCAGTAGGGCTCCCTGAGGCAGCACCCGACGATCATCAGCTCGGCCATCAGGTCCCACTGCTCGATCTCGGCCCAGATGTCGATCCACACGGGCAGCCAGGTGCCGACGTACGCGGCGAGGTCGTCGGGCAGCCCGGCCGGCGCGCCGCCCCAGTCGGTGAGGTGGAAGACGGTGTGGGTGACGCAGTAGCCGGTCATCCAGTCGATCAGCCAGGGCTCGGGCGTGCCGCCCAGCCAGGTGGCCCGGGTCAGCGCCGGCCAGTCGTACGAGCCGCCCCGCGGGTCGAGGCCGATGACGCGAGCCGCGTTCGCGACGGCGAGTCTGCGGTTGGGCATCAGCTCGGCGGCCCGGACCGAGCGCAGGGAGGTGGTGTGGGCGAGCAGCCGGTCGAGGGCCTCGTGGCGCAGGCCGCAGCGGGCGAACGGGGCGTACGCCTCCAGGGGGTCGGTCAGCAGCGAGAACCGCAGCAGCCGCTCGTACAGCATGTCACCGTCGCCGAACTGGCTCCAGCTGAAGCTCAGCAGCTCTCGTGCCATGGCCAGTTCGGCGCTTCCGGCGGCCGACTCGCGCAGCACGAGGGAGGCGGCGAGCGCGGTCTCGCCGAGGGGTTTGTAGACGCTGTCGGGGTCACCGAGGTCGGCGGTGGTGTCGGTGGGCAGCGCGCCGCGCTCGCGGTGGGTGTACAGCCAGGTCAGGGCCTGGGTGCTCACCTGGTGCGCGGTCTGGGTCACGGACGCCGTCACGGATCCTCCAGTGCGAGCAGTCGCCCCGAGATCGCCACGTCGAGGGCGAGGCGCGGTCCGCCGCCGAGCAGGCGCAGGTGCGCGACCAGGGGAGCGGGGTCGAGGGGCAGGGGCACGCCCTCCGCGCCCAGCAGGGCGAGCCAGCGCGCGATGCGGGCGGCGGTGGGGAAGTCCCGGCGCAGCACGGAGCGGGTGGCGCCGCGCGCGAGGGCGAGTGGGGCGGCACGGGCGGCGTCGTGCACGGGGCCGCCGAGCCCCGGCAGGGCGAGGGGGGAGAGCTGGCCCATCCGGACGGACCAGTGCTGCCAGCCGGTGGCGGAGCCTGTGCGGTCGAGTTCAGGGGCTCCCGAGGGCCGCGGGGCGAGGGGACCGGCGCCCGGGCCCGTACCGGCACCGACGGGTTCGGGCGCGCCGGGTGGGTCGGTGAAGCGGGTCAGGAGCGTGGCGGTGGCCCAGTCCCGCCAGGCGACGAGCCAGGGTTCCGGAGCCCCTTGCGGGGGAGCGGGAGGCGGGGTCACCGCTGCCGGGAAGACGGCGAACGACTGGGTGACGGCTGCCGCGTCCTGCGGGTGGAACACCGCGTTGCCCAGGACGTAGGGGGCGAAGAGGTCGGCGCCGAGCACGCGGAGCCCGGCGAGGGCTGCCTTGGGGTCGTCGGCGCGTTCGACGTGCTGGGCGACCATGGCCGTGCCCTCAATGCCCCGGAGGGCATCAAGGACACGAAGAGCCAGGTCAGCCGCGGACGTCGCATACGCGGTCTGCGACTGATCGGGGCTCACTTGCCCTTCGGCTCCTTCGGCTCCGCGGGGGAGAGAAGCGCCAGCAGCAGGAGGACACCTGCGGCCTGCGGCGTGTAGATCGGCGCGTCGCTCACCATCGCCTCGGGCTCAACCATGGTCGTGCCGAGCGCCGGGGCATCCGTCGGAGTGACGAGAAGCGGTGTTTGCTGAGCAAGCATGTTGCCTCCTCAATTGATTACTTCGTCACCATGTCCGGTGACGCCCACCCTCGGCCCAGTTTAGGGCAATACGTCAGTAATGTCTGTTTAGTTCGCAACAACTGGTCGCCGGAGAAGCGCTTCAGTCCCGTTCCCGTCCCTGTACGTGAGCCGATACGCGCCGCCGCCTGCCCGCAAGTGGCCGGGAGCGGAGGGCAGTTGAGGGGAGCGGTATGCGGGGCGACCTTCACGTGCACCCCTGTGCACCGCTGTCGAGTCAACGCCTGTCCCGTGTAGGGGAGTTGAAGGCACAGGAAAAACGCGAACGACGGGCGCATGAGATGTGACGGGGGGTCAGGGACGCTACGGCGCGTGGGGGTTTGGCGTGGGCCTCTCAGGTGGTCGCCTCGCCCTGTTCGCAGGAGTGGTCGCCTCGCCATGTCCGCAGTGGCTGCGCCAGAACATGACAGAGCCGGCGATCCGTTCGGGGAACGGTTCGCCGGCTGGGGGAGCGGCGTGGGGACGACCTCGCCGCGGGCCGGTGGTTCAGAGCCACCGACCCGCGGTCACAGAAGGTACCGGGTTGCCACTACCAGTAGTGTCGCCGACCGCCGACGGCGTGGCCGACGGAGCCGAGCACCCACAGGGCGGCACCGATGACGACCAGGATGAGACCGATGGTCCACAGAATGGATATACCGGTCACCAGACCGATAACGAGCAGGATGACGCCGAGTGCGATCATTGGATCCTCCGACCCTCTGAATTATTTCCAAGTATGCGCCTGATGAGTCCTCCGCGACAGTCGCGGACCGATCCCATCGCGCAAGCGTGGCGACGGTGCGGAAGTCGGCGCTGTGACCTGGATGCGGCCCTGCCGTCAGTGGCGACCGTGAGCGGTGTTGGAAGCGCCGCCGAAGAGCCGCGCGACGGCACGGAACGGGAGCGTGACCACCGTGGCGATGGCTCCGCCGATGGCACGGAAGATGTCTGCGATGGCCTTCAGCATGTCAGGGCCTCCATGGTCTGTTCACCGGCGACTGGCTAATCGCTGAGCGCCGTATTGCTGTTCCTGCCGGTTGCCCTGCGAGCGACATCGAAAACACCCGCGTCGCTCGCGGTGCCCGCCATTGCCCCCTATGGCCCCACCCCGGAGCAGGGCGGTAAAGGACATCTCACGAGCCCGCCCGAAATTGTATGAATACCGCCCGCCCCCAGGGGCACAAGGGGACAGCCGAACGGCGCTTCCCGCACCAGAACCGCGATTCCTCGCATCGGACGGAAGGACCACCCCGTGCTCAGGCCCCACCCCTCCTTCGTGCACGCCCTGCTCGAGAACCACGCGACGCTGAGAGAGCTCCAGGCGAAGGAGGACTCCGCCGAAGTCCGCCGACAGCTCGACGACGTCACCTACACCCTCTGCGTCTCCACCGGCACGCGCACGCTCGACGCGGCCATCGCGGCGGCCAGGGCCCAGCTCGCCGGAGTGGCCTCCCAGGACGACTCCAGCCTGGCCGCCTGAGCCGGTCCGGGCCGGGCGCGCTCCGCCCGCCCCAGGTATTCCGTTTCGCCCCGTGGACCTCGGGAACCCGGGGCGGCAGGCGCAGCAGGCGGCACCCGACCGTGCCGCCGTCCATCGCCCCTCTCGTCCCGCGGCCTCTTCCCCACAACGGGCGACCCGTCGGACACGGCGCCTGTGCCCCTGGGCGGCTTTCGCCGCAGGGGCACGGCTGGACGGGCGAACGTCCTGTTTGGGCGGGCCCCGCCGAGGCCATGGCTGTGACACCCCCCTCCCTCACTTCTGGAGCGACCATGAGCGACGAGCACCGCAACGACATCCCCGGAGCCCCGGCCCCCCAGCCCCCGACGGTCGCCGAGCCCACCGAGCCGCACGAACCCCTGCCGCCCAAGCCCGACCAGGAGAGCCCGGAAGCGGTCTCCCCGACGGGCAAGCCCACCGGCGCCCCCGCCTCCGCGCGCGCCCAGAGCGGCGCCTACCTGACCACGGCGCAGGGCGCCCGCCTGTACGAGACGGACCACTCGCTCAAGGCCGGCGCCCGCGGGCCGGTCCTGCTCCAGGACCACCACCTGCGCGAGAAGATCACGCACTTCGACCACGAGCGCATCCCGGAGCGCGTGGTCCACGCCCGCGGAGCGGCGGCCCACGGCATCTTCAAGGGGTACGGGACGGCGGCGAACGTCACCAAGGCGGCGTTCCTCGCCAAGGACGCCGAGACACCCGTCTTTGTGCGGTTCTCCACGGTCCTCGGCTCCCGCGGCTCCTCGGACACGGTCCGCGACACCCGGGGATTCGCCACCAAGTTCTACACCGAGGAAGGCACCTTCGACCTCGTCGGCAACAACATCCCGGTCTTCTTCATCCAGGACGCCATCAAGTTCCCCGACATCATCCACGCGGGCAAGCCGCACCCCGACCGGGAGATCCCGCAGGCCCAGAGCGCGCACGACACGTTCTGGGACTTCGTGACCCTCCACACGGAAGCGGCCCACCACACGCTGTGGAACATGTCGGACCGCGGCATCCCGCGCTCCTACCGCATGATGGAGGGCTTCGGGGTCCACACCTTCCGGCTCGTGAACAGCGAGGGCGCCACCACCCTCGTCAAGTTCCACTGGAAGCCGAAGCTCGGCGTGCACTCCCTGACCTGGGAAGAAGCCCAGATCACCAATGGCATGGACCCCGACTTCCACCGCCGCGACCTCGCCGACGCCATCGAGGCGGGCGCCTTCCCGCAGTGGGAACTGGGCATCCAGGTCTTCCCCGACAACCCCGAGCAGAGCTTCCAGGGCATCGACCTGCTCGACCCCACCAACATCGTTCCCGAGGAGCTCGCGCCCGTACAGCCGATCGGGCTGCTCACCCTGAACGCGAACCCGACCAACTACTTCGCCGAGACCGAGCAGGTCGCCTTCCACCCCGGCCATCTCGTCCCGGGCATCGACATCACCGACGACCCGCTGCTCACCGGCCGCCTCTTCTCGTACCTGGACACGCAGATCAGCCGGCTCGGCGGCCCCAACTTCGGCCAGCTGCCCATCAACCGCACCCACGCGCCGGTCAACGACATGCTGCGCGACGGCATGCACCAGACCGCCGTCCACGCCGGCACCGCCCCCTATCGGCCCAACTCCCTCGACGGCGGCTGCCCCTTCCTCGCGGGCGCGGACAACGGCGCCTTCGTCGAGGTGCCCGTCGAGGTACCGGCCGCGCAGAAGGTCCGGCAGGCCCCGGCCTCCTTCGCCGACCACTTCAGCCAGCCCCGGCTCTTCTGGCGCTCCATGACGCCCGTCGAGCAGGAGCACATCATCGCCGCGTACACCTTCGAGCTGAGCAAGTGCTACGAGCAGGCCATCAAGGAACGGGCGCTCCAGGTCCTCGCCAACATCGACACCGAGCTGTGCCGGCAGGTCGCCACCGGCCTCGGCCTGCCCGCGCCGCAGCCGACCGAGAACCTGGCCGACCCCGAGCCCAGCCCCGCCCTCTCCCAGATCGGCAAGACCTGGCCCGTGGAGGGCCGGATCATCGGCATCGTCACGGACGGGGAGAGTGACCTCGACGGGCTGCGCTCGGTGCGCCGCGCCGTGCTCGACGCGGGCATGGTGCCGCTCATCGTCGCCCCCACCGGCGGCCAACTGGACGCGGGCAAGGAGCCGATCGCCGTCCAGCGGACGTTCGCCAACGCCCGGTCCGTCGAGTTCGACGCGCTCCTGATCGCCGGGGCCCCGGCGCCCGGGGCCGACGCGTACGGAGCCAGGGACGCCAAGGCCGGTGAACCTTCGGGCACCGGGACCGCCGTGGACCCGCGCATCCTGCTGATGGCGGCCGAGGCCTTCCGCCACGGCAAGGCGATCGGCGGCTGGGCCGGGGCGGACGCGGCGCTCCGAGCGGCCGGCATCACCGACACGGCACCGGGCGTCGTCCTCGCCGGCGGCGGTGTGGAGGCGCTGGAGCAAGTGGCCGGGCTGCTGGGCCAGCACCGCGTCTGGGACCGCTTCCCGGCGGCCGTCTGACCCACCGCGCGTGGCGGACCCGGGCGGCTACCTCCGTCCGGGTCCGCCGCACGCGCGTCGGCCCATCGCGAGAACGACCCCGGCGGCCAGGGTCACGGTACCCAGCCGCCGTACCGCCGTACGCCTGCGTCCGTGCCACCCGCCGCCCACCGAGCCGGGGCGGGGGAGCGGACGCAGCACATTGCCGGACGTGGGTGCGGCGCTCTCCTCGCGCGAGAGGTGGGAGCGGTCCATCTGGTGTGCCAGGAGCCGCTCCACGAGCGCGGGCGCCACTTTCGCCTGGATCCCGAGCAGTCGGCCGGCCGGACCGACATACACCTCACGGCGCGGGCGGCGGGCCAGCCGGAACACCGTCCGCGCCGCGCGTTCGGCCGTGTACACGGGCGCCATGGGAAGCACTTTGCGGCCCGAATAGTTGGCGGCGCTCTCGAAGAACGGCGTGTCCATGGTCGCGGGCAGCACCGTGCACACGTGGACGCCGCGCTGCCCCGCCAGCCGCATCTCCTGGCGCAGACTGCCGCCCAGCGCCCGCACCGCCGCCTTCGAGACGACGTAGGGGATGTTGTACGGCACGACGCCGGCCCCGACGACCGAGGAGACGTTGACCAGGGTGCCGCCGCCCTGCCCGCACATCACGCCGAGCGCGGCGCGGGCGCCGTGCACACAGCCCAGGACGTCGACGTCGAGGACCCGCCGGAAGACCTCCGGGGGAATCTCCTGGAGCGAGCCGAAGGCGGCCACCGCCGCGTTGTTGACCCACACGTCGATCCGGCCGTACGCGGCGACGGCCCGCCGGGCGAGCCGGTCGACCGCCTCCGGATCCGTCACGTCCGTGGGAACGACGAGGGCCCGCGCGCCCCGGTGCTTCCGGCACCCGGCGGCGACCTCCGCCAACTCGGCGGCCCGCCGCGCGGCGAGCACCACCGACCAGCCCCGCGAGGCGAACCGCAGGGCACAGGCCCTCCCGACACCGCTCGACGCCCCGGTGATGACCACGACCTTGCCCTGTTCCGCCACGAGACCGGTTCCTTCCCTGCCGCGTTCCACGCAGGGCAGTGGACCGCGCCAAGCCCCTCGGCGCATCCGCACGGCGGCAACCGGCCCAGTGCGCCTACGTCACTTCCTCGGACCGCAGCAGTTGCGGAAGGGCCGTGCCGATCGGCTCGCGCACGAGGCGATCGGCGCGGTCGTCATACGGTGTCGGCTCGGCGTTGACGATGATCAGCCGTGCGCCGTGGTCGACGGCGAGCCCGGCCAGTCCGGCGGCCGGGTGGACCTGGAGGCTGGTGCCGACCGCGATGAACACCTGGCAGGCCTTGGTGATCGCCACCGCCTCGCCGAGGACCACCGGATCCAGGTGCTCGCCGAACATCACCGTCGCCGACTTCAGGATGCCCCCGCAGATCTGGCACGGCGGATCGGCCTCACCCGCCTCCACCCGGGCCAGCGCCTCCTCCATCGGAGCGCGCGCACGGCAGCCGGTGCACACCACCGACCGCGCCGAACCGTGCAGTTCGAGCACCTTGCGCTCGGGGAGGCCCGCGAGCTGGTGCAGTCCGTCCACGTTCTGGGTGATCACCCGTACGGGCACGCCGGAGCGTTCCAGGGCGGCCACCGCGTGGTGCGCCGCGTTGGGCCGGGCCCCGAGCGTATGGGTCTCGCGGCGCATCCGCCACGACCGGCGCCGGATCTCGGGATCACCCATGTAGAAGTCGTACGTGACGAGCTTCTCGGCCTCGGGGTCGCGCCGCCACAGGCCGCCCGGCCCGCGGTAGTCGGGAATGCCGGAGTCCGTGGAGATGCCCGCCCCGGTCAGCAGGGCGACAAGCGGCTTGCTCATGCGGCCGAGCGTAGGACGCGCGGTCCGGATCAGGCGAACGGATACGCGTCCGTCCCCGCTTGCCGCCCCGACCGGTGTCTCACCCGCCGAGGCCCGCCGGGCACGTCACCGCCGGCGCAGCTTGCCCAGGAGGCTCTGCGCCTGGGCACGGCGCCGCGGGTCGGCGGAGGCGCGACGAACCTGCTCCACGGTGCGCCGGCCCTGCGGACTCCGGACGAAATCCTTGATCTTCGTCATCATTCCCGGCATGACTCCTCCTAGAGCGGGGGTGAACGGTTGCCTGCACCGCTGCGTGTACCCGCTGCGGCCCGGAGTGTGCGTGCCAAGAGGCAGTCAAATACCGCCCGCGCCCCAGCGGAGTCCCCTGCGTCCGGAAAGAGTCGAACTCCTCTATCACCGACGCGTGTTCGAATGGGCGAGATCACGACGAACTTCCCTGCGGGGCAAGGAGTTCCACCTCGCTGACGTTCGCGCCCAAACGAGTGGCTAGCATGGCGCGATGTGAGGTCCGGAAGATCGACGTCCTCTTGGCGTCCCCTTCCGGGCCTGCGACCGATGCGCATCGATCGGCTCGCTGTCCGCCTGCACTCAAGGACCGAGGGACCGCTGAATGTCAGTGCCTGCTCCTCCCAGCCCGCGCCGCATAGCGAAGGCAGGGCGCCCCGCGTGGGCGGTGCCCGTCGGCGTGCTGGCGGTGACCGGCGGCGCCGGCGCCCTCGCGGTCGCCGCGGCACCGGCCGCCGCCCGTGGCTGGACGGCGGCCTCGACGGCGGTCGGCTGGCTGTGCCTTGCCGTCTGTCTGCTCGTCGGCTCCGCCGCCGGGCGGCGCGCCCACCGCTCGGCCGCCGCCGAACGCGCCGAGGCCGACGCCCTGAAGGCCCAGCTCGGCCGTCAGGGCGCCGAGTCCGCGCACCTGGCGAACGTCACCCTCCCCATGCTCGTCAAGCAGCTGCGCGATGGTGCGCCGGCGGGGGAGGTCCTGGCGAACACCGCGCCCCCCTCGGACCCCCAACTGCGCCAGATCGTGCACACGTTCGCCTCCGCCATGGAGGAATCGGTGCACTACGCCAAGGCCGTTGAGGCCCAGCGCGACCACGCGCAGGGACAACTGGCCCAGGCCACCGGCGAGTTCGACATGCTCACCAAGGTGACCATGCCCGCCGCGATCGAGCAGCTGCGCGAGGGAGCCTCCGCCGACACCGTCCTGGCCACCCTCCAGTGGCCGCAGAACCCCCTGCTGCGCCTGCCCGCGGAATCGTTCATCCGCGAACTCGCGCACAGCGAGCGCCGCGCCGCCGCCGCCCAGGCAGCCTCGGCCAAGGCGCTGAGCCGCGTCCAGGCCAAGTCCGTGAGCATGCTCGCCGACCTGCGGGACATGCAGGAGCGCCATGGCGTCGAGGTCTTCGGCGACCTGCTGAAGCTGGACCACAGCACATCCCAGCTCGGCCTGATGACCGACCGCCTGGCCCTGCTCATGGGCGGCCGCTCCAGCCGTGCGTGGAACAAGCCGATCGTCATGGAGAGCATTCTGCGGGGCGCCGTCGGCCGGATCTCCGCCTACCAGCGGGTACGGCTGCACTGCTCGACCACCGTCGCCGTCGCCGGATTCGCCGCCGAGAGCGTCATGCACCTGCTCGCCGAACTCATGGACAACGCGGCGAACTTCTCCCCGCCCATCGACGAGGTCCACGTCTACGTCGAGGAACGCAGCGCCGGGATCGTCGTCACCATCGAGGACAGCGGCCTGCGCATGGCCGACGCGGCCATGCGCCGCGCGGAGGAGTCCGTCTCCGGGAAGATCACGGACCTTGCCTCGCTCCAGGGCACCCGCCTCGGCCTCGCCGTCGTCGGACGCCTCGCCGCCAAGTACGGCATGAGCGTCAACTTCCGCCCCTCCTCGCGAGGCGGCACCGGCGTCGTCGTCCTCCTGCCGCCGCAGCTCCTCGCCCAGCAGCGCGACCCCGCCCCGCAGCAGCCGGCCGTACGCCGCGACACCGCGCCGCCGACCCCGCCGCTCCCCACCGCGCCCGCTGCGACGGCAGAGGCGTACCCCACCCTCCCCGAGGCTGCCGCGGCCGCCGCGCTCCCCGCCGCCGGCGCGCTGCCCCCCGCGGCGCTGCCCCCGGCCGCGGACGCCACCGCCCGGCCGGCGCGGACCGCTCCCGCGACCGCTTCCGCCGCCACGCCAAACGGCCTGCCCGTGCGCGCCCCCGGCCGCACCATGGCCGAGGCGGACCGCGAACGCCGTCAGCGCAAGGCGGCCTCCGACGCCGCGTCCGCTCCGGGGACCGGGGACCTCCCCGGTGAGACGGGGCAGCCCGCGCGGGACGCCGGTGCCCGCTTCGGCGCCTTCCACCGCGCGCGCCGCGCCGGGGGCGCCCCGGCCTTCCCGACGGCCCCCGAGCCCCCGGACGCGCCCGGCCACCCCGCCGCACCCGGTCGGCCACCGGCCGAGTAGGACGAAACCCCCGCACGGCGCCCGGGTCCGGCGCCCCCTTCCCCCTTCCCCCGCTCAAGATCGTGAGATTGGAGGCACGGGCCGGTGACTGGGCATGCCCGAAGCACCTCGCCCCACCCACCATGCAGACCACTGACAACAGCCTGACCTGGCTCCTGCAGAGCCTTCTCCAGCGCACCCCGGGCACGCGGCACGCCCTGGTGCTCTCCCGGGACGGCCTGAAGCTGTGCTGGAGCGAGCATCTGACGCTGGACCAGGCCGACCAGCTGTCGGCGATCTGTTCCGGCATCCAGGCCCTCGCCCAGGGCGCGTCCGCCGAGTTCGGCGACGGAACCGGCGGCGTCCGGCACTCCATGACCGAGTTCCACGGCGGGCTGCTCTTCATCGTCGAAGCGGGGCTGGGCGCCCACCTGGCGGTCATCGCGGACGAAAACGCCGACCCGGGCGTGGTGGGCCACCAGATGACCGAGCTGGTGGAGCAGATCGGGGAGCACCTGCGTGCCGAACCGCGCGCCGAGGGTGAAGGCAGCGGCTCCTCGTGACGCCGCGCAGGCCCGTGGACATCGGTGACCCGGACCGGCTCTACACGGTCACCGGCGGCCGCAGCCGGGCCGACGACGACTCGTTCGACCTGGTCACGCTGGTGGTGAGCGAGTGCGAGCCGGCCGCGGGCATGCAGTCGGAGCACGCCCGCATCCTCGACCTGTGCCGGCACCCCTCGGCCGTGGTGGAGATCGCCGCGGAGCTCAAGCTGCCGATCACCGTGGTGCGGATTCTGCTGGGCGACATGCTCGCCATGGGCCGGATCACGGCCCGTCATCCCCGCGCGGCCCACTCGGTCGCCTCGATCCCCGAATCCGCCCTTCTCAAGGAGGTGCTCCATGGGCTCCGCAACCTCTGAGCTGCCTTCCCGTACTCCGCTGTCCGACACCGCCGAGACCGGGCTGAAGATAGTCGTCGTGGGCGGATTCGGCGTCGGCAAGACCACCCTGGTCCGTTCGGTCAGCGAGATCCGGCCGCTGAACACCGAAGAGGTGATGACGCAGGCCGGTGTCGGCGTCGACGAGACGACCGAGGTGGCCGCCAAGACCACCACGACGGTGGCCTTCGACTTCGGCCGGATCAGCCTCAACGAGCGCGTGGTGCTCTATCTGTTCGGAGCCCCGGGCCAGGAGCGCTTCTGGTTTCTGTGGGACCGCCTCTTCTCCGGCACGCTGGGCGCCGTCGTCCTCGTCGACACCCGGCGCATGGACGACTCCTGGTACGCGATCGACCGCCTCGAACACCACAAGACGCCGTTCGTGGTGGCGGTCAACCGGTTCGACGACGACACCTCCAGGCACTCGCTGGAGGAGATACGCCAGGCCCTCGCGCTGCCCGGGCACGTCCCCCTGATCGACTGCGACGCGAGGGTCAGATCGTCGGGCAAGGACGTCCTGATCACCCTCGTGGACCACCTCTACAAACTGGCCATGGCCCAGGAGATGACACCGTGACCGAGCCGACCGGATCCCCTTACGAGCCGAGCGCCCCACCGCCGGGGTGTCCCGCGCACGCGGGCGGCGTTCGCCTGGGCGGTCTGGAGTACCAGCAGACGCCCGCGCAGCTCTACCGCAGCCTGCGCCGCGAGCACGGCGCGGTCGCGCCGGTGCTGCTCGACGGGGACGTGCCCGCGTGGCTGGTACTGGGCTACTCCGAGGTCAGCTATGTGACCGGCCACGACGAGCTGTTCGCCCGGGACTCGCGCCGCTGGAACCAGTGGGACCGCATCCCCGCCGACTGGCCCCTGATGCCGTTCGTCGGCTACCAGCCCTCCGTGCTCTTCACCGAGGGCGAGGAGCACCGCAGGCGGGCCGGCGTGATCACCGAGGCCCTCGAAGGAGTCGACCAGTTCGAACTCGCCCGGGACAGCGGCCGGATCGCCGACCGCCTGATCGCCTCGTTCGCCGGCAGCGGCCAGGCGGAGCTGATGAGCGCGTACGCCCACGCCCTGCCCATGCGGGCCGCCGTGCAGATGTGCGGCATGCCGCACACCGGCACCGACACCCAGCAGCTCGTCGAGGACCTGCGGATCTCCCTCGACGCGGGGGAGGGTGACGACCCCGTGGCGGCGTACACCCGCGTCGGCGAGCGCATCCAGCTCCTGGTCAAGGAGAAGCGGGAGCGGCCCGGCGCGGACGTCACCTCGCGGATGCTGCTGCATCCGGCGAACCTGACCGACGAGGAGATCGTCCAGGACCTGATCTCCATCATCGCGGCGGCCCAGCAGCCCACGGCGAACTGGATCTGCAACACGCTGCGCCTGATGCTGACCGACGAGCGGTTCGCCCTGAACGTCTCCGGCGGGCGGCTGAGCGTGGGCGAGGCCCTCAACGAGGTGCTGTGGCTCGACACGCCGACGCAGAACTTCATCGGCCGCTGGGCGGTACGCGACACCCAGCTCGGCGGGCGGCAGATCCGGGCCGGCGACTGCCTGGTCCTCGGCCTCGCGGCGGCCAACACCGACCCGCAGATCTGGCCCGAATCGCACGTCGGCCCGGAGAACTCCGCCCACCTCTCCTTCAGCCACGGCGAGCACCGCTGCCCCTACCCGGCACCCCTGCTGGCCGACGTGATCGCCCGCACCGCCGTCGAGACGCTCCTGGAGCGGCTGCCCGACCTCGTGCTCGCGGTGGAGCCCGAGGAGCTGACCTGGCGCCCGTCCATCTGGATGCGCGGCCTGATGTCGCTGCCGGTGCAGTTCACGCCGGTCACTCACTGAGCCCGCGCGGGGCGCCGCCCACCCGGGCGGCGCCCCGCGTCGCGGTCAGGCAGCTACGGGCGTGAACCGGACGGGCAGGGACTGCGGGCCCCGCGTGAACACTCCCTGCTCCACCGGGTCGAAGCCCTCGGCGAGCCGTACGTCGGGCATCGCGTCCAGGAGCTGGTCGACGCCGATCTCCACCTCGGCCTTGGCCAGCAGCGCGCCCACGCAGAAGTGCCGCCCGAGCGCGAACGCGAGATGGTCCGCCGCGGCGGAGAACGCGGTCGTGGCGGTCAGGTCGTCCCGGAAGATGTCGAAGCGGTCCGGGTCGCGGTAGCGCCGCTCGTCACGGTTGGCGGAGCCGATCAGGCAGGTCACGGTGGCCCCGGCGGGCACGGTGCCACCGGTCAGCTCCACGTCGGTCGCCGACTGCCGCATGATCATGTGCACGGGCGGCGTGTACCGCAGGGTCTCGGCGAAGGCCCTGGCGATCAGCGTGCGGTCCCGCCGGACGGCCTCCAGCTGCTCGGGGTGCGTCAGGAGGTTGGCGAAGATGCTGGCGATCGCCTTGTCGGTGGTCTCGCCGCCGGCGGCGAGCAGCAGGCTGCAGAAGGCCTTGATGTCCTCGTCGCTCATGCGCACCCCGTCGACCTCGGCGGCGCACAGCGAGGACAGCAGATCGTCGCCGAGGTGCTCGCGGCGCTCCCGGATGATCGGGATCATGTACTCGGCGAACTCCACCCGGGTCCGTTCGCCCGCCGCCGCGACCTCCGGATCACCCGCGAGATTGCCGAGGAAGGCGATGACGGTGGTGTACCAGCCGTGGAAGCGGGCGTGGTCGGCCTTGTCGAGGCCCAGCATGTCGGCGATCACGTTCACGGGGAAGCGGGTGGCGTAGGCCGCCACGAGGTCCACGTCACCCGTGTGGCGGAAGGTGTCGATCAGTTCGCGGGAGTTGCGCTCGATGACGGGCAGGAACTTCTCCCGCAGGTCGCCGCCGCGGAAGGCGGGCGCGACCAGCGCGCGCCGCACGGCGTGCTCACGGCCGCTGAGCTGCAGGATCGTCTTGCCGTGGACGGGCTCGATCTGCCAGTCGTAGTTGTCGGTGGTGAACTGCGAGCCCTTGTCCTTGAACACGCGCTCGACGTCCTCGTACCGCGAGACGATCCAGCTCTGTGTCGCCTCGTGCCAGAAGAGCGGCGCGCGCTCCCGCATCGCCCGGTAGGCCGGGTAGGGGTCCTTGGCGAACTCGGGCGAGAGGATGTCGGGGACCTGCAGCGCGGCGGACATAGGGCTCCTTGGTGGGTACAGGCAACGCGCACAGGCTATTGATCACTTGCGGAGCCAGCCAGACCGCCCTGGCCTCCTGTTGAGCACTGCACTAAGGTTGGCCGAAAATGATCCCCTGCCCATGGGGCATATGACCTGCCTCCTTCCGTTTGGGGAGGCCCGGCCGACAAGGGCGATCAGTGACCTGTGAGGATGGCCGACATGGACATTCGCCATAGGAACAACGTGACAGTCACGGGCCCCGCCGACGGGCCGGTGGTGGTCCTGGCGCACGGTTTCGGCTGCGACCAGAACATGTGGCGGCTGGTGGTGCCCGCGCTCGCGGAGCGACACCGGGTCGTCCTCTTCGACTACGTCGGCTCCGGCGGCTCGGACCTGTCGGCCTGGAGCCAGGAGCGGTACTCCTCCCTGCACGGCTACGCCCAGGACGTCGTGGAGGTCTGCGCGGAGCTGGACCTGGAGGGGGCGGTCTTCGTGGGTCACTCGGTGAGCGCCATGGTGGGGGTGATGGCCGCACACGCGGCGCCGGAGCGGATCGGGGCGCTGGTGATGGTGGCCCCCTCGCCCTGCTACATCGACGACGACAGCTACCGCGGCGGCTTCACCGCCGACGACATCGACGAACTACTGGCCTCGCTGGAGTCGAACTACCTCGGCTGGTCCTCCGCGATGGCCCCGATGATCATGGGCAATCCGGAGCGCCCGGAGCTGGGGGAGGAGCTGACCAACAGCTTCTGCGCCACCGACCCCGCCATCGCCCGCGTCTTCGCCCGGACCACCTTCCTGTCCGACAGCCGCGAGGACCTGAAGAGCGTGACCGTGCCGACCCTCGTGCTGGAGTGCGCCGAGGACGTGATCGCGCCCCGCGAGGTCGGCGCGTATGTACGCGACGCGATCCCCGCCTCCCGCCTGGTCACCCTGGCCGCCACCGGGCACTGCCCGCAGCTCAGCGCGCCGGAGGCCACCGCCGAAGCGATCCTCGGTTTCCTGGAGGAACGGCGGTGATGTGCCGTCCGAGCGGAGAGCCTCCGGGAGCCGGGGGTGCGGCCGGCACGAACGCCGCGTTCACGGCGCTCCTGGAGGACAGCGCCGAGGACCTCTACGAATCGGCACCGTGCGGCTACCTGTCGACGCTGATGGACGGCACCATCGCCAAGATCAACTCGACGCTGCTCGACTGGCTCGGCATGGAGCGCGACGCCGTGGTCGGCGAAATGCGCTTCGCCGACCTCCTGACCGTCGGCGGGAAGCTCTATCACGAGACACACTTCGCCCCGCTGCTGCGCATGCAGGGTGAGCTGGGCGGCATAGCGCTGGAGATGAAGGCCACCGACGGGCGCCGGCTGCCGGTCCTGGTCTCCTCCCTGGTCAAGTACGGCAGCCACGGCGAGCCGCTGCTGATCCGTACCACCGTCTTCGACGCCTCCGACCGGCGCGCCTACGAGCAGGAACTCCTGCGCCGGCGCCAGGAGGCCGAACAGGCTCGGGCCGAGGCCGAGGAAGCGCACGCCGAGGCCGAGCGGTCGCGCGCGGAGGCCGAGCAGGCGCGCCGGCAGGCCGAGGCCGACCGCGAACGGCTGGCCGACGCGCTCGCCGCCCTCCAGCAGACCCTCGTCCCCGACACGCTGCCCGACGTCCCCGGGCTCGAGACGGCGGTCTACTACCACACCGCCTCCCCGGACCTCCTGGGCGGCGACTTCTACGACCTGTTCCCGCTGGGCGGGGGACGGTGGGCGTTCTTCCTCGGCGACGTGTGCGGCAAGGGCCCTCAGGCGGCCTCGCTCACCTCGCTGACCCGCTACACCCTGCGCGCCGCCGCCCTGCACGACCCCGAGCCCGCCGTGGCGCTCGCCACCTTGAACGCCGTCCTGCACGACCGCTACACCGCCGGGGGCGACCCCCGCTACTGCACCGCCATCTTCGGCGTCATCGAACCGGACGGGGAGCGCGCCACCATCCGGCTCGCCTCCGGCGGCCACCCGCCGGCGCTGGTCGTCAGAGCAGCAGGCAACACCGACTACGTCCCCACTCCGGGGGGCCTGCTCGTGGGCGCCCTGCCGGACGCGCCCTTCACCACGGCGGAGGCCACGCTCGGTCCCGGCGACACGATCCTGCTCTACACCGACGGGCTCACCGAGGCCCGCGCCGGACGCAGCCGCGAGAGCATGTTCGGCGACGACGCCCTGCGCGCCTTCTTCGACGACGCCCTCTCCACCTCGGCCGACGCGGTGATCACCTCCCTGAGCAAGCTGCTGGAGGGCTTCGGCCAGGGTCTGGACGACGACACCGCCCTGCTCGCGCTCGGCGTCCCCGCCCGCCCGAGTGCCCGTCCGACACCGAAGCAGTGAGATGAGCCCACTGAACATCACTCGCCAGGACGCCGAATCCGGTCCTGTGCTGCACGTGAGCGGCGCGCTCGACTACGAGCAGTCCGCGGACCTGCGCGAGCAGCTCCACACCCTGGTCCTGAGCAGTGGCCAGAGCCTGGTCATCGACCTGTCCGGCCTGGACTTCTGCGACTCCAGCGGCATCACCGCCCTGCTCGCCGCCCGGCAGCGGGCCCACGCGGCGGGCGCCGAACTGACGCTGCTCGACGTCCCGGCCAACACCCTGCGCATCCTCGCCGTGGCCGGACTGGACCAGGTCTTCGCCATCCGCTCCGGCACCACCGGCTGAGCCGCGTCCCCGGGCCCGATCAGGAGACCGTGGACGGCGGCGGGGTCCACCGGCCGGCACGGGGCACGGTGGCGGAGACGCCGTACTCCTTCCTGAGATCCTCCGGAATGGCGTAGTGCATGACACGCCCGCGGGTGAGCGAGGACAGCTCCAGGGCCGCGGTGAGGCTGCCGAGGCGATCCAGCGCCCAGGCGCCCAGCGGCGAGCGGTCCTCGATCGTCTCCAGCACCCCGAGCAGGTGGGGCACGGCCTTCACCACGGTGTCCCACGCGGTGCTCGGCACGCCCAGCCAGTCGGCGCAGGTGTCCCCGACGAGATGGCGGATGAGGGCGGAGACGATCGGGTCGAAGAGGGTGCCGGGCACGACCTCCTCGTACAGGTCGATGAGCTGCCGGGTCAGATGGACGCCTTCCGCGGAGGGCCCCATGTGACGGATCATGTACAGGTCGAGGAATTGGCGGGCCTCGTCGAGCGTCTTCGGGACCGCGTCCTGGTCGATGCCGAGCATCGCCCCGACCACACGCCACGCGTAGTAGTACGCCTCGGCGCCCTCTGTCGACATATGGATGTTCAGCCGGTGCAGGCTGTCCAGCACGAGCAGCGAGAAGAACATCTGCCCGCCGATCATGTCCTCCTGGCAGATCGGCGTCCCGAACGCCTCGGTGTCCCAGCGGTTCTCCCGCTTGAGGTGATGCCGGATGGAGGCGTGCAGCAGACGGACCTTCTGCGCGGCCGGGATGAAGCGGCTGCCCGCCTCGAAGGCGTCGGGCCGCATCAGGTAGACGGTGAACTGGCCCGTCTCCGCCATCCGCCTGGAGGGGTACGCCAGTCCGTGGGTCGTCGACAGCAGCTTCGCCACGACCGGCACGACGTAGCAGGCGGGCATGGAGGCGAAGGACAGGGCCGTGGAGATGTGCACGTTGTTGTCGATGAAGAACAACCGGGCCTTCTCCATCTCGCCCCAGTCCACCCACGACGGGGGATGGCTGGTGGCCGCCAGATACTCCCTGGCGACGTGCGGCAGCCCGTCCGGCAGGGGAGCCCCGGCGGTGGAGACGTACCGCATCAACGTGTTGAACTTGCCGACCTCCCCGCGCTCGAAGAGCGTGGCGACGGTGGCGTCGGCCAGTTCGTCCCCGGGGTCGCGCAAGGCGTTCATCGACGCCTCCGTGTACAGCATGACAGGGCTCCTCGTCTTCCAAGGTGACGGCCACGGCCTCGGGGGAGGGGCCGAGGACCGGGTGGCCACCGCGGCCGGTGGGTGCCGTCTCGCGCGTGGTTCAGGACAGGCGGGCCGCCGCCGCGTGCGCCAGGTCGGTCAAGGCCTTGGCGGCGGGTGTCGGCAGGTCCGCCTCGTGCAGGGCGTCCAGGGCCTCCTCGACCCGGACGGAGATCATGTCCTCGACGCGGTCGGGCGCCCCGAGCGCGCACATCACCTCGCGTACGGTGTCCAGATCCGCCGCGTCCGAATCGGGCCGGCCCAGCAGGGCGCGCAGCTGCTCCCGTTGACCGGGTCCGGCCAAGCGCCAGGTCTCGGCCAGCAGGGCCGTCGGCCGGTGCCCGCGCACGTCGTCGGCGTTGGCCTTGCCGGTGTGCTCGGGGTCGCCGAACAGGCCGAGCAGGTCGTCGCGCAACTGGAACGCCTCGCCCAACGGCAGGCCGTACGCGGTATAGCCCGCACGCAGCCGGCCGGCCGCACCCGCCAGCGCCCCGCCGATCAACAGGGGCTGCTCGACGGTGTACTTGGCGGTCTTGTACCGGATCACCTTCAGCGAGGCCGTGGTGTCGGGGTCGGCTCCGGTGCGCAGGATCTCCAGGCACTCGCCCGCGATCAGCTCCCGGGCCAGCGCCGACCACAGGGGGCGGGCCCTGGCCAGATAGGCGGCGGGCAGACCGCTGGCGGCGAACAGCTGCCCGGCCAGCCCCATCAGCAGATCGCCCACCAGCATCGCCAGCGACCTGCCGTCGGCCGACGCGCGGGGACGGTCGGGCACACAGTCCCGCAGGGCCACCTGGGCGGTGGGGCGGCCGTGCCGCAACGGGCTGTCGTCGATGAGGTCGTCGTGCACGACCGCGGCGGCGTGCACCAGCTCCATCGAGGCCGCAGCCCGCACCAGCGCGTCACTGTCGGGCTGGCCCACCCCGCGCCAGCCCCAGTAGCAGAAGGCCGCCCGCAGCCGCTTGCCGTCCGCGACGGCCGCCTCCAGCTGCTCGGCCACCGGATGGAGAAGCGGATCGACGTCCGCGAAGCGTTCGGCCTCCTGGCCGACGAACGCACGCAGCACCGCGTCGACACGGTCCTTGAACCGTGCGGGTTCCCACAGGTCAGAGGCCATCGGCGGCCCGCCGGGCCAGCGCGCGCCGGGCCAGGATCTCCAGGTGGGCCGGAGGCACCGCCGCGTACCGGTCCCGCACCAGGCGCCCGCGCGCCAGCAGATCGTGCTCGGCGTCCGCCGCCAGGTCCGCCGCGTCCGAGCGGTGCAGCAGCCCTCGTACCGTCCCCACCGCCGTGCCCAGCGTGCTGACCCCGAGGTCGGCCAGCCCCGCCGCCAGCAGCACCGCCCGTTCACCGAGGCCGACGATGCGGCTCGCTTCCCGCGTCATGACATGTCCCCCTGAAGCACATTCCGCCGGGGCACATCCGCCCGGCGGCCGTCTCGTGTCGCCGCTCACAGGATGACCACACGCCGGGCGCGGCCCGGCCGGAACTCACGATCGAGTGAACGCCGCGCTTCGTGTTGCCGACCCGCCGCACGGGCGTTGCTGGAGCGAACCGGGAGCCCTCGTGGGGCCGTTCCCGCAGGGTGCCGGGTACGTCTGACCACGATCGGAATCGCCCGGGCAAGTTGTCAGGCCCCTCCGTCGCGCACTAATGTCACCACGCCTTGGTGAACGGGAAATCCGGTGTGATGCCGGTGCGGCCCTCGCCACTGTGATCGGGAAGTCCGGCTCCAGCCCTCGCGGCAGCCACTGGGCACACACGTGCCCGGGAAGGCGGAGTCCGGTCGGTACGACCCGTCAGCCAGGAGACCGGCCAAGGCACGTTGTCCATCCACGAGGTGCTGGAGAGGGTCTGCTGAGCCATGCACATAGCCGAGGGTTTCCTCCCGCCGGCGCACGCGATCGCCTGGGGCGTAGCGTCCGCGCCGTTCGTCGTCCACGGAGTCCGTCGTCTGACCCGTGAGGTCAAGGAACACCCCGAGAGCACCCTGCTCCTGGGAGCCGCCGGGGCCTTCACCTTTGTTCTCTCCGCCCTGAAGATCCCGTCCGTGACGGGCAGTTGCTCGCATCCGACGGGCACCGGACTGGGCGCGATCCTGTTCCGGCCGCCGATCATGGCGGTGCTCGGCACCATCACGCTGCTGTTCCAGGCCCTGCTGCTCGCCCACGGCGGGCTCACCACCCTGGGCGCCAACGTGTTCTCCATGGCGATCGTCGGGCCGTGGGCCGGATACGCCGTCTACCGGCTGCTCAGGCGGTTCGACGTACCGCTGATGGCCGCCGTGTTCTGCGGGGCCTTCGTCGCCGACCTGTCCACGTACTGCGTCACCAGCGTCCAGCTGGCCCTGGCGTTCCCGGACCCCGGCAGCGGCTTCCTCGGCGCGCTGGGCAAGTTCGGCGGGATCTTCGCCGTCACGCAGATCCCCCTCGCCGTCAGCGAAGGCCTGCTCACCGTCCTGGTCATGCGGCTGCTCGTGCAGTCCAGCCGGGGCGAACTCGCGCGGCTCGGCGTGCTGCCGCAGGGCAAGCGGCCCACCATGCCGCACGAGACCTCCGCGATGGGGGAGACCCCCGCGAAGCAGCAGACGCAGGAGACGCAGGAGACGCACAGGGAGGCCAGCGCCTGATGAGCCGGAACACGAAGATCAACATCCTGCTGCTCGTGGTCGTGGCGGCGCTCGCGGTGCTGCCCCTGGCGCTCGGGCTCGGCGACCACAAAAAGGAACCGTTCACCGGTGCCGACGCCCAGGCAGAGACGGCGATCACCGAGATCGAGCCGGACTACAAACCGTGGTTCTCGCCCCTGTACGAGCCGCCCTCCGGCGAGATCGAATCCGCGCTCTTCGCCCTCCAGGCGGCCCTCGGCGCCGGTGTCCTCGCGTACTACTTCGGTCTGCGCAAGGGCCGCAGGCAGGGCGCCGAACGCCGGCAGGCGCAGGAGGCGCGCGCCGGGCAGCCCCCGGGGGACGAGGCCGCCGAGCCCGGGCCCGGGCAGCTCTGACCGGCAGTGCTGCCCATCGACGTGGCGGCGCACAGCAGTCGCTGGCGCCGCCGCCACCCCGTGGACAAGGCCGTGCTCGGGCTCGGCCTCACCCTCCTCGCGATCTCCCTGCCGCCCTGGCCGGGCGCCGCCCTGGTCGCGGCCACCGCGCTCGTCCTGCTGCTCGGCCCGGCGGGTGTGCCGCCGCGCAAACTGTGGCGCGCCTACCGCGTGCCGCTCGGCTTCTGCGTCACCGGAGCGCTGACCCTGCTCGTCCAGCTCGGCGGCCCGGACGGCTTCGTCACCCTCGCGGAGTCGGGTCCCGCGCGGGCGGGGGGCCTGCTCCTGCGCACCTCGGCGGCCTCGCTCGGCGTGCTCCTGTTCGCCTTCACCACCCCCATGTCGGATCTGCTGCCCCGCCTGGTCAAGGCGGGCATCCCGGCGCCCGTCGTGGACGTCGCCCTGGTGACCTACCGGATGAGCTTCCTGCTCCTGGATGCCATGACCCGCATCCGCCAGGCGCAGGCGGCACGCCTCGGCCACACCACACGGGCCGCCACCTGGCGCTCCCTCGCGGGTCTGGGCGCCACGTCTTTCGTGCGGGCCTTCGACCGGGCGAGCCGGCTGCACGGCGGACTCGCCGGACGCGGCTACGACGGCACCTTGCGGGTGCTGGTGCCCGAGGCCCGCGTCTCGCGGCGGTTCGTGGGAGCGGGCGTGGCACTCCTGGCGGCCCTGACCGCCCTCACCTTCGTCATGGAAAGGCTTCTTGGATGAGCGAGCCCCTGCTGGTGCTGCGCGGCGCCTCCTACGCGTACGAGGACGGGCCGGCCGTCCTCAGCGACCTGGACTTCGACGTCACCGAGGGCAGGGCACTCGTGCTGCTCGGGCGCAACGGCAGCGGCAAGACGACCCTCATGCGGCTGCTGAGCGGCGGCCTGCGACCGGACACCGGTCACCTGACGGCCGACGGCACCCCGGTCACGTACGACCGCAAGGGCCTGACGCGGTTGCGGACCACCGTTCAGCTGGTCGTCCAGGACCCGGACGACCAGCTGTTCGCCGCCTCGGTCGAACAGGACGTGTCCTTCGGGCCGCTGAACCTCGGCCTGCCCGACACCGAGGTCCGCGCACGCGTCGCCGAGGCGCTCGCGGCCCTGGACATCAGCGCCCTGGCCGACCGCCCCACCCATCTCCTCTCCTACGGCCAGCGCAAACGGACCGCGATCGCGGGCGCCGTGGCGATGCGCCCCCGCCTGCTGATCCTCGACGAACCGACGGCGGGCCTGGACCCCGACGGCCAGGAGCGCCTGCTCGCCACCCTCCAGGGCCTGCGGGACACCGGGACCACCGTGGTCATGGCCACCCACGACGTGGACCTGGCCCTGCGCTGGGCGGACGACGCGGCACTGCTGACGCCCTCGGGGGTACGCACCGGCCCGGTGGCGGAGATGCTGGCCCGCCGGGACCTGCTGGCCCAGGCCGGGCTGCGCCTGCCGTGGGGCATCGCCGTCGCGGAGCTGCTGCGGGCGCACGGGCTCCCGGCCGGAGCGGGGGAGGGCCCGCGCACTCCAGAGGAGCTCGCGGCCCTGACCTGAGAGCGGCCGACGGCACCCCTGACCTGCGGCGACGAAAGGGCGCCGGATAGAATTGCCGGCGAGTGCCCTTGTCCTCACCTGCCGCGCGGGGCTCCCCTGACGGCCGAGCCCCGAAAAAGATCACTTCCTTGAGCATCGATGAAGCCATAGAGGCGCCGCTTTCGCCTGCCCGGCCCCGCGTCCTCGACCGCCTCGCGGGCCGCGCCCCGGCCCCGCCGCCGCCGCGCACCGCCGCCCACAGCGCCGGCGCCGTCACCGCCGTCCTGCTGGCCCTGGTCGCCGTGGGCTCGCTCCTCCACGAGCCCGTGCTGATACCCCCGCTCGCGGCGTCGGCCGCGATCATCCACGGTGCGCCCGGACTGCCGCTGGCCCAGCCGCGCAGCGTGGTCGTCGGCCACCTGCTGTGCGCCGGTGTCGGATACGGGGTGCTCGGCCTGGCGGGCGGTTCGCCGTGGGCGGCGGCGGTAGCGGCCGGGATCGGCCTGGCCGTGATGACGGTGGCCCGCACCCCGCACTCGCCCGCGTGTGCGACCGCCGTGGTGATCGTCCTGCACGCGCCGGCGCCCTGGACCTTCGTACCGCTGCTCCTGGGGTCGGCCGTCCTGCTCGTCGCGACCGGCTGGGCCGCCTCACGGGTACGCCCCGGCAGCCCCCGCTACCCCGCCTATTGGTGGTAGACCCGGTCCCTCTGCCGGTGCACATCCCTCGCCTGGCGCCCCTTTTGCGAGCATCTGCGCTCTATGTCGCTTAACGTGCCTCCATGATCACCACAGACAGAGACTCCCGTCAGAGGCATCGGCGTCTGCCGGTCGTGCGCGGCGCCGGACTGGTGTGCGCGGCGGCCGCGGCGGCGGCCCTGCTCACCGGGTGCGGCGACGACGACGGAAACGACACGAAGAGCGACGCGGCCACCGCGCGGGCAGCCGCCGTCACCTCCTCCGTCTCGGGGAGCGGCTCCCCCCTGACCGAGGACCAGGACGAGCGCAAGGCGCTCGTCCCGAAGGTGAAGACGGGCCACGAGGAGGCCCTGCGCACCGCGGTGGGCGCGGTGGACGGCTCCAAGCCGGTCTCCGTCGAACTCAAGGGGCCGGCGGAGACTCCCCGGTGGGAGGCCGAGGTGGCGACCGGCGACGGCGCCAAGCACCTGCTCGACATCGACGCGGTCACCGGCAAGGCCGGCAAGGCCCGGGCCGACGCGGACCAGGACGCCGACGACAAGCGGGAACTGGCCGACCTGCTGAAAAAGGCCACCGTCACCGCGGAGCAGGCCGCCCGGACCGCCACCGACAAGACCAAGGGCACCGTCAGTTCCGTGGAACTCGACGACACGGACGGCGGCGCGCCGAAGTGGTCCGTCGACGTCGTGACGACCGAGGACTGGAACAAGACGACGTTCGACATCGACGCGACCAACCGCAAGATCCTGCGGGAACACGTCGACAAGGACTGACCCCACGGACGCGGACCGCACGCGGGACGGCACACGCCGGACCGCGTGCGCCGGACCGCGTGCCGCGCGCCGTGGGGCCGGCCGTCAGTCCCTGCCGATGACGACCACTTCGTCCTCGTCCGTCCAGCGGCGCCGCTCGTGCTTGGACGGGTTGATCCGCACCCCGTAGCCGAGGCTCATCGACGGGTCGCCGTGCGTCCGGTAGCCGATGGCGCACTCCTGGCGCCGGCGGGCCGCCGCCACGACCGTGGCGAAGGACGTCTCGCTCCCCGGCAGCACATAGTCGGTGGCGGGCCGCAGGCGGACGCCGGTGCCGTCGGCCGAGAACAGCTCCTCGAACACCGCTGCCAGGTGCCGGTTCTGGGAGATCTGTGCCATGAGCAGACCGATGAGCTTGCCACTGATGATCACGTCGGCGCCGGGGCCGATGGGGGCCAGCGCCCGGTTGCGGTCGTCGACCAGCTCGGTGACGACCGGCAGTTCGCGCCCGGTCGTCTCCTCCAGTTGACGCAGCAGCAGGAGGGTCACGAGCGTGCGGTTGTCGGGGTCGTCCGGCGACGGGCCGGGAGCGGGATCCCGACCGAGCACGATCACGCTGTCGTAGGAGCAGACGTCCAGGCGGCGCAGCGTCTCGGGGCGGGTGACATCCCCGTCGTGCAGGGTCAGGCTCAGCTCGTTGCCGCTGTCCGCGTCGGCCTCGTTCACCTGCCGCACGGTCGCCTCACCGTGGTCGGTCACCACGTCGACGGCCGATCCGGGACGGGAGCGGCGTCGCAGCTGGTCGACCATGAGCGGCGCCCGGCGGTTCCAGCCCAGGAGGAGGACCCGCTCCGCCCGCGCGGGAGTCGGGGGGCCGGACGCCATGACCGCCTCCTCGACCAGCTCGGCGCAGTCGTCGAGCCAGACCGTGTCGTCGTCACGGGAGACGACGATGAGCAGGTCGTCCGGAGCGATGAGCGTCTCCGGCGCCGGGTTGAGCAGGGGCATCTCCCCGCGCATCACCCCGACGACGCTCGACGTGGTGTAGGACAGCAGCGCGTCGCCGAACGGGCGGCCGACCAGGCTCGCCTCGCTGACCAGGTAGAACTCGTCGCCCGCGAAGTCGAGGAGTTCCTGGTGGACGAGGGAGAGCCCGGGGTGGCGCGCGGCCTGGACGATCAGCCGGGCGGTGACGGTGTCGCTCTCCAGGATGACGCCGCCCGGCCCGGCGGCGAGTTGGGCGGCCAGCCGATGGCGGTCGTCCCGGACGGCGGCGACGACGGCCGGCCGGTCGGCCACCTCGGACAGGGCCGCCCTGAGCGCCAGCAGCGTCTTGACCACCTCGGCGTCGGCGGCGGGCTCGTCGTGCGGCATGACCAGCACCACACCGGCCTTGGCCGGGTTGGTCAGGGGCAGCACGGCCGGGTCGGTGGTGGGCCCGCTGCGGCAGATCAGCCGCGTCCGGCCGAGGGGGCCCACCTTCGTGTTCAGGGCCTCCTCCATGACGGTCTTGTCCCGGTCGGCCAGCACGACCACCGCCGCCCGCCGCTGGTTGGCGTTGGCGGCCACCAGTTCGCTCACCACCGTGAACACCTGCTCCGACCACCCGAGGACCACCGCGTGCCCTTCTTCGAGCACGGTGGAACGGCCCCGGCGCAGCGCGGTGAGCCGCTCCGTCAGCGCCGTGGTGATCAGACCGACGAGGGCCGAGACGTACAGCAGGGTGACCAGCGCCAGCAGCACCGACATCGCCACCCGCAGCGGGGGGCCCGTCGCACCGCCGAGCCGCAGCGTCCTGCCGGTGTGGCGCCACACCTGCGCGAGCCGGCCCGCCAGGGACGCCGACACGTCGGGGTCTGTCCAGGCCAGCACCGCACTGGCCGGGAGGACGATGACCAGGCACAGCAGCGCCATCCAGGCGACGAGCACGGCGGCGCCGCGGGCCAGCGTGCTGTCGAACCAGTACCGGGCCCTGCCACCGAACAGAGTGCGCCGCTGCGCCACCCTTCCCCCTCCACTTCGTCGCCCGCTCGCAGGACCGCGTCGGCGCCGCCCACCTCAGGCACCGCGCGGGCCGCCGGCGAGCACGGATGTGGACACTCATATCGCAGTGTCGGGGGATCGATCGCCGCGGCAGACGGAGATCACCCGGCGTTCATCCCTTCGGGTTTCCCGGGCCTCAGGAGTCCGCGCACCGCGGCGGGCCCCGTTGTGACGTCAGGGTTCGCCGCCGCTTAGTTCCTTCGGGGCAATGCCCGGTCCGGAAGAGGACGCCCGGCCATCGCCACCTGTACAAAGACGGCCATGACTGAAGATCACGCGGTGCTGCGTTCAGACGGCGGGCTCTCCCGCAGGGGCTTCGCGGCGGTGGCCGGCACGGCCACGGTGGCCACGGCCCTGACCGGCCCCGCCGCCGCGGCCGTGCCCGCGCCGGCCGCCCCGGGCGACAGACGTAACGCCGACTTCGACCGGTGCCTGGCCGTGGCCCGCGCACTGCTCGTACTGGACTCCGACGACCGTCCCCTCGTCCCGCGCTACCAGGAGGTCCTGAAGAAGGGGCTGCCGTCCCAGCGACGGACACGGCCCAAGAACGTCCTGGTCGTCGGCGCAGGCCCGGCCGGACTCGTGGCCGCCTGGCTGCTGAAGAGGGCCGGCCACCGCGTGACGGTGCTGGAGGCCAACGGCAACCGGGCGGGCGGACGCGTCAAGACCTTCCGCCGCGGTGGCCACGAGAACGCCGAGCAGCCCTTCGCCGATCCCCGCCAGTACGCCGAGGCGGGCGCGATGCGCCTCCCGGGCAGCCACCCCCTGGTCATGGATCTAATCGACCAACTCGACCTGAAGAAGCGGCGCTTCCACTACGTGGACGTCGACAGCGAGGGGCGTCCCGCCCACCGCACCTGGATCCACGTCAACGGCATCCGCGTGCGGCGCGCCGACTACGCCCGCGCGCCCCGACGCGTGAACCGCTCGTTCGGCGTTCCCCGCGCCCACTGGGACACCCCGGCCGCCGTGATCCTGCGCTCCGCGCTGGACCCGGTGCGCGACGAGTTCAGCACCCTCGACCGCGACGGCAACCGCGTCGACAAGCCGCTTGCCGAGCGGCTGCGGGGCTGGGCCCGGGTGGTGCAGCGGTTCGGCGACTGGTCGATGTTCCGCTTCCTCACCGAACACGCCGGTCTCGACGAACGGACCATCGACCTGATCGGCACGCTGGAGAACGTCACCTCCCGCCTTCCGCTGTCCTTCATCCACAGCTTCATCGGCTCCTCCCTCATCAGCCCCAGCACGCCGTTCTACGAGTTGGAGGGCGGCACCGCCGTGCTGCCGGACGCCCTGCTGGAACACGTCGGCGAGGACGTGCGCTTCGACCGCCGGGTGACCCGCATCCAGTACCACCACCCCGACCGCCCCGCACCGGACGCCGAGCACGTCCGCGGCAAGGGCCCGCACGTGTGGGTGGACACCGTCTCGGAGGGGCGCGGCCGCCCGGTCGTCCGCGAGCAGTTCACCGCGGACGTCGCCGTGGTCACGGTGCCGTTCTCCGGACTGCGCCACGTGCAGGTGACCCCGCCCCTGTCGTACGGCAAACGCCGGGCGATCACCGAACTGCACTACGACAGCGCGACCAAGGTGCTGCTGGAGTTCAGCCGCCGCTGGTGGGAGTTCGACGAGGCCGACTGGAAGCGGGAGCTGCGCCGGATCGACCCCGGTCTGTACGACGCCTACCGCACCGGCCGGGCGACGGCCGACGGGGGTCTGCTCGGGGCCCACCCCTCCGTGCCCGACGGACACATCACGGCGGGCCAGCGCACCCACTACGCCGCCAACCGCGCGCTCGGCCGCGAACAGCCGGAGGCGGTCGACGTCACGGGCGGCGGCTCGGTGTCGGACAACGCCAACCGGTTCATGTTCCACCCCTCCCACCCGGTCCCGGGCAGCGCGGGAGGCGTGGTCCTGGCCTCCTACAGCTGGGCGGACGACGCGCGGCGCTGGGACTCGCTGGACGACGACGCGCGCTACCCCTACGCGCTGTGCGGCCTCCAGCAGGTCTACGGCCAGCGCATCGAGGTCTTCTACACCGGTGCGGGCCGCACCCAGAGCTGGCTGCGCGACCCCTACGCCTATGGGGAGGCGTCCGTGCTCCTGCCCGGCCAGCACACCGAGCTGCTGCCCGCCATCCCGGTGGCCGAGGGGCCGTTGCACTTCGCCGGCGACCACACGTCCGTCAAACCGGCGTGGATCGAGGGCGCCCTGGAGTCCGCCGTGCGCACGGCCTTGGAGATCCACACCGGGTGAGCCGCGCGGTCCGTCGGCCGTGAGAGCGTTCCCGTCGGCGGCGCGGGCAGGCCCAGACGGCCTCGGGCGGCCCGCGTCGCCGACGGTCCTCCCCCCCCGGACGGTGGGGGAGGGGGCGTATCAGCCCAGCGCCCGCAGGAGTTGGCGCTCGCGCTCGCCGCTGAGGCCCGCCCGGCGAGGCCGGTCAAGTCCCTGCTCCCGCTCCCAACGCAGGGTGTCCGTCAGCATCTGTGCCCGGGAGCGGTGCCGCAGGCCCGCCGCGCTCGCCGCGGCGCCCTCGCGAGCGCCGAAGCCGGTCCAGTCCGGGTCGGCCAGCCAGAGCGCCAGCGACTCCGGGCCCATGGCCTGGACCACGTCCTGTCCGACCAGCCAGGCGTCGTCGGCCTCCCGCACCGGGCCGGTGTGCCCGCCGATCCGGCGCGACAGCGCGATCCACTCCCCGAGCGGCACGACCGGGCCGACCGCGTCGTACGTCCCGGTCGTCCCCTTCTCCGCGCAGTGCAGCAGCCATGCCGCGAGGTCGCGCGCGTCGACCACCTGCGTCGGGACGTCGGCGGAAGCCGGCACCAGAAGCGGCGCCAGCGGCTCACGGGCCGCGCGGGCGACCCAGTAACCGGAGCGCCCGCTGTGGTCGCCGGGGCCGCCGATCATTCCCGCCCGCGCCACGAGGAGGCGGTCCCCCGCCACGGCCGCCGCGGCCTCCTCGCAGGCCACCTTGGCCGGACCGAACTCCTCGTGGCCGACCTCGTCGCGGGTGGCCGCCGGGAGCAGCTCGGCCGACTCGTCCGCGTGCGGCCGCGCATGGGAGGCGTACGCGCTGACCGACGACACATACGTCCAGTGGCGCGCCCGCTCGCCGAGCCGCACCAGTGCCCCGCGGACGAAGCCCGGCTGCCACGACACCTCGACCACGGCGTCCCAGTCCTGGCCCGCCACCTCGTCGTACGCCGCCGGGTCGCGCCGGTCCGCGGCGACCAGCACCACGCCCTCGGCCACACCGCCGCTCTCCCCACGGGCCAGACAGGTGACCCGATGCCCGCGTTCCAGTGCCTGCCGCGAGATCTCGCGGCCCACCCACGCCGTTCCGCCCAACACCAAGATCTTCATCAGCGCACTCAAACACGTAACGCGCGCCGCGGTGTCCCCGCTTCGCTGAGGGCAGAGGTGCGCTCGCCGCACGGAGCCGCGCCCGCCGCGCCGATGAGTTTTCGGAACGGGGCCGGTCTACAGAGGCATGAAGACCTGCACACTTGAGACAGCCGCCGCGGACCTCGTCCATGACATTCGCGGGCCGCTGCCGACCACGGACGGACGCCCGCCGCTGTTCATGATCGGGCAGCCCATGGACGCCTCCGGCTTCGCCGCCCTCGCGGCACGTTTCCCCGAGCGGACCGTCGTCACCTACGACCCGCGCGGGCTCGGGCGCAGCATCCGCAAGGACGGCCGCGTCGACCACACGCCGCAGACCCAGGCCGACGACGTGCACGCCCTCATCGAGGCACTCGGGGCCGGGCCGGTGGAGATGTTCGCCAGCAGCGGCGGAGCGGTCACCGCGCTCGCGCTCGTGGCGAAGTACCCCGAGGACGTGACCACCCTGGTCGCGCACGAGCCGCCGCTCATCACCCTCACCCCGGACGGCCCGGCGGCCGTGCGGGCGCGGGCCGATGTCCGGGAGGCGTACGAGCAGCGGGGGTGGGGAGCGGGGATGGCCGCGTTCGTCGCCATGACCTCGTGGGAGGGCGAGTTCACCGACGCGTACTTCGCGCGGCCGCCGGCCGATCCCGCCGCTTTCGGGATGCCCGCCGAGGACGACGGGTCGCGTGACGACCCGCTGCTGTCCGACCGCTCATGGGCGGTCAGCGACTACCGGCCGGACGTCGAGGCGCTCGCCGCCGCGCCGACCCGCGTCGTGATCGCCGTGGGCGAGGAGTCCGAGCGCGTACAGACCGGACGCACGTCGGTCGCGACGGCCGAGCTGCTCGGACAGCGGGCGACCGTCTTCCCGAGCCACCACGGCGGTTTCTGCGACGGGGAGTTCGGCTATCCCGGGAAACCGGACGAGTTCGCGCGGCGACTGCGGGAGGTACTGGACACAGCGGGTCCGCAGGACGGTGGTTGTCCCGGGCGTTGACTCCGGGCAGTGGCCGGTGGCCCCCGGCGTCCCGGCCGTGACGGGAGGGCCCTACAGTGAGTCGACGCCGGCGGGCCGCCCGTCAGGCGCGGCGCGGCCTGCTGGGCAGCAAGGCGTGACCTGCTGGGCGGGAAACTGACCGTGTTTCGGAAATTCGCTCGTCCTGTCTGTGTGAAGCGCCGATCGCGGGGCAGATGATGCCCGCAAGCACCCCCAGGAAACCAGTGGAAGAGAGGACCCGGACATGGCCACCATGGCGGTCACGGAGCAGGCTCACGCACACGCAGTGGAGAAGGTCGCCGAGCGTGCGTACGCGGATCCGTCCTCGGTGGCGCCGAAGGACGCGCGGGCGATCTCCCGGCGCTTCTTCGACCGGCTGGGTGAGCTGGAGGAGGGCACGCACGAGTACCAGTACGTGCGCAACTGCCTGATCGAGATGAACCTCTCCCTGGTGCAGTACGCGGCCTCGCGTTTCAA